>JAIXUV010000044.1 GCA_027483345.1 Verrucomicrobiales bacterium | reverse complement strand
TGCCTTTCCCTTGGGGTGGTGGACCGCTGCACCCGGAACGTGGCCGAGGCCGTCGGAGGCGCCGACCTGGTGGTCCTCTGCTCGCCGGTCGGCCAGATGCCGGCGTTGTTCCGCGAGATGGCACCGTTCCTCGCGCCGGACTGCCTCGTCACGGACGTCGGCAGCGTGAAGTCGGCCTTGGTTGCCGAAATCGAGCCCGCGGCCCAGGCCGCGGGCGTGCTGTTCGTCGGCAGCCATCCCATGGCCGGAGCCGAGAAGTCGGGGCCGGCGCATGCGAGGGCGGATCTCTTCGAGGGCGCCGTTTCCGTGGTCACGCCCACCACCGGCACTCCTCAGGCGGCTGTGGACCGCGTGTCCGCCCTTTGGGAATCGGTGGGTTCCCGGGTCCTGCGGATGAATCCGATGCTGCACGACGACCTGGTGGGGCGTTCCAGCCACCTGCCGCATGTGGTTGCGGCCGGATTGGCGAACTACGTCCTGAGTCCGGTCCACCCGAAGGAACAGGCCGAGTTGTGCGCGGGCGGTTTCCGGGACACCACCCGTGTGGCTTCCGGATCGCCGCAGATGTGGCGCGACATCTCGTTCGCCAACCGCCGCAACCTGTCCCGGGTGCTGGGGGTGTTCATCGAGGACCTCCAGGAGTTCCGCCGTGCGCTCGACGAAGGGGACGCGGCCGCGGTGGAGGAGTTCTTCCAGCAGGCCAAGACCCGGCGTGATGCCCGGTACCCCGAGGTTTCCTGACCGACCGAACCTGCCGATGCCGCTTCCCGACCTCATCGAGATCATCCCGCCCGCCGGGAGTCCCTCCGTCTCCGCCATCACGATCCCCGGCTCCAAGAGCATCACCAACCGCGCGTTGATCCTGGCGGCGATGGCCTCGGGTCCGGTCACGCTCCGGGGTGCCTTGTGGAGCGAGGACACGCAGGTGATGACGGGGTGTCTGCGGACGATGGGATTCCCGGTGGAAGTGCTGCCGGATCCCGCGGAGGAGGCGAATCGCATCCTCCGCATCGAGGGTGCCGGTGGAACGATTCCCCGGGCCGGGACGGCAGCGGAACCGTTGGACCTGTTCGTCGGCAACGCCGGCACCGCGGCCCGGTTCCTCACGGCCCTGTGCTGCCTGGGGCGGGGTGCGTACCGGCTCGCGGGCGTTCCCCGGATGCACGAGCGTCCGCAGGCCGGGTTGCTCGCAGCGCTTCGGACCTTGGGATACCGGGTCGACTCGCCGAACGACCGGCTTCCCGCCGTCCTCCACGGCACCGGCCCGCGTGCGGCTCGATGCGAGGTGAGCGTGGCCGAGAGCTCCCAGTTCGCCTCGGCGCTGCTCATGCCGTCGCGCCTTGCTGGATGGGAGATCGGTGTCACCGGCGCCAACCCCGACGAGATCCCCTATGTGGAGATGACCCGTCGGCTGATGGAGACGTTCCCCCATGGTGGCGGGGAGTTCCAGGTCGAGCCGGACGCCTCGAGCGGCAGCTACTTCTGGGCGGCGGCGCACCTGCTGGGACGCGACCGGATTTCGGTCAACCACTGGCCGGATTCCGGATGGCAGGTGGACGCGCGCTACCCCCAATTCCTCGACCTGCCGGCGGAGGTTTCCCGTGAGAGGGACCTCGGCGACAGCATCATGACCGCGATCGCCGTGGCGCCGCTGGCGGGTCGGACCGTTCGGTTCACCGACCTCGGGAGGCTGCGCGTGCAGGAATGTGAACGGGTTGCGGCCTTGCGCACGGAGCTGACCCGTTGCGGCGCCCGGGTCACTGAGTCCGGCGACACGCTGACCGTCGAGCCGTCCGTCCTGCACGGGGCGGAGATCGAGACCTACGACGACCACCGGATGGCGATGTGCTTCGCGACCCTCGGGCTGCAGGTGCCGGGAATCCGGTTGCGCCATCCCGGCTGCGTGCGGAAGACCTTCCCCAACTTCTTCAGGAAACTGGCCGCCCCGGCGCCGCTCGGACTCGGCGTGGCCGTGACCGATGCCCGGACCGGGCGTGTCCTCACCCACTCCGAACTCGACGCCGAATGAGCCATCCCACCATGAAACTGCCGCAGGTCATCGCCGTGGATGGCCCCAGTGCGTCGGGAAAGGGCACCCTGTCCCGGCGGCTCGCCAAGGAGCTCGGCTACATCTACGTCGACACCGGCGCCATGTACCGGACCCTCGCCTGGCACTGCCTCGGCAAAGGCATCCGGCTTGAGAAACCGATGACCGACGCCGATGAGAAGGCCGTGTCCCGCCAACTGCGTTCCTGGAAGGTGGAGATGCGGGTTGTCGACGGGCAGGCTTGGCTCCATGTGAACGGCTATTTCCCGGCGAAGGAGATCCGTTCCGACGCCGTGGAGAAGTGCGTTCCCGTGGTGGCGCAGATCGGGAAGGTCCGCGACTGGATGGTGGCCCGGCAACGGGACTGCAGCACCCTGGGGCCGCTAGTGATGGAAGGGCGGGACATCGGCACCGAGGTGTTCCCGCTGGCCCCGGTGAAGTTCTTTCTGGAGGCCGACGCCGAGGAGCGCCAGAAGCGCATCGAGGGTCGGGGCGGCTCCACCGACGGCGCCTGGCGCGACAGCATGGACATCCATCGCAAGAAGGGCGCGTTGATCCCCGCGTTGGACGCGATCCGGGTCAACAACACCGGCCAGACCCCGGACGAGACCTTCGCCGTGCTCTTCGGGCATGTCCGGGAACGGCTCAGTTTGCCTTTGGTCCCGCCGACCTGATGTTGGACAACGTGATGACTCCCCGATACCCGACGTTCCGGCTGCTGTGGTCGATTCTGGTCGCCGTTTCGGCGGCGGCCTTCCGGCTGGTGGCCGCAGAAGGGGACGAGGTGTTGGTGATCTACAACTCGCGCGTCGCCGATTCCAAGGCCGTCGCCCAGCACTACGCCCGGAAGCGCGCCGTGCCGGATTCGCAGGTCGTCGGCTTCGACCTGCCCGACGGCGGATCGATCAGCCGTAGTGAGTACACGACGCTGCTCCAGCAACCGTTGCTCGATTGGATGTCCACGAACGGCCTCGCCGAGTGGACCCGGGAACCGGTGCCGTCGGGAGGACCGGTCCCCGCCGGAACCCGATACACGCTTGTCCGAAGCCGCATCCGGTATCTGGTGCCGTGTTTCGGAATCCCTTGGTACATCCAGCACGACGTCACCCTCGCCGAGGGCACCAACGGCCTTCCCGGCGCCCTCAACCGGAACGACGCCTGCCTGGACCAGGACCTGTGTCTTTTGCCGCGGATCGGGCATTTCCGTTGGGCCGGTCTGACCGGGAATCCATTCGGAAACTCGACCAACGCCTCGGAGCTGCAGCCAACGAAGGGCGCGTTCATCGTGACCCGGCTCGACGGCCCCACGCCGGACATCGCCCGGTCCATCGTCGACAAGGCAATCGAGGCCGAGGCCCGCGGGCTCTGGGGGCATGCCTACATCGACCTCCGATCGATCAAGGACGGCCCCTACCAGCGGGGTGATGTGATGATCACCAACGCCGCTACCGCGGCGAAGCGGCTGGGATTCGAGACCTTCGTCGACAACAAGCCGGAGACCCTCGGGGTCGGCTATCCGATGAGCCAGATCGGCCTCTACGTGGGATGGTACGAGTCGCACATCGTCGGTCCGTTCGTTGCGCCGGAGATGGAGTTCCTCCCCGGCGCCTTTGCCTACCATCTCCACTCGTTCAGCGGTGCCAACATCCGCTCGAGGGACGAGAACTGGGTCGGGCCGATGCTGGCCCGGGGGGTCACCTGCACCATGGGTTGCGTCGCAGAACCCTACCTCGACTTCACGCCGCATCCCGGAGTCTTCCTCGAGAGGTGGGGCTACCTCGGGATGACCTTCGGCGAGGCCGCGATGACCTGCCACCCCGTGCTCTCTTGGCAGACCGTGGTCATCGGCGATCCGTTGTACCGGCCGTTCCGGCTGACGCCCCTCCAGTATGGCGAGATGCTGTCCCTTGCGAACAGTCCCCTCACAGCCTACGCGCTCGTGCGGAAGGTCAACGTGGACATCCTGAATGGTCGCGTGCCGGTGAAGGGGCCCGCCCCTGCGGTTCCCTCGAGGATCCCGCTGACTCCTTCGCAGGTGGTAGACCGGAACCTGGAGATGCTCGAGTCGCAGCCCTTGGCGTCCAAGAGCGCGATCGTCTCCGAGAAGATCGCGCGCCTCTATTGGAACCAGTCGCGCGCAGCCAAGGCCGCCACCTGGTACTCGAACGCCTTGGCGGCCGCGGATTGCACGCCGCGCCAACGGGTCCGGCTGCTGCTGGACGCCGTGGAGACCTACCGCGTGATGGACAAGCCGCGTGCGGCCTTCGAGGCCTTGGACAAGGTCATGGAGATCGACCCGGACAGGTCGGACCGGCAGACGGTCCGCACCCGCCAGTTGCATTTCGCCCGCGACATGCGCGACCGAGCCGCGCAGGAACGCATCCAGGCAGAACTGCAGCGTCTCGCGGGCACCAACGCCGTCCCGAAATGACCCCCGAAGCGCTCGAGCATCTCCGCCGCAGCGATCCGGTGCTCGGCGCCCTCATCGAGCGGGTCGGGCCCTGTACGCTGGTGCCGGAAGGCGGACGGACTCCGTTCGAATCCCTCGTCCGCGCCGTCGCGCACCAGCAGCTTCATGGCAAGGCCGCGGAGACGATCCTCGGCCGTTTCCTCGCCCATTTCCCGGGACGCCGCTTCCCGAAGCCCGAGGACCTCGCGACCGTTCCCGACACGGCCCTTCGCGCGGCGGGGTTCTCCGGGTCCAAGATCGCCGCCATCCGCGACATCGCCGCGAAGTCGATCGACGGCACCGTCCCGACATCGCGGCGGATCTCCCGGATGTCCGACGCCGAGATCGTGGAGCGCTTGACCGCCTGCCGGGGAGTCGGCCGATGGACCGTGGAGATGCTGCTCATCTTCAAGCTCGGCCGACCGGACGTCCTGCCCGTAGACGACTTCGGCGTCCGCGAAGGCTATCGGGTCACCTTCCGGAAGCGCGAGCAGCCGAAGCCGCGCGAGTTGGCCGAGATCGGCGAGCGCTGGGCACCTTATCGTACGACCGCGGCCTGGTACCTGTGGCGCGCCGCCGACGCGGCGAAGGCCAAGGTCTGAATCGTCCCCGGTACGGGGGCGGCCCGGCTTCCCATCCCGACAGGGTGGGCTGGGATTTCGCTGTCCGACCGGAAACCCTTCCCCCATGAGCACCGAAGCCGACCTCGCGATTCCGATCCTTCCCAGCCGTTCCCTGGCTGAGACCGTTGCCTTTTACCGTCGGCTCGGATTCGAGGGGGACGTCCATGAGCACGGAGACTACGCGATCCTGACCCGGGGCGCGGTCGAGCTGCATTTCTTCACCCACCGCGGGCTGCGCCCCGAGGAATCCCATGCGGGCTGCTACCTTCGCGTGCAGGACGCCGCGTCGTGGCATCGCGAGCTCGCGTCGGCCCAATTGCCACCCCATGGGATTCCGCGGATGGACCGGCTGCAGGACAAGCCCTGGGGAATGCGGGAGTTCGCGGTGGTCGATCCCGACGGCAACCTGGTCCGCATCGGTCAGGCACTTTGATTGGGATCCGGCCTCGGCTTGGCCACGGAGACGCGGAGGACACGGAGAGGAGCGGACACGGATTGCACGGATTCCCGTGGATCGGGATCTGGAGACTTCCGCCAGGGTGGCGTGGGCTCCGGGGAAGGGCTGAGCGTCCGGTGCATGGAGAGATGGAGACCTGAACTTCCGTTCTTCGCTTCGCGCTCCCGAATGGTTCAGTAGCGGCTCAGGATCGCGGTGGCCGAGGCTCGGATCGCCTCCACGAGTTCCGGCGGTTGGAGCACCGTGGCAGTCCCGCCCCAGCCGAGGATCCAACGTTCGATTTCCAAAAGGCTCCCGAGACGGAGGTTCAGCTCCACCCCGCCGTCGGCGGTGTCGACGAGTTCCTGGGACGGATGCCAACGCTTCTCGCGGATGTAGTCGGCGACGGTGCGGTCGAAGCGGATCCGCACCGCATGGTCGCCGCTACGAGAGTGCACGCCGAAGCTGTCTTTGAGGTGCTTCTCCAGGTCGAACTTGGAAGGCCGTTGGAAGGTCTCTCCGGTGGGTTCGGCGGACTGGATGCGCGAGGGCACGAAGGTCCGGATCGCCTTGCGCAGGTGGTCGTTCGCGAAGAGGTACCAGTCGCCGTTGACGTTCCCCAGGTGGTAGGGCTCGAC
>JAIXUV010000241.1 GCA_027483345.1 Verrucomicrobiales bacterium | reverse complement strand
GACTTCGAGGTCACGCTGGTCGAACAGGAGAACCTGGACCATCACACCCGGGAATCCGGCACGGAGTTCAATGCGTCGATGGCCCGACGGAACCTCGTCACCCATGGCATCGACCTGAACGCGTTGGTCGGACGGGAATTCCAGGTCGGCACGGTCCGGCTCCGCGGAATCCGGCTTTGCGAACCCTGCAACCACCTCGCGAAAGCCACCCACGCCGGCATCCTGCGCGGACTGCTCCACCGGGGCGGCCTACGGGCGGCCATCGTCGAAGGCGGCACCCTGCGCGTCGGCGACATCATCCGACCGATTCCGCAGCCGAACCCCGTTGCGGTCTGATCCGGCTTTCCCGATCGGGAAACCACAGGAAACCCGTCCGTTGCCAGACCCGTATCCCACGGACGTGTCATCAGTGCTCCTCGAGATTGGCCACGGAGACTGGGAGGACACGGAGGAGGACGTTCATTGCCCACAAGGGACACGTCCGTTGTCCGTCAGTGATCGGGCCCTTTGTCCCAAGTCCAAGGACCCAGTGGCTCGGATAGGAATGCCATCTGCAGGACACCCTGACGCCGAGACCATCCTCAGGGTATGGAGTCCCGGCTTCAGCCGGCGGAAACCGTCCCAACCCAAACGCCGCGGGATCCAACCCGATTCCCACGGACATGTCCCCAGTGCCCCTGGTTCCGCGACCGAACCCGGTTGCGGTCGGATCCGGTTTTCCCGAGCGTGTCCGCCGATGGAGGCACCCTTCACGTTCCGTCCGATCGGTTATGTGCGCTCGGGCAAGGATCTGCGCTTCAAGGCGCGGCATCAGCCCGACGAGAAGGACGCGGAATCCAGCGTGCTGGAACTGGAACCCTGGCCCGGCATGCGCGAATCGGTCCGCGACCTCGAGGGCATGGAACGCATCTGGATCGTGTGGGTCTTCCACCGCGCCGAGAGCTGGCGCCCGCTCGTCCTGCCTCCCCGCGGCCCCGCCCAACGCCGTGGCGTGCTCTCGACCCGCTCACCCCACCGCCCCAATCCCATCGGCATCACGCCCGTCCGTCTGCTGCACGTGGAGAAGCTGCGCCTGCACCTCGGGCCCTGCGACCTCCTGGAGGGAACGCCCGTGCTGGACATCAAGCCCTACGTGCCGTCCTACGACAGCTTCCCCGACGCCTCCGCCGGCTGGATCGACGCCGTGGACGCCCTGAGCCGCGAGGCTCCGGCGTTCCGGGTCGCCTTCGCGCCGCTCGCCCGCGAACAGCTGGACTGGCTCCGCGGACGTTGGGCGGTGGACTTCGAACCGCGCCTGGTCGAACTGCTCTCGCGCGATCCTTCCCCACACCGGACGCGACGCATCCGGACGCGTCGCGACGGTCCGTTCGAAATCGGCTGCGGCACCTGGAAAGCCCTGTTCTCGGTCTCCGGTTCCGAGGTCACCGTCGGCTCCATCGAGCCGTCCTACCCGGTCCGTTTCCTGACCGAAGCCTGGCGGACCGGAATCCCGGACCACGACGCCATGCTCGACTTCCTCACCCGTTGGCCCTGTCCCGCCCTGGAACCGCGGGATCCGTGACGGGCAATCCGCAGAGCTTTCCAGCCGCCGGCCCAGTGCATCGGAGGAAGACCCTTCCCGGCGAACGGGAAACGCGTAGCCTGTACCCATGAGCCTTGGAACCGGAACGCTGCGGCTGTTCGCCCTCCTCCTGGTGCTGGTGGCACCGCGGGTCTTCGCAGCCCCGCCCGTCGTGCGGATCACCAACGCCGTGCCGGAGGCCGGCGGCTACCGTCTCGACTGGTCCGCCTCGCGGCCGGACATGCGCTTCGTGGTCGAATCGCGGAGGGACCTCGCCTCGGGCGACTGGGCCCAGGTTCCGTTCGTCGGATTCCCCGTCTCCGGCAGGACCCTGACCGTTCCCGCGGAATTCCTCCCCGACCACGGCTTCTTCCGCGTGCGGGGGATCCCCGACCCCTCGGAACGGGGCAAGATCCTCTCGGCGACCCTCGTGCGGTCCATCTCCACGTTCGAGCTGCAGCTGGTGCTCTCCCTCCAAGGCATCAACACCCTCTCCGCGAGGAACGCGGTCCGCTTCTACAAGGTGGTGTACGAGACCATCGATCCCCACGGCTTCCGCACCCAGGCGTCCGGGGCGATGATGATCCCCGACGGAGTGACGGGCCCGCGTCCGATGGTGAGCTACCTGCATGGGACGGTCACCGCCCGCGAGGACGTGCCGTCGCGCCTGAACACCGAGGGCTACCTCGGGGCGATCCTCGCCTCGCAGGGCTACGTCGCGGTGCTTCCCGACTACCTCGGGCTCGGCGATTCGCCGGGATTCCATCCGTACCACCACGCCGGCAGTGAGGCCTCGGCCACGATCGACCTGCTGCGTGCGGCGCGGACATGGACGTCCTCGAACAGCGTGGCGTTGAGCGGACGGCTCTTCCTCACCGGCTATTCCCAGGGCGGACACGCCACGCTCGCGGCGATGCGCGAACTGGAGGCCAACCATTCCGCGGAGTTCCCGATCACGGCCGTCGCGGGCGGCGCCGGGGCCTACGACCTGGCCGGCGTGACCACGGAGGAACTGCTCAAGGACCAACCGTCGCCGAACCCCTACTACTTCGCCTACATCCTCGCCGCCTACATCGACGTCTACGGCATCGCCGGATCGCTGTCCGAGGTGTTGGCCCAGCCGTATGCGACCACTGTGCCGCCCCTGTTCGCGAACGGTTCGCCCTCGGCCCTCCTCAACGCGGCGCTTCCGTCGGTGGCCCAGCGCGCGGTGCGAACCGAGTTCCTGCAGGACTTCCGGAGCCGCGCCGACCATCCCCTCCGGATTGCGCTCCGCGAGAACAGCCTCACCGAATGGACGCCGCGGGCGCCGCTCCGCCTCTACCATTGTTCCGGCGACCTCGACGTCCCCCCGGCGAACGCGGTGGTGGCCTTCGACCGGTTCCGGGCGCTGGGCGCGACCCGTGTGGAACGGTTCGATCCCCAGCCCTCGGCGGACCACGGCGGCTGCGTCGAACCGACGCTGTTGGCGGCCTTGGCCTGGTTCGAAACCCTCCGATGACACCGGTTCCCGGCGGCGGCACCGTCCATTTTTTCCTTTGCCGCACCGCCCATTTCCGAAACAACAGCCGCCTTTCATTCCAGCCATGGCGCTGATCGTGCAGAAATACGGCGGAACCTCCGTCGCCAATACCGAACGCATCCGGAACGTCGCCCGACGTGTCGCGCAATACCGCGAACAGGGCGACCAGGTCGTCGTCGTCGTCTCCGCCATGAGCGGGGTCACCGACCGCCTCATCGGACTCGCCAAGGAGATCACCGCCCTGCCCGACGAGCGCGAGATGGACATGCTCCTCTCGACCGGCGAGCAGCAGACCATCGCGCTGACGGCGATCGCCCTCCATGCGCTGGGCCAGAAGGCCGTGTCCTTCACCGGTGCCCAGGCGGGCATCGTCACGGACGGCACCCACACCAAGGCCCGCATCCAGGACATCACTCCCGACGAGGTCCACCGCGCCCTCGACGCCGGGAACGTGGTGATCGTGGCCGGCTTCCAGGGGGCCACCGAGGACGGGCAGATCACGACGTTGGGCCGGGGAGGTTCGGACCTCTCGGCCATCGCCCTCGCGGCCGCCCTCAAGGCCGACCTCTGCCAGATCTACACCGACGTGGACGGCGTCTACACCGCCGACCCGCGGCTCGTCCCGAAGGCCCGCAAGATCGCCGAGATCTCCTACGACGAGATGCTCGAGATGGCCGGCGCCGGCTCGAAGGTGATGCAGCTGCGTTCGGTGGAGTTCGCCAAGAAGTTCAACGTCGTGTTCGAGGTCCGTTCCAGCCTCAACGACAACCCAGGCACCATTGTGAAAGAAGAATCCGCCAGCATGGAGGACGTCGTCGTCCGCGGCGTCTCCCTCGACAAGAACCAGGCCAAGGTCACCGTATGGGGCCTCCCCGACGTCCCCGGCCGCGCCGCCAGCATCTTCAACGCGCTCTCCCAGTCCGCGATCAACGTGGACATGATCGTCCAGAACGCGAGCCACGCCGGAGGCAACCCCGCCACCGACCTGACCTTCACCGTGGACAAGCCCGACCTGCTCAAGGCCGGCATGGTGCTCGAGGGGCTCCAGGCGCAGCTCGGCTTCCGCGAGGTCACCTCGGACGAGAAGATCGGCAAGCTCTCCATCGTCGGCGTCGGCATGCGCAGCCACTCCGGCGTCGCCGCGCGGATGTTCACCACGCTCGCCAGCGAGGGCGTGAACATCGGCCTCATCTCCACCAGCGAGATCAAGATCAGCGTCGTCATCGACCTCGGCCAGGGCGAGCAGGCCATGCAGGCCCTGCACAAGGCCTTCCTCGAGTAGCGGACCTCCGCTTCCCATCTGCTGTTTCAGGAGGGCGCCGGCTTCCACCGGCGCCCTTCGTGTTTCCCGGGCCCGTCGTGCCTCGAAGGGCGGAGGCTGGACCGGTCTTCCACAGCCTCCGGCCCCATGGCACGCCGTTGTGTCCGGGACGACACGGTCCCGTTGGAAACGCGCCGCAGGATCCGCACAATGCGTCTCCAACCCGGCCGCCAACACGGATTCACCCTCATCGAATTGCTGGTGGTGATCGCCATCATCGCGATCCTCGCCGGGATGCTCCTGCCGGCGCTCGGACGGGCCCGCAGCAAGGCGCAGACGATCCAGTGCCTGAACAACCTCCGGCAGCTCGGGCTTTCCTGGGTGATGTACCAGAACGACAACCTCGACCGCCTGCCGCCGAACAACGGGAACAACCAGGACGGCTTCAACCCACTCACCATGGCCCATTACCCGAACACCTGGGTCGCGGGTTCCCTCGAACGCCCCGGTCCCGTCGCGGACAACACCAATCGGGTCTTCCTCGAGCGCAGCCACCTCTGGCCCTACCACCGGACGGCGGCCGTCTGGCGCTGCCCCGGCGACCGCAGCACCTCGGTCCACGGCGGACAACGCGTCCCCCGCGTCCGCAGCGTCTCGATGAACAACTGGCTGGCCAGCGTGATCCGCGGACCGTGGAACGCCCAGGATCAGTACACGGTCTACGCCAAGGGTTCGGACCTCCAGAATCCCGGCCCTTCCCAGATCTGGGTCCTGCTCGATGAACGGGAGGACAGCCTCAACGACGGATTCTTCGTCGTGGACATGCAGGGCTTCCAAGGCAACGGCGCCACCCACATCCTCATCGACGTCCCGGCCAGCTACCATTCCGGTTCCGGCGCCTTCAACTTCGCCGACGGCCACGCCGAAAGCCGTCGCTGGCTCGATCCCAGGACCTCCCCGAAGCTCAGCGCCCTCTCCGTGGCCCAGCACATCAGCACCCCGAACAACCGCGACCTCACCTGGCTCCAGGAACGCTCCACCGGCCGCCGGAACTGAACCCTCTCCTCGTTTCCCGCCCACGCACGCCGTAGGAGACGAGGTCACGAGGCTCTGCATTCCCAGGAAAGCACCGGTTCCATACCCGGCACCGCAGCTCAGGAGTTTGAGCCTCCTCACGTCGGCTCCTGCGCGTGCAGCGGGGCGATTCCCCCCAGATCTGCGGTCCTCTGCGTCATCTGCAGATGAACCTCCGCGGATCCGCCGTCAGGACCGGAACGGTTCCCGAAGCGCGGACAAAAGCTCGGGCGTGGCTCCGGCCTGGGTGCAGACGAAGGCGGCGATATCCGTGGCCCGGCGGAGGATCTCCGAGGTCGGCCAGCCCCGCAGCAGCCCGAGCACCAGCGCCGCCGTGTAGGAATCACCCGCGCCCACCGCATCCACCACCGACACCTCACGCCCCGCTTCAAAGTGCCACTCCCCGTCGCGCAGCAGCCGGCTCCCGGCGGCTCCCAGTGTCAGCGCGACCGCCCGCAGCCCGAACCGCCGCGCCAACGTCTCCAACTGCTCCTCCGGCCCGCCACGCAGGCCAAACCATCCGGCCAACACCGGCAGCTCGGTCTCGTTCAACTTCAGCAGGTCGGCCATCCCAAGCGACGCCTCGACCACGTCGGCCGAATGGAAAGGCGCACGCAGGTTGATGTCGAAGACCCGGAGCGTCCCCGGCCGCACCGCGCCTATGCAGGCCCGAATGGCTGCTCGGGAACGGGCGTCCCGCTGGGCCAGCGACCCGAAGCACACGACGTCGGCCCGCGCGGCCGAGGCCAACACGTCCGGTCCCGCGGCGATCGCGTCCCAGG
>JAIXUV010000023.1 GCA_027483345.1 Verrucomicrobiales bacterium | reverse complement strand
GGGGAGCCGATGCGGGTGATCAGTCGTGTCAGCGTGGCCCGGGGCCACGAGGAGAAGCTGGACCTCGTGCTGGTGTTCGTCATCGACATCACCGAACGCACCCTCGCGGTGGAACACGCACGTCGGGTGAGCCGGCTGTATCGGGTCCTGGGGGAGATCAACCAGCTGATCCTGCGTGAGCCGGATCCCGAGGAGCTGTTCCGTGGCGCCTGCCGCATCGCGGTCGAGAGCGGCGGACTGCGGATGGCCTGGGTGGGCCGGTTGGACGCCGACACGCAGTCGGTCGTCCCGGCGGCCACCGCCGGCGTGGTCGACGGATACCTCGACAGGATCCGCATCGACCTCCGGGACCCGCAACTGAGCTCCTGTCCCACGGGCCGGGCGTTGCACTCGGGCGCTCACCTCCTTTCCAACTGCATCCGGACCGACCCCGGGTTCGCGCCGTGGCGCGACGCCGCATTGAACCGGGGCTATGGATCGGCCGGCGTCTTCCCATTCCGGGTCGGCGGACAACTCGCCGGCACGATCAACCTCTACTCGGAGACCCCGGGCTTCTTCGACGCCGAGGAGGTCTCGCTGCTCGACAAGCTGGCCCAGGACCTGGGCTTCGCCCTCGAGGTGAGCCGTCGGAAGGAGGACCAGCACCGGATGGAGAAGGCGCTCCGCGAAAGCGAGGAGCGCTTCCGGGAACTCGCCGACAACATCGAGGAGGTCTTCTGGATGACCGATCCGGAGAAGCAGCGGATGCTCTACCTCAGCCCCGCCTATGAACGGATCTGGGGACGTGGGGTCTCGGCGGCCTACGCGACGCCCTGGGTCTGGCTGGACGCAGTGCATCCCGACGACCGGGACCGCGTGCGCGGTGCGGTCCTCTCGGAGCAGTCGAAGGGCAGCTACGACATCACCTACCGCATCCTACGGCCCGACGGGCGGGAACGTTGGATCCGCGACCGTGCCTTCCCGGTCGCCGACGCCACCGGCAAGGTGCTCCGCATCGTCGGCACCGCCATCGACGTCACCGACCAGCGCCGCCTGGAGGAGCAGTTCCGGCAATCGCAGAAGATGGAGGCCGTCGGCCAGCTCGCCGGCGGGGTGGCGCACGACTTCAACAACATCCTCGCGGCGATCATGATGCAGGTGCAGTTGGCGTCGATGACCCCGGACCTGCCCGAGGACGTCCGCCAACTGCACGACGACATCCGGAGTTCCGCCGAACGCGCCGCCCACCTGACACGCCAGCTGCTTGCCTTCAGCCGCCGACAGGTGATGCAGCCGAAGCATCTCGACATCAACGAGGCGGTCACCGGCATCACCAAGCTCCTCCAACGCACCGTCGGCGAGGACATCCAGCTCCAACTGCACCTCTCCTCGCTCCCGCTCCGGGTCCACGCCGACGCGGGCATGCTCGACCAGATCCTCCTCAACCTCGTGGTCAACGCCCGGGATGCGATGCCCGAGGGCGGGAGGATCGTGATCGAGACGGGCGCCAAGGTCCTCGACGGGGATCCGGTCCGGAACGGCACCGGCCTGCCGGAAGGCCGTTACGTGCTCCTGCGGGTGACCGACACCGGGTGCGGCATCCCTCCGGAGGTCATGCCCCACCTGTTCGAGCCCTTCTTCACCACCAAGCAGCCCGGCAAGGGAACCGGGCTCGGACTCGCCACCGTTTTCGGCATCGTCAAGCAGCACCGGGGCGGCGTCTTCGTGGAAAGCGCCCCCGGCAAGGGAACCGCCCTGGAGATCCTGCTCCCCGAGGATTCCGCGCTCCCCGAACCGGAAGCGGCTCCCCAGTCGAATCCCGGCGGGGGCACGGAGACGATCCTCGTGGTCGAGGACGAACCGATCATCCGCATGCTGATCCGGGCGATCCTGGAGCGGGCCGGCTACCGCGTGCTCGAGGCCGCCTCCGGCGTGGACGCGCTGCGGGTCTGGGAACGGAACCGCGACGCCATCCAACTGCTCTTCACCGACATCGTCATGCCCGAGGGCATCAACGGCCGCGCCCTCTCGACGAGGATCCGCGCGGAACGTCCCCGGCTGCCGGTGATCTTCACCAGCGGCTACAGCGCGGAAATCGCCGGACGCGACCTCGAGCTGGAGAAGGGGCAGACCTTCCTCCAGAAGCCCGCATCGCCGACGCAGCTCCTGGCGGCGATCCGCAGCACCATCGAGGACGCCGCGCGCTAGAGCCGACTGCGGCATGAGGACGCGCCGCAATGGCACACCATTCCGCCCGCATGGGGGGTGACCCCGTAGTCCACGGTCAGTTCCTCGCCCACACCGATCGGCCGAAGCGAATAGACCTCCACGTGGAGACCGGACACACGCAGGTAGCAGTTGGCCTCGCAACTGTGGTTGAGGTGGCTGAAGGCGTTGCCATCCCGGCAGTCGAGGGCGTCCCGCGAGTTCAGGGCGACGTAGTAGATCACCGGCTCCGTCCGGATGGCACGTCGCAAGCCGAGGCGTGGCACGACACGGCCGGCCAGTTCCCCGAGTTTGCGCCGTCCCGGCAGCGCCATCGTGGCGAACACCCCGCGGCCATGGACACGGCTCCGCCCCACGCGGACCGAGCCCGGACGACGGATTTCGCCCACCACGTTGGACACCCTTCCCATTCCGTGGAGCCTACCTCCGCCCCGTGCCGGGGAAACCGCTTTGTCGGCCCCGAGACCGTTCCCGCGATCCGAGCCGGGTTGCGGCGTCCCCACTCCACGTGTCTTCTTCCCAACGCTTGAACCCGACCACTGCCCTCCCGACAACCGGCCTGTTCCGCCGACTTTCTCGATTCCCGGCCTTGCTGCTGGTGACGGCGCTGTGGCTGGGATCGCTGGACGCTTTGGCTAAGCCCGTCCAGGTCTTCATCCTCGCCGGGCAGTCCAACATGGAAGGCCAATCGGTCGCCGACCTCGACGGACCGGATTACAACGGAGGCCGCGGGACCCTGGCGGAGCGGATGAAGGACCCGGTGATGGGTCCGCGTCTCGGGCACCTGCGCGGCGCCGACGGCAAGTGGACCGTGCGCGATGACGTGTGGGTGCGCTACCAACGCGTCGACCAACCCCTGCTGGCGGGACCGCTCACCGTGGGATTCTCGGTCTATGGAGGAGGACACCACTTCGGACCGGAACTGGCCATTGGACACGTGCTGGGCGACGCCCTCGCCGAGCCGGTGCTCCTAGTCAAGACGGCGTGGGGCGGCAAGAGCCTGCACCGCGACTTCCGTCCACCCTCGGCAGGCGGGACCGTGGGACCGGAGTACCGTCGCATGATCGACGAGGTAAAGCTCGCCCTGGAGAGGATCGGCGAGGAGTTCCCGTCGCTGGCGGGACGGGGACATCGACTCGCCGGCTTCGTCTGGTACCAGGGTTGGAACGACGGCGTGGATCCCCGGAACGCCGTGCCGGAATACGGGACCAACCTCGTACGGTTCATCCGCGACCTCCGACGCGACCTCGGCGCACCGGCGCTGCCGGTGGTGGTCGGCGAACTGACCGGTCCATGGGTGGACGCCCCACCGGAATGGACGGCGCTGCGGAAGGCCCAGGCCGATGCGGCCACCCTGCCCGAGTTCGCCGGGACGGTCCGTTTCGTCGCCACCCGTGAATTCGTGAGGGCGCCCGAAAGCTCGCCGAATCCAGGCCACGGCCACCACGAGTTCGGCAATGCCGAGACCGGCTACCTGGTCGGCGAGGCCCTCGGAAAGGGCATGCTGGAACTGCTGCGACGCCCCGGAACGAACCCCGTCGCGTTGCAGGACCTCCCTCTGGATCCGGACCGCGGGATCCGCTTCGACCCGGTGGTCCGGGACATCGAGGGTTGGACCGTCCATCTGGATCCCGCGCTGTTGGCAGGCGCCCGCCAGGCCGAAGGCACGGAGGCCATCACGATGCTCGCGAACCACCTCCAGCGCATCCGCATCCTCGTGCCTGCGGAGCCCCTCGCCCGGCTGCGCACCATCGGGATCTGGATGGAGCTCGACCATCCGCGTCTCCATTCGATGCAGTACCATCCGAGCCGCGACTGGCTGGTCGCGAACCGCCATGATCCGCGTCTCACGGGGAAGGTGCACGTCACCCAGGCCCGCGAACTCCTCTCGCGGGAACAGATGCTGAAGCACCCGGCGGTGCTGCTGCACGAACTGGCGCACGGCTACCACGACCAGGTGCTCTCGTTCGACAACCCGGAGATCGCCGCCGCCCATGCCGCCGCCGCGAAGTCCGGAAGCTACGACCGCGTGCTCGCACACACCGGCGCCGAGGTCCGCCACTACGGCCTGAACAACCCCATGGAGTATTTCGCGGAAGGCACCGAGGCCTACCTCTACCGGAACGACTTCTTCCCGTTCGTCGCAGCCGAACTCAAGCGCCACGACCCGACGCTGTTCGGCGTCCTCGAACGGATCTGGGGATCCTCGCGCTGAAGACGACCCAGGCGGAGACACGGATTTCACGGATTCTGGCGGAGGTGGGCGGAAGCTGGGATGGCGACCGTGGCCGTGGCGCCGCACCTTGGATTCGGATCCAAGGGAATCCGTGCAATCCGTGTCGAATGACAGAGCCGAGTCCCTGCGGAAGGGCGATGTTGCGTAAGACCCACGTTCACGTCTTGGCGGCAGGCGACGGGACGTCGCATCCTCGGGGATCCACATGCGCACAAGGCCATCCCGAATCCTGCCGTTGCTCCTGTCGGCCGCCCTGCTTCGCGGCCTCGTGGCCGAGGAACTGAAGACCGGAAACAATGCCGCCGCACAGGCGAAGTCCCCGGCCGAGGAGCAGGCCTCCTTCCGCCTGCCTCCCGGGTTCTCGAT
This sequence comes from Verrucomicrobiales bacterium, assembly GCA_027483345.1. Classification (GTDB taxonomy): domain Bacteria; phylum Verrucomicrobiota; class Verrucomicrobiia; order Limisphaerales; family UBA9464; genus SXXZ01. Next base: position 4,757 of record JAIXUV010000023.1, on the reverse strand, counting down.
CGAACTCGTCGCCAGCGAGGAAACCGGCCTGCCGAAGCCGGTCACCGTGGCCTTCGACGACTCCGGCCGCCTCTGGTCCGTCACGGCGACGGAGTATCCCCGCGACCAGGATCCGGGCGTGTGGACGCGTCCGGGCGCCGACCGGGTGGTGGTGGTCGACCATCCCGAACGGCCGGGGCCACAGGTCGCGCGGACCTTCGCCGACGGCATGGTCCTTCCCCTCGGCGTGCTCCCGTACGGCCGCGGGGCCGTCGTGGCGCAGGGACCCGAGATGCTGCTGCTCGAGGACACCGACGGAGACGGCCGGGCGGATTCGCGGAAGGTCCTGTTGAAGGGCTTCGGCATCCAGGACACCCACACCCTGCCCCACCAACTCGAGCACCTGCCGGGCGGCTGGATCGTCTTCTCCCAAGGCGTGCTGAACACCGGCAACGCGGTGACCACCACGGGGAAGTCGGTGAACTTCGACCGGACCGTCGTCGCCCGCTTCCGTCCCGACGGCTCGGACCTGGAGATCCTCGGCGCGGGGTTGAACAACATCTGGTCCTGGGTGCAGGACCGCACCGGTCGCGTGTTCTTCCACGAGGCGAACGACTTCGGCTACTCGCTGGTGCCCTTCGAGCAGGACACCACCTATCCCAGCTTCATCCGACGCCTCGTCCATCCCGCCTCGCCCTACCATCCACCCACGGCGCCCAACCTGAACCTCGGCGGCACCGGCTTCTCCGGGTTGGCGCTTTCCGACGACCGGTCGGGCTCCTTCCCCGACCCGTGGCACGGGGTCTTCTTCGTGGCCAACCCGATCACCCGGCGCATCAACACCGTCTCCGCCACGCTCGGCGCCGACGGCGTCCACCGGTTTGAGCAGAAGCCCGACCTGGTCTCCACGGACGACGACTTCTTCCGCCCGGTCGCCTTGCGGTTCGGGCCGGACGGATGCCTCTACATCGTGGACTGGTACAACCGGATCATCTCGCACAACGAGATCGACCGGAACCACCCGGCCCGCGACAAGACCCGCGGACGCGTCTGGCGCGTACGGCACCAGGGCCAGGTGCGCCGCGGGATCCCTGATGTCGCCGCGGCGCCGACCTCGCGTCTGCTGCGGCATCTCCGGGCGCCTTCCACCTGGGAGATGCGGGCCGCCTGGCACCAGATCGTGCAGAGGCGCGCGCTGGAACTCGCCCCGGGACTCGTCGACCTCGCCCGTTCCCGGAAGACGCCGACCGACCTGCGCATCCACGCGTTGTGGTGCCTCGAGGGACTGGGCCGATTCGATGCCGCGCTCTGGCAGACGCTCCTGGCCGATCCGTCGGAGGAGATCCGCTTCGAGGCGGTCCGTTCATTGACGACGCTTCGTCCTCCGCTCGGGACCGCCTTCCCGCTGTTGCGCGGCCTCTCCGGGGAACCGACGCACCGGGTTCGCGCCGAGGTGCTGCGCTTCTTCCGTCAACATCCCGAGACGCCGTCCGCGGCCCACCTGGATTGGCTTCGCCAATGGAAGGCCACGCCGGACCTCACCCGCACGGTGAAGGGTTGGGACCGAGACTACCTCGAACCCGGTGCGGTGTACCAAGGGGCGTTCCGCAACCTCCTGCTGCGGATGGTGGAGGAGAAGGTGCTCGGAACGGTACCGACACCGCAGTCCGCGCGGTTCACCGGGGCTATCCGCACCGCACCGCCAAGGCCGGAAGCGGAGCGGCGGGAGATCGCGGAGCGGATCCGCACGCTGACGGCGACCGTCGACGCCACCCAGGACACCGACATCGAACGGGGCCGGAAGCGCTTCGAGAACCTCTGTGCCGGATGCCACTCGATCCGGAACGACGGCGCCGGCTTCGGCCCCTCGCTCTCGGGTTCCCGCAACCGGACCACGGAGGCGATCCTCACCGCGGTGTTGGATCCCTCGCAGGCCGTCGAAGGGGTCTTCCGCCCGTTCCAGATCGAGACCGCCGACGGCGGCACCGTGGAGGGATTCTTCGGCGAGGAGACGCCCGATTCCCTGACCCTTCGGTTCCCCGGCGGCCGGAAGGAAGTCGTCCCCCTGCAGTCGGTGAAGCAGGCCGGCTATGTGGACGGCCGCTCGGTGATGCCCGAGGGGCTGTTGGACGGACTGGACGCCCGCGCCGTGGCCGACCTCGTCCGGTACCTGCGCTCGATCCCGTGACTCGAAGCTCGGGGAGGACACGGATTGCACAAACTCCGAGTGACTCTTGGTCGAAGCGGGAATGGCGAACGTTCAGGCGTTGCGGAACCTCGGATCCGGATCCCGGGTATTCCGAGGAAATCCCTGAAATCCGTGTCCACCGCCCCGTGTCAGCGTCCGATGCCGGCGGCTTCGGCTTCGCGGGCGACCACCGGTCGGAGCACCCGGGCGAACTCGGCGTAGGCCGCCGGCAGCAGGTGAAGCCGGTCGGGCTGGTAGAGTTCCAGACGCGGCCTTCCGGCGGCGTCGAAGAGGAGTGGATTCACATCCACGAAGGTACGTCCCGGCGTCGCGAGGCAGTGTTCGCGGACGCGGCGGTTGTAGTCGTCGACGCGGTCCCACATCGGCTCGCGGTCGGGAGAACGGGTCGCGGAGACGAACACAAGGCGCGTGGTGGAGAAATCGCGGCGGAGTCGTTCGTCGAATTCGCGGAAGCGTCCGAAGATCGCCTCGGGTGGTTCGCCGGCCTTCAGGTCGTTGCTGCCGCAGTAGTACACCACCAGACGCGGCGCCCACGGGACGACCACGGCGTCGAAGCGCAGCAGCTGGTCCGCCGTCCTGGATCCACCGAACGCCCGGTTGACCACCGGCAACGGGGCCATCGCCGACGTCACGTTGGTCCACTGACGGAAGATGCTGCTGCCGACGAAGAGGATGCCGCCCGGTGTCGGCGCGTTGGTCCGGTCCATCTCCCGGAACGCCCGGATGTCGGCCTCGAACGGCGGCGGGGGCATGGCGCCGGCCGGTGACGTCTCCGCCGCAGAACCGCGGAAGGACATCAGGGCGAGCGCGGATCCGGCGCACAGGAGCCACCGCCGTAGGCCGCAGTGGAGGGAGCGGGGATTCATGCGGCGACGGGGTTCCCTGTGTGCGGATGCAGCCGCACGGTCAGCGATTCGTAACCCATGACGCGGCGGTACGAGGCCTCGTCCTCGACCCGTTCCTCCGCCGCGAGCACTTCCACGCGGCCCACGTGGTCGATGCAGGCCTGGAGCAGTGTCCGCAGCAGCAGACGGGCATGGGCGGCTCCGAGACAGAGATGGGCGCCTGCGCCGAATGCCATGTGCGGATTCGGCTTCCGGTCGAGTCGGACCTCCTCGGGTTGGTCGAAGACCGTGGCGTCGTGGTTGGCCGAGGCCCAGCACAGCGAGACGCTCCCACCGGCCTTCACCGGCACGCCGTGGACGTCCGTGTCCACCGGGCACACGCGTCCGATGTGGGTCAACGGTGAGACATGCCGGAAGATCTCCTCGCAGGCGTTCACGATCCGGCGCGGGTCCTCGCGCAGCCACGGGAGTGCCGCCGCATTCCGGCCCAGGTAGGCGAGCGTGGAGGAGATCGAATGGATCACGGTGTCGCGGCCGCCGGCGAAGGCGAGGTTCGCGAAGCCCATCTTCTCCTCCCGGGTGAGGCGGCGTCCGCGGAACTCGACCGTCGAAAGCAGGCTGAAGAAATCTTCCCCGGGGGCCGCCTCCGCACGGTCGAAGCGGGAATGGAGATACTCCTCGAGCGCGGCCCCCTTCCTCGCGCCGTTGCCCCCGTCACGGAAGACGTGCGTGCCCCAGCCGATCCAGATGGCGGCCTCGGACTCGGGAACGTTCAGCAGGACCGCCAACGCCTCGGACTGGATGGGCAACGCGAACTGCCGGACGACCTCCACCGGCCCATCGGCCACGGCGGCGCGGACGTGGCCGTCGATGATCGACCCGACGCGGGCGACCATGGCGGGATCCTTGGCCCGACGGAAAACCGGCTCGACCAGGTCGCGGTACTCGGTGTGGTCGGGCGGATCGGTCTCGACCGGAAGCTGCCGCATGGACCGGACATCCTCCTCGGACGGGATCGGCACGCGGAACGGCGCGTCCGAGCTGAATGTCTGCCAGTCCTTCGCCGCCTTCCGGACGTCTTCGTGCCGAAGGATCATGGGTACCGGTCGACCTTGGAATTCCGCCGGGAGGACGCCGGATTGGACGCGGGCTTCGTGGAACGGATCGGTGGGCTTTTCCATGGCGGGGATCGGATGCAGGGACCGGCGGAATCTGACACGTCGAACGCGCGGAATGCAAAGGTAGGGGGATTGGAGTCGGGAGTCGGGAGTCCAGCCCCGTTGGCGACCCCCTTCCTCCGCGTCTCTGCGGGAGAATGCCCTGCGAGGAACTCGTCCTCCCGCAGGGGCGCGGAGGACGCGGAGGACGCCGTTGGGGAAACCCTGGAAACGGCATACGAGGCCAAAGGTGCCGAAGCCGAAGGGCGCACCACTGGCCAGTGCCCGGTCCCATCGTCGAAGCCGTCGCTCCCCTTCCCGTACGTTCGCGGCTTGGCGCCTTGGCGTGGGACCCTCTTTCAAATGTCCGGCTCAGGCCCCGCTCCGCTGCAGGACCTCCTTCACCTTCGCCACCAGGGGCTCGATGCCGAAGGGTTTCTGGAGGAAGGCGACGCCCTCCTGGAGGACGCCATGGGTTGCGATCACGTCCGCGGTGTAGCCGGACATGTAGAGGCACCTCAGGCCCGGATTCGTCGCCAGCAGCCGTTCATGGAGCTGCCGGCCGTT
>JAIXUV010000179.1 GCA_027483345.1 Verrucomicrobiales bacterium | reverse complement strand
TCCTCGACGAGGTCCTTGATGGACGACTTCTTGCCGACGAGCGTGATTCCGACCGCGAGGTAGCGGGTCCCCATGGTCCCGGCGACGTTGACGATCAGCTTCGAGGGGAGCGGGGCGAGGACCTTGCCGCCCTTGCCGGCGGGCTTGGCGTCGCCGTGGCCCTTGTCGGCCTTGGCATCGCCGCCGTGCGACTTGTCGGCCTTGGCGTCGCCATGGGCGGCATCCGCCTTGGCGTCGCCATGGCCCTTGTCGGCCTTTTCCTCTCCATGGCCCTTGTCCTCGGCCGCGGCGTCGCCGTGGGCCGCGTCGGCATCGGCGTCGCCGCCGGCGGCGTGGGCGTCGGGAGACGCCTTGAGGTTGAGCTTGGGGAGGATGACGAACTGGGTCATCGCGAAGGCGATGGCCGGCATGAGGACGATGTTGAGGATGAGGGGCAGCATCGACTTGATGCCACCGCCACCACCACCGCCCGCGGCGGCCTCCGCGGGTTTCGCGGCCTCCGCCGGCTTCTCTGCTGTTGCTGATGCGGCCATGGGTGGAAGGGGTTCAGCGCTTCAGGTTGATGAGCTCCTGGAGGATCTCGTCGGAGGTGGTGATGATCTTGGCGTTCGCCTGGTAGCCACGCTGGGTGACGATCAGGTCGGTGAACTGGGAGGCGAGGTCCACGTTGGCCTGTTCCAGCGCCTGCCACTTGATGTCTCCGCGACCGCCGGTTCCCGGAGTCCCGAGGCCGGAAGGACCGGCGCCGTCGAGGTTGGAGAAGCGGTTGGAACCGACCTTGGTCAGGGCGCCCGGATCGCTGAAGTTCTGGACCTGAATCTGGCCGATCTGGATCGGCCCCGGGGCCGAGGTTCCTGCGGTGGTGCTGCGGAGGGTCAGCATGACCTTGCCGTCATTGCCGATCTGCCAGGAGACGCCGACGGTACCGGTGGGCAGGTTGGCAGGATCGAGGGTGATCTTGATGTCGCCGGCCACGCCCGCGGCGTCGAGGCCCTGGACCCGGAGACCGTCCTGGCTGACCAGGAACCCGGAGGTGTCGAGGCGGAAGTCGCCGGCGCGGGTGGCGAACGACTCGCCGGTGACCGAGTCCTTCACGACGAAGAACCCGTTGCCCTGGATGGCCATGTCGTAGGGCTGGCCGGTGCCGGCGATGACGCCCTGGGTGAAGGAGTTGGAGACGCCGGCGGTGGCGACCCCGGAGCCGATCTGGGCCCGCGAGTTCAGCATCGAGCTGAAGCTGTCCGCGGCATGGGTGGTGGCGGCGCGGAATCCGGTGGTGTTGACGTTGGCGATGTTGTTGCCGATGACGTCGAGCCGGTTCTGCTGGTACTGGAGGCCGCTGACGGCGGTGTTGAGGGAGCGGAGCATAGGATCAGGGGATTGGATTCGGCGTTTTGTTGAAAATCGGGGAGGCGGGGATCACGGGCGATAGACGGGACCGACGACGAACGGGTCGTCGGAATGGGGGAGCGACACGGTCGGCTGGGTCGGGGTCTCGGTGAGGATCTGAAGGGACCGGACCGCGGAGGAATCGTAGGCGGTACCATTGACCACGACCATGGCGCGGCCGCCGTTGGGGCGAACCTCGGTGACGAGTCCCTGGATGTTGTTGCCCGAGATCGGGTCCTTGATGTTGACGACCTGACCCAACAGGAGGCTGGCCTGGGATTCGGTGAACTGAGAACGGAGGCCCTCGATGTCGGACTGCATGGCGCGGGTCTGTTCCAGCGTGCTGAACTGGGCCATCTGCGCGATGAAGTCGGTGTCCTTCTGGGGATTCAGCGGGTCCTGGTAGCTGAATTGGGCGGCGATGAGCTTGAAGAACTCGTCCTGCCCAAGGGATTTGACCGGAGTCCGCTGCGACATAGACGCGCCGGACGGATCGGTGATGACCGTCTGGCCGAGGGTCGGGGCGGTGCCGACGTATTCAGACGGGTTTTTGACAGGGATGGTGGACATGTCAGGCCCAGGATTCGAGGAGGTGGCGGGTGCCGCCGACGGAGCCGGTCGGAGTCGGGGACTTGCCGGCGGCGGACCGGGAGGATTCGCCGGGGAAACCGAAGGGAGCGACGTCGCCGCGGAGATCCTGGGGATTGTCGCGTTGTCCGGAGCGTCCGCCCGAGCGGGAATCGGCGGCGCCAAACGAGGACGGTTCCGGGTTCTTCCCGGCCAAGCCCGCGGTCGGGGCTTCGTTCAAGGGGAGGAGGGCGATGCCTTGGGCCAGCAGGTTCGACTGGAGTTCCGGCCATCCCGCCTTGAACGCCTCGAGGTCCCCACGTTCCAGGGAAGCCCGGACCTCGGCCTGGCCGCGATGCAGGCGAAGCTCGATGCGCAGTTCCGAATGCGCGTCGGGTCGGACCACGGCGGAAAGGACACCCGGACGGAACTGCCGAAGGATGTTGGCCTCGGTGGAGATCAACTCGGCGAACCGGTCCAGTCTCGGAGCGGAAGGCGTCGCGGTGCTGCCGGCCTCGGAAGGCGCTGGGTCGAAGCGTTTCACGGAGGGTTCTTGGGGGATTTGGGGTTGGGGGAAGTCCGATGCCACCTCGACCGCAGACCCAGTCCGGGACATTTCTGCCCGGCCCGGCGTCCGGGTTTCCCCGGAACCGGCAAATTCGGACTGGATTGCGCTGTAGGCCATCGACATCCCCTCTCCAGCATCGGGTGTGCCGAGCCCCGTGGAGCGCTTCTCCAGCCCTTCGGAACGGCGCCGCAGGGACGGATCTGACTGCGACTCATTCCTCTCCGCGACAGCGGTTTGCGCTGATTGCGGCCGAAGCGCTTCGAAGACGCCTTCGTCCTTGGACTCGGGCGCCGGCTTGGGGGTCGACCCGGCGATTTCAACCGGGCTGGAAGCCGCCCTTTCGGCCGGTTGCCAGCCGAGGTTTCGGGCGGACTGGACGGGCAGCTCGCGAACCTTCCCGGAGTCGGCGGCCAACAGGCCGGCCTTCTCCGTTGAGTCGGGCTCCACCGATTGGCGTGTTGGCACCCTTACGGAACCGGGTTCGGCATTCCAGGAACCTTGGGAGGCAGCTGGACCGCTCCCACCGGACGTGGAAGCCCATTTCTGGGGTTCGGGGGCGGCGTTGCTCAACTGCATGCCGGCTGGCACTTCCTGAAGGCGTCGCAGGGAGTCTCTGTCGGCGACGGTGAAATCAGGGGCGGCGCCTTCGGTCCGGAGGGAGACGAGGCTGGAAGTTTGGGGAACCTCAGAGAAATCCGGTCCCTTTCCCTCCGGATCCGCCCGCTTCGGGTCGACCTCGCCATTGTCCGGGGTGGCCGCCGAAACCGAAGAAGCGGTCCAAGGAGGCAGCGGAGTGCGGATCGGTTCCGCGGAGAAGTCTGGCGTCCGGGTTGCCTCCGTCGGCGTCGGAACCGTTTGGGGCAGTTCCGGGATCGGATTGTCCCGTACCGGGCTGAATTGCCGAAGATGAAAAGTAGTCCGCGGGCCACCCGGAAATGAAGGGGGTTCCTCGATGGTAATGGTCGGCTTCTCCTCAGCCCAAAGACGCGAAAGGACGGAAGCGGGACGCGCCTGGAGGTCGTTCGCCATTGAAGCTTCCGAAGTCGCGGACCGGCTCCAGGATTCCGAGGCGGAGCCCTGGGATTGCGGCTGTGATCCGGCCCCGGAACCAGTGGGTCCCCGGTGTGCTGGAGCCGGTCTGGAGGCGGGAGCCATCGCGGATTCCGGGATCTCCACACCGTTGGCAGGCGTCGGCAGACCGGGGTAGGCAACACGCGTCGTAGTGACGGGACTCCGCTCCGGCTTGGGCCGCGTCCCTGCCGCGAGTGAGGTCTCCGGACCACGGGACACCAAGGATCGGGAAGACTTCGATCCGGGACCCGAGCCGTTTCCGTTGGCCAACCGGATTGCAGAAGCCGGTATGCCCGTCGGATCGGTCGGGGCCGGATCCGAAGCAGACGTTTCATTCCCATCGGACCGGGAAGCGCAGCGCTCCAATGGCTTCGCAACCGAGGTGTCGGTCGTGGAGGAGTCCGGGGAGCCTTCCGGCTGGGACGCGGTGGCATCCGGGTTCGTCGGCCTCCCCGTCGTCACCACATCGACCGAGGGCGTGGGCGGCAGGGGGACCCATGGAGTGGGAACCGGGACCGCGAGGCCGAAGGCGATCCGGGCCGGATCCGGCACGTCGGCTGTGGTCGCGATGGGACGTCGCGGTCCGGTACGCGGACTTTCCGGAGGAGGCGCGGGTTCCCGGGTCTCAGCCGTCCCCGGGAAGGCAGATTCAGCGGACGCCTCCACGCCTGCGTTGACGCGCGGCTTGGAAGCCCGAAGAAGCGTCTGGGCGGAGTGCGGTTTCTGGGTGGAATCCGGCAGGGAACCTGGTGGAATCGGGCCCGCGGTCGGCACGGGACCGGCCGGCAACGGGTCCGCATCCTGGACGACGGGGACCGCAACGGCGGTGACGGCGGCCGAGCCTTGGCCGGAACCGAGGGAACCCTCGAGCAGCCGGCCAAAATCCGGCCCGACGGCAACCCCACCTTCGGCGGGTACCGGGACGGTTGAGGGGAAAGCGTTGACCGCGTCCTGCGGGGAGATGAGGGAGAAGGCGTCCGTGCCGGGAAGGCTGGACGAAGTCATTTCTTGGGGGTGCCTTGCATCAGCCGAAGACGGCGTGTGAGTTCGGCGGCGCGTTTCACGCCGTCGTTGCCGGCCTTGGACATCGCGTCGAGGACGCCGGCCACGACGTCGTCCTTCATCAGGTAGAGGATCTTGGCGGCCATGTCGGGTTCCAGTTCGAGGAGGACCTTGGAGGAACCGGCGGGCTCCATGGCGGCGTAGGTCTTCGCGAGCCGCTTCAGGTTGAGCTGCTCGTCCTCCTTCATCTTCAGGATCGAGGACTCGATCTCCTGCCGCAGCCGGGCAACCTGCTGGGTGATGGCGGAAAGCTCCAGCCGCTCGGCGAGGATGCGGGCCTCGAGCTCCTTGAGCTCCTTCTCCTTCGAGTTGAGACCCAGCTTCTGGTCCTTCAGCTCCTTCACGAGGTACTCCACGTCGGGGTTGAAGTAGGACCAGGAAGGAGGCGGGTTCTTCGGATCCAAGGTCGCCGGAGGCAGGCTGGGATCGTGGGCCTCATCGCCTCCCATTGCGGGTGGCGCGGGCGGCGGAGGGGGCACGTAGCCGCGGATCATGAGAACCGCGGTGGTCGAGAGGTAGAGGAGACCTCCGACCATGGAGGAGAGGAGCGGGCTGGAAAGTGCCTTCATGCTGGATCAGGCCGCGCGGGCGGCGAAGAGATGGGGAACGCGGCGGAGGGCAATTTCGTCGAGGCGCTTCTGGTCCTCGCGGAGGCTTTCACGGTCGTGGGCCTCGCGTTCGCGAACCTGGAACTTCTCGACCGACTCCCGTTCGCGACGGGCCTCAAGCACCTTGGCCAGGGATCGGGCGACGTCGGCCTCGGCGCGGGTGACCGCGACGGCGGCCTCGGCGTGGTCCTGGTCCAACCGGCTGCCGTAGCCGTGGAACTGGGCGAGCACCGAGGCGGAGCAGCCGCACGAGACGGCCTGGCGGAGATCGACGCGGAGCGCCTCGATGGCGCCGGTCACCGCGTGGAGCCGGTCCAACGCGGACTGGCGGGCGAGCAGCACCTTGGCGTGGTCCTGAAGCGACTGTTCCTCGCGTCGACGACGGAGATCGAGCAGCGCGGCGACCTTGGAACGGAATCGTTTCATGGGGATGGGGAGTCGGTGGGATCAGGGCTTGCGGCCGGCGAGGGCTTCCCGGAGCAGGTTCCATCCCTCGGCGGGCTGGAATCCGGAGTCGACCCGTTGACGCAGGAAGAGGTCGATCGCCTCGCGGAGCCGGATGGCGGCGTCGACGGAGGCGTTCGATCCGGCGACGTAGGCGCCCAGGTTGATGAGGTCGGAATTCTTCCGGTACACGGACATCAGCTCACGGGCCCGTCCGGCGACGTCGAGCTGCTCCTGGGAGCAGAGGTCGCGGGTGAGGCGGCTGACGCTCTGGAGCACGTCGATCGCGGGATAGTGGTTCTGCTGGGCCAGGCCGCGGTCGAGGACGATGTGACCGTCGAGGATGCCGCGGACGGTGTCGGCGACGGGCTCGTTCATATCGTCGCCCTCGACAAGGACGGTGAAGAAGGCGGTGATGGCCCCGCGTTCGCCGGCGCCGGCGCGTTCGAGGAGCTGGGGAAGGAGCGCGAAGACGCTCGGGGTGTAGCCGCGGGTGGCCGGGGGTTCGCCGACGGCGAGGCCAATCTCGCGTTGGGCCATGGCGAAGCGGGTCACTGAATCCATCATCAGCAGCACCGACTTCCCGGCGTCACGGAAGTGTTCGGCGATGGCCATGGCGGTGTAGGCGCCCTTGAGGCGGGAGAGGGCGGGTTCGTTGGAGGTCGCGACGACGACCACCGACTTGCGGCGGCCCTCCTCGGAGAGGTCCTTCTCGAGGAACTCGCGCACCTCGCGGCCACGCTCGCCGATCAGCGCGATGACGTTCACGTCGGCCTCGGCGTGGGCGGCCATCATGCCGAGGAGCGTCGACTTGCCGACGCCGGATCCGGCGAAGATGCCGAGACGTTGGCCGCGTCCGACCGGGATGAGGGCGTCGATGGCCTTGATGCCGGTGCCGAAGACGTCGTGGATCCGGGTACGGCGGAGAGGATGCGGCGGTGCGGCCATGCAGGGCGCGAGGCCGGACGGGCGGATCGGCGGGAGGGTGTCGATCGGTTGGCCGAGACCGTTGAGGACGCGGCCGAGCAGCTCATCGCCGACGGGCACCTCGAGCGGACGTCCGTAGGCGACGACCTCGGAGCCGGGGTGGATGCCGCTGAGTTCGCCGAGCGGCATGAGGAGCACGCGTCCCTCGCGGAAACCGACCACTTCGGCGAGCGTGTGGCTGTCGTGCCGGGCGCTCTCGATGCGGCAGATCTCGCCGACGGCGCAGAGCGGTCCCTCGCTCTCGATCACGAGGCCGATGAGCTGGACGACGCGACCGCGCTTCTCGACGACACGCGTCGCGCGGACGCGGTCGAGTACGCCGGAGAGGCGGGACAGGGTCGGCGTGGGAGGAGGAAGGCTCATGACTCGATGGCCTGGCGGAGCAGTTCGAACTTCACCTCGCGGCGGGCGTCGACGGCGCCGAAGTCGGTGTGGACCAGGCAACCGCCGCGGCCCACCTCGGGGGAGGCCTCGAAGCGGATGCGTTCGCCGCCGATCTCCTCGTGCTTCAACGGGCTGTTGACCGACTCGATCAGGGCGAGGTCCTCGGGATGGAGAAGCACGCGGACACGACCGGTCTGCTCCAGCGAGGCGAGGGCGTCGCGGACGGCGGCCTCGACCATCTCGGGGGAGATCTCGATGCCGTTGACCACCTTGCGGGCGGTCTCCAAGGCGATGGAGATCAGGGTCTGTTCGCACTCGCGGACCACCTGCGGGAGGGTGGCGGAAAGCTGTTGGAGCAGGCCGTTCTGGAGGTGCTGCAGGTCGGCCCGCTGCTGGACGAGCTGCTCGCGCAGGGAACGTTCGCCGGCGTCGACGCCCCGGGCGAAGGCCTCCTCCTCACGGCGTCGCCATCCCTTCTCCAGCTCGGCAAGGGAGAGCTGGACGACGCGGACCTCGCGGAGGGCCTCGGTGAAGGGGATGCGCTGGGAATCGGCGGTGTTCATCTTCAGTTGTCGGAGGAGCCTTCGCCGGCGGCCGCCTCGTCCTCGGCCTCGACCTTGCGGACGATCTCGATGATGCGGAGCTGGGCGGTCTCGATGTCGCGGAGCTTGAGCGGACCCATGAAGCCCATCTCCTCCTGGACCGTCTCGGCGGCGCGCTTGGAGATGGCGCCCAGGAGGGCCGTCTTGAGGGCGTCGGATGCGGTCTTGAGGGCGATCGCGAGGTCGCGCATGTCCACCTCGCGGAGGACCCTCTGGAGCATGGGGACGTCGAGGTTGGCGACATCCTCGAAGGTGAACATCTTCTGGCGGATCGCCTGGCCGAGCTCGGGGTTGCGTTCCTCGATGTTGATGAGGAGCGACTTGCTGAAGCCCTTGTCGAGGGAGTTGAGCAGGTTGGCGGCGCTCTTGAGTCCACCGGTCTGGTTGAGGGCCCGGGTGTGCTTGGTGCCGAGCTTGCGGTTCAGCACCTCGACGACCTTCTCGACGATCTCGATGGGGGTCGGGGCCAACGTGGCGAGGCGTTCGACCACCTGTTCGCGCACCTCGCTGCGGAGCATCATGAGGAGGTTGGAGGCCTTCTCGGGAGGCAGGTAGCTGATGATGAGCGAGATGGTCTGGGGCTGCTCGTGCTTCAGCAGGTTGAACAGCTGGCGCGGCTCCAGCTCGACGATCTGGGACATCGAGGAGACCGGGGTGCGGGTCGGGGAGACGCGGCTGATGACGTTGGCCGCCTTGTAGAGGCCAAGGGCCTTCTCGAGGACGGACTGGGTGAAGTCGATACCACCGCGCAGCGAGGTGCTGGCCTCGAGGGCGACGTCGGTGAACTCCTGCAGGACGGCGCCCTGGAGTTCGACGTTCAGCATGCCGACCTTGGACATCTCGGCGCAGATCGCCTCGACCTCGTCGGGTTCGAGGTTGCGGAGGACGGTGATGGCGGTGTCCTCGCCCAGGATGACGAGGAGCATGGCCAGTTTCTGGATCCGCGTGAGCCGGGGGAACTCGGCGGCGGAACTCGGGAGGGTTTCTGGAACAGGTGCGGCCATGGTGTGTTATTTGGCCTTCTCGCCGCCACGGATCATCCAGGTCCGGAGGGCATGGGTCATGTTGGCCGGGTTCTCCCGGACCAGCTGGGTGAGCATCTCGGTGGTCATGACGAAGGGCTGGACCTCCTCCGACTCTCCATGGCCATTGGAACCTCCATGGCCGTTGCCGTTGCCATGGCCGTTTCCGTTGGATTCGCCGTAGCCGACCGGCACGCCGATGGGGATGTCGTCGACCGGGGTCTTCTGGAAGGCGCGCCAGAAGGCGACCAGCACGACCAGGCCCACCGCCGGGAAGACGGCGTTGCGGGCGAGCTCCATCCAGAAGCGCTGCCGTTCGGTCTTCTCGATCTGGACGGCCATCTCGCGGGCCGGTTCGTCGTTGTAGGCGATCTCCTCGACCGTGAGCTCGTCGACGCGTCCGTCGGCGCCCTTCTCCTGGATGCCCAGGGCGGCTTGGACGCCTCGCCGGATCTTCAGGAGCTCCTCCGGCGTGCGTGGGGCGGCGACGCGGTTGGTGCCGACGGTGGTGAAGGCGAGCGGGATGAAGACGGCGGCCGAGATGCGGCGGACGCGGCCGGGGACCTGGTTCTGTGTGATCGTGGTCTGGTTGATCTCGTACGAGTTCTGCGTGACCTTCTTGAGCGTGTTGTTCCGGGTCGTCGGAACCGAAGAGGCGTTGGCGACCTGGTTGGTGTCGGTGTTGGCGTTGGTCGGGGTTCCGGGCACTCCGCCCGAGGCCTGGGTGCCGGTGGTGTTGTCCACCTTCTCGTCGGTGGTCGTCGCGCTGCGCAGGACCTGGCCTTCCGGATCGTACTTGGTCTCGTTGCGCTGCAGCGTGGTGTAGTCGAGGTCCACCGCCACCCGCGCCAGCACACGACCCGCACCGAAGAAGGGTGACAGCATCGTCTCCGCCTGCCGCGCCAGATAGCTCTCGTACTCCTTCTTCTGCTTCAGCTGAGTCGCGCTCGCACCCGAGATCGGATCGCTGTCGGTTTCGTCGGTGAGCAGCGTGCCGAGGTTGTCGGTCACGGTGACCGAGTTGGGCACGAGCCCTTCGACCGCGTTGGCGACGAGGAACCGGATCGCGTTCACGGCACCCCTGGAGACCGGGACGTTTCCGCGGAGCTTGATGAAGACCGAGGCGCTCGGCTTCTTCTGGTACTCCACGAGAAGGCGGTTCTCCGGCATCACCAGCAGGACCTGGGCGGAGTCGATGCCGTCGATCGTGCCGATCGTCGAGGAAAGCTCTCCCTGGATCGCACGGAGGTAGTTGACGCGCTGGACGAAGTCGGAAATCCCGAAGTTGGGTTTGTCGAACAGGGAGAAGCCGGTGGTGCCGCCGGACGGGATCCCCTTCCCGGCAAGTTGGATCCGGAGGCGGTGGACCTGGTCGGCGGGGACGAGGATCGTGCCGTTCCGGGGCGTGTGGGGAACCCCCATCTCGGTCAGCGCAGCCGTGACCTTGGCCGCCTCGGTGTCGGAGATGCCGCTGTAGAGGACGGCCTGGTCGACCCGGCCCGACCAGGCGACGATGCCGGCGAGGCCGGCCATCACCGCAAGGCCGGCCACGACGATCGACACCTTCTGGTTGAAGCCTAGTTCCTTCCAGATCGCGGCCAACTGCTGGCCGAGCTGTGTCAGATTCTTGTTCATTCAGGGATAAAGGGGTTCGGAATGGGGAGGCTGCAGCCGGATCAGACCTGCATACGCATGAGCTCCTGGTAGGACTCGAGGAGCTTGTTGCGCACCTCGACCATGAGCTGGAACGAGACGCTGGCCTCCTCCATGGCGATCATCGCCTGGTGCAGCGTGACGCCTTGGTTGCCGATGAGGCCGCGGACGGAGTCGCCGGCGGCGGCCTGCTTCGCGTTGACCTCGTCGATGAAGCCGCCGAGGGAGTCGGCGAAGGCGTCCCGGCCGGAGACCCGGCCCATCGACGGAAGCCCGATGTTGCTCCCCGCGGAGGTCGAGACCGGCGGTGGAAGGGCCGGGCTGGCGGCGGAGTCCGCCATCTTCGAGAACGCCTTGAGCTGGGCCATTTCGTTCTCCGGGATGATCTTGGAAAGACCTTCAAGGCCGCCGCCTCCCTGCCCTCCTCCGAGTCCGGCCAGTCCTCCGAGCCCGCCCTTCTGCAACTGCTCCATGGCACCCTTGGGGAGGGCGCCCTGGCCGCCGGCGGGGCCGGAGAACATGCGGATGGCGGAAAGTGGATCCATGGAGTGGACGGGATGGGATCAGCGGATCCGGCGTCAGCGTTTGCCGATGGCCATGGCCTGCTGGGCCATCTGCCGGGCGTTCTTCACCACGGCGAGGTTGGCCTCGAAGGCGCGGGACGAGGCGATGAGGTCGACCATCTCCTCGTGCACGTTCACGTTCGGAAGCTTCACGATGCCGCGTCCGTCGGCGTCGGGATGCTCGGGATTGTAGATCTCCTGGAACGGCCGCTTGTCCGCCTCGATCTTGGAAACCCGCACCGTCCTTGATCCGCCGAGGTTGGTGGCGTTGGGCCCTTCGGTGAGCAGCGTCTCGAAGACGACCTGTTGACGGCGGTACGGGCCGCCGTCGGCGCCGCGGGTGACCTGGGCGTTGGCGATGTTCTGCGAGACGATGTCGAAGCGGGTGTGCTCGGCGTCGAGTGCGGAGGCGGTGCTCTGAATTCCGGGGAGGAGTTGGATCATGGTCGGCGGGATTCAGGTTCAGCCTCGGCCGGTGATGGCGAGACGCAGCTTCAGGAGGGAACCGGAGACCAGCTGGGTCTCCAGCGTGTGGGCCATGGAGTTCTGGTTCAGGGCCAGCAACTCATGCTCGAGCTTGACGGTGTTGCCGTCCCGATTGGCGGCGACCGCCTTGGGATCGAGGTCGATGGTGGGGCGCAACGACGCCACCCGGCCGACGTCCTCGGACTTCATCGCGGTGGCCAACTCGGTCTGGAACGTCTGGGCGACGTCGACGCGCTTGTAGGACGGCGTCTCGACGTTCGCCAGGTTGCTGGCGATCGCCTGATGGCGCATCACCGTCGCGTCCAAGAGCTTCTTGGTCGCGACGTAGTTGGGCTGGATGAAGAGGGCCTGGATCATGGAGCCTTCCGTTCGGACCCGTGGAAGCAACGGGTATGCCGAGGCCTGAGGGCGGACCGAAGAGCCCGATTTCCAACTATTTACACCGAACCGGATGATCCCGACCGGCCAGTAGGACGAAGAGGGTCGGTAATTCCTGCCGAGGCTGGGCAAGCCCGGTCCGGATCGCGATTCAAAGCAGGGCGGCGATTCCGACGACCAGAGCCGCACACCAGAGCAGCGCGACCGCGAACGGCTTGCCAAGTCCGGCGCGGACCAACCGATGGCTGAGGTGGTTGGTGTCACCCACCCAGAAGGGACGTCCGGCAAGCGTCCGAACGAAGAACACCGAGGCCGTATCGAGAATCGGCACCGCGAGGAAGGCCAACGGCGATAGGACAGCCCAGGGACGGGGGTCCTCCATCTTCGTGGAGTAGAAGTGGGGCAGGATCGCCAAGACGGCCATGAGGTACCCCACCAGGTGGCTTCCGGCGTCGCCGAGGAAGACCGAGGCCTTTGGATAGTTGTAGGGCAGATAGCCGAGCAGCGCCCCGGCGACCACGAGGGCAAACGAGGCGACCAGGTATTGGCCGTGCCGGATCGCCACGGCAGCGAAGAGTCCGGCCCCGACGACCCCGAGTCCGGCACATAGGCCGTTCATGTTGTCGCTGAGGTTGAAGGCGTTGGTGACCGCCACGATCCAGAAGACGGTCATCGCGTAGCTGAAGGCGGTGCTGGGGACGAAGAGGGTCAATCGCACGCCGCCGGCGGCGACCATCAAGGCGATCAACACCTGGCCGAACAGCTTGTGTGAGGGTCTCAGCTCGAACCGGTCGTCGCCCACCCCAAGCAGCAGCATGCCCAAGGCCCCGGCCATCATCGCCGCCAACGGGATCGCGCGGCGCCCCAGTCCGTAGGCCACCTTCTCCAGGCTTTCCGTTGCCAACTGTCCGGTCATCACCGCCGCCCCAGCGCCGACGAGAACCAGCAGGATTCCGGTGAAGACGGCGAATCCTCCCGCCAGCGGGACCGGCACCGTGTGGATCTTCCGATGTCCCGGGTCGTCGACGAGATTCCAGCGGCGACACGCCGCCCGCCAAAGAGGAAGGCTTGCGGCCGAACCGACCGCTCCACCCACGAGGGCCAGCAGGTAGATGTCCTGTGGGAAGGTCATGGGACTTGGATTCCCTTCGACTGCAGCAGGCGCCGGTAGAGGCGATCCTGCTCCTCCACCATCCGTTCCACGCTAAAGTGTTCCCTCACGAAGGCCCGTCCGGCCTGCCCCAACGACCGGCGGAGTCCGGGATCGGCGGACAGACGCACCAAGGCGGCGGTCAGGGCGGAGAGGTCGCCCGGTGGAAGCAGGAAGCCGGTCCGGTCCGATTGGCAGACCTCGCCGGCACCGTCGCAATCGAAGGCGACGAGCGGAACACCCGCCGCGGCGGCCTGGGGCAGCGCTCTGGGGAGTCCCTCCCGTCGGGACAGATGGACCAGCACGTCCATCAGGGCCACATGTCGGGCGACCTCGGAGGGAGGCACGAGTCCGGTGAAGACGAACCGGCCCTGAAGACCCGGCCCCTGGGCAAGGGCTTCGAAACGGGGGCGCCACTCGCCGTCTCCGACGAGCAGGAAGCGGATGTTCGGAATCCGACGCACCAGATCCGATGCGGCTGCGAACAGGTCCTCGTGGCCCTTGAGGGCGAAAAGGCGGGCGATCTTGCCGACCACGAAGTCCTGCGGGGAAAGGCCGAGCCTCGACGCGAGTGCGGGATCCCGTGTTGAAGTGAGGTAGGGTTCGAGGTCGAACCCGCTGAAGATGCGGGTGTAGTCCCCGACGCGGCCGATGCCGGCGTCGAGGTACTGGCGGCGCATGGCATCGGCGACGACCACGAAATGGTCGGTCACACGGCCGGCAACGCGTTCGGCGTGGGTGAAGACGGCATTGGCGACGCGGCCTTGGAAAGAGCCGAAGCTGGGACCGTGGATGGAATGGACCACCAGGGGAATCCGCGCCTTGTGGGCGGCGAGGCGGCCGAGGATCCCGGCCTTGCCGGAATGGGTGTGCACCAGGACGGGGCGGGTGCGTCGGAAATGACGGATCAACGAACGGTATCCGAGCAGGTCGTGCCAAGGGTGGATGGGGCGGACCAGATGGGGTTCCAGGCGGAGGACGCCCGGATGGTCCAGGAAGACGGACTCGAGCGAGCCCTCGCGGCCGATCGAAGGACCGGAAACGAGTTCGAGTTCCCATGGGGCCCTTCGACGCAGCCCGAGGATGGTGGAGACGGTGTTCTCCTGGGCGCCGCCGACGATGAGCCGCGTGATGACATGGCTGACGCGCATGGGCGCCTCAGCGGCCGGCGCGGAGCGTGGCGACCCGCTGGACCGCGTTGGTGAACTCGGCGGTGTTCTTGGGGGCGATCTCGACGTAGCGCTCCAACTGCTTCAACTCCTCCGAGGGTTGTTTCTCGAGGTGGGCGACCTCCGCCAGCCCGAACCGGACCTGGAAGGTTTCCATCTCGTCCTTCAGCAGCCGGGCGTAGTCCGCCTTGGCCTCGGCCAGCTGGCCCTGGAGGAGTCGGGAGATGGCACGGTTGACCCGAGCCAGGTTGTTCTCAGGGGAAACCTCCAAGATGCGGGTCAGCGTGTCGGCCGCGGGTCCGTATTTGCCGGTCTGCATCAGGATGAGCGCACGACGTGAAAGCGACGACTGGTCGCCCGGCGGAGACACCTTCTCCCAGTCGAGGGTCATCGCGATGGCGTCGTCGGTACGCCCCAAAACCATGTAGAGGTAGGAAAGCAGGTCGTGGATGTCCGGGCTCTGTGGATTGAGCCGGCGCGACTCGAG
>JAIXUV010000301.1 GCA_027483345.1 Verrucomicrobiales bacterium | reverse complement strand
GTCCACTACGACTTCCCGGCCAAGGGATCCCGTCCGGCGGTCCGGATGCACTGGTACAGCGGTTCCGCCCGTCCGAAGGTCGCGGGAACTCCCGACCTTTCGAAGTGGGGTGGAGGAACGCTTTTTGTCGGCTCGAAGGGCCTGCTGCTGGCCGACTACGGGCGGCGGATGCTGCTTCCCGAGGACAGGTTCCGTGAACACACGGCTCCGGCTCAGACGATCCCGAATTCGATCGGTCACCACGCCGAATGGATCCGCGCCTGCAAGGGCGAGGGCACGACCGGCTCGCCGTTGACCTACGGCTGCCATCTCACGGAGATCGGCCAACTCGGAAACCTCGCCTATCGCACCGGCAAGGTCATCGAATGGGACGCCGCCGGCATGAAGGCCCGCGGTTGCCCCGAGGCGGATTCCCTCATCCACCACCATTATCGCAAGGGCTGGAAGCTCTCCTGATCACCACCTTCATCAACACCGCATGAAACGACTGACCCTGCTCGTGTCGATCCTGGCCGCTGTCTGCGCGACGACGCTCTTCGCCCAGAACACCATCCCGCCGTTCCCGACCCGTCCCGTTCCCAAGGCCGAAGGCGCCGGCACCCAGAACCTGGACGTCGCCGCCTGGGAGAAGTTGCGCGCGGGGACCAACTGGGTGGTGCTCGATGTCCGTAGCCCGGCCGAATTCGCGGAAGGCCACGTCCCCGGCGCCCTCAACGTCGACTTCCGCTCGAAGACCTTCGCCGAGGAGGTCACCAAGCTCGACAAGTCGAAGTCGTACCTCGTGTATTGCGGCAGCGGCTATCGGAGCGCGCGCGCCTGCACCCAGATGAGCGGACTGAAATTCAAGGAGACCGCGAATCTGCTTGGAGGCATCGGCGCTTGGACCGACGCCGGCAACAAAGTGGTGAGCCCGGCCAAGCCCGCTGAGAAGCCCGCGAAGTGACCTTGGGACGCCGGGGCGTTTACCCGGATTTAATTTCCAAAAAACGCCTTGAGCCCGGCCCCGGCGTTTGAGTTCATTCGCCTCCCCGCCCACTGGGCGGCGCAGGCCACAGGGGTAGGATGCCGGAGTGGTCAATCGGAACAGACTGTAAATCTGTCGGGCTAACGCCCTACGAAGGTTCGAATCCTTCTCCTACCACCACCTGCGGATTCCATCGGATTCCGCCGGCCTCATCGGCTCCTTTGCAAGCATTCCCCCTCTCCGAGCCCCTCGGGACGCTTGCGGCCCTGGGGCTTGCCAGACCCGAATTCCGATTCCCCAACCGCCGGGTCAGCAACTCGTCGGCACTTCCTGTATCACCTCGACGCAGTGCGGAATCGCAGGAGCCACGAAGCCGAGGCACTCCACGGCTCCACGGGGCTTGCCCGGCAGGCAGACCACGAGGCTGCGGTCCACCACCGCGGCCAGGCATCGGGAGAGGATCGCGTTCCGCGTGATCTTGAGGCTTTCCATGCGCATGACCTCGCCGAATCCCGGCAACTCCCGGATTGCGATCTCACGGACCGCTTCCGGCGTCACATCGCGAAGCGCCACGCCGGTCCCACCGGTGGTCAGGATCAGTTGGCAACCCTTGGCCGCCTGAGAGCGGATCGCACGCTGGATGTCGGCCTTCTCGTCCGGGACCAACGCCTCGTCGAGGACCAACCAGCCGTATCCGAGTGCGGCCTCCTTCAATGCGGGTCCGCCCAAGTCGTCGTACAGCCCCCGGGAAGCCCGGTCGGAGATGGTGATGATTCCAGTCTGGATCTGCATGCGCCGGATTGGAGCGGAATTCCCACGGCGAAGCAGGTCAGAAAAGGCGGACCCAAGCCGCTTCGTCAGATCCGTTTCGCGGTCGCAAAGGCCGGCCGGCGACGCTCTTGGATGAAGGCGATGGCCAGCGCCAAGGCGTCTGCGGCGTCCGGCCCCGGCAACTCCTCCAAGGACAGCCTCCGTTGGACCATTTTCGCGACCGCGATCTTCTGGGCGGCACCGTAGCCGACGATCGCCTGCTTCACCTTGCGCGGCGCGATCTCATGGACCGGGATCCCTGCGACGGCCACCGCGGCCAATGCCGCCCCGCGGGCTTCACCCATGATCAGGGCCGTCTGGAGGTTCTGGGCGAAGAAGAGTCCTTCACAGGCGCACTCGGTGGGTTGGAAACGGGCCATGATGCCGGCGATCTCCTTCCCGATCTCCCCAAGGCACCGGGTGCGCTCCCAGCGCTCCGGACAACGGATCGTCCCGGAGGCCAGATGGACCGGTTCCGGATCGGCAACCCGGACCACTCCCCAGCCTGTCCCCCGCAGGGAAGGATCGATGCCGATCACGATCGTTCCGGGCTGGATCAGAATCACCTCGGTCGAAGGAGCCGGAGTAGCGCCCACGCCGGACTTCACGCCCCCCACGCCGGAGATCCGGGCGGTCATCGCGGCGAACTGTTTCGGGCTGATTCCCACGTCCGGACCATCAGACGCGGTCGTGGGTCGGCTGGAAACCGGATTCCGGCGGTGGTCCGGAGAAAGTCATTCCGAAGCCTTTTCCTTGGCTGGGACACACCCGGCGATCCAGGCCAGGTAGTCGGGGCCTCCGGAGTCGATGTCGAAGGCGACGAACTGGGACGTCTCGTAAGGATGGACGGAGCGGACCGCCTTTCGGAGTGCCGACACACGGCTCCGGCGGGTCTTCAGGATCAACAGGAATTCCGTGGAGACCTCCTTCCGGCCCTTCCAGAGATAGTGGGATTCCAATCCGGAAAGGATCTGCACACAGGCGGCCAACCGCGCCTCGAGCACGGTGTCTGCGACGAGCCGGGCGGTCTTGCGATCGGGGACCGTGACCAGGACCATGGAGGCGGCGACGCGCGCGGGCATGGGGGATCCATACCGGGAAGCTTCGCGGAGCCAAGCAGGTTCCTAGGCGAGGTGCCCATCGAGGGCCTCGCGGACCGCACGGAGCAAGATCGACGGCGTGTAGGGCTTCTGCAGGAAACCCATGGATCGAGAGCTGTTCTGGCTCAGGGCTTCACCTCCGTAACCGCTGGTCAGCAGGATCCTGAGGGAACCGCGCTCCCCGCGGAGCCGTCGCGCCAAGTCGATACCGCTGACGCCATGGGGCATCACCATGTCGGTCACCAGCAACCGAATGGACTGCCGGTGCTGGGACCAGACGCCCAGCGCCTCGACACCGGATGCGGCGGTCAGGACCCTGTAACCCGCTTCGTCGAGGACCTTCACCGTGAGCTGAAGCACCGACGGATCATCTTCCACGACCAGGAGGGTTTCCGAACCGGCGTCCACGGACGGGTCGAAGGCGGCGGAGGCAACCTTAGGGGTCGAGGGGTACGAAGCACCTCCCGCCAGCGCCGGGAAATGGACGTGGAACGCGGTTCCGACACCGGGCCGGCTCTCGACATGGATCCAGCCAAGGTGTTGGCGGACGATCCCGTAGACGGTCGCCAGCCCGAGTCCGGTTCGCTTCCCGACTTCTTTGGTGCTGAAGAACGGCTCGAAGATGTGGGGCAGGTGCTCGGGATCGATCCCGGTGCCGGTGTCGCGGACGGTGAGGCACACATACTCCCCCGGAGCCGCGTCGGGATGCCGGGAAGG
>JAIXUV010000210.1 GCA_027483345.1 Verrucomicrobiales bacterium | reverse complement strand
CCGCGCCAGGAGAGGTTCGGGTACACCAGCGAGCCGCGCCCGATGATCGAGCCGGGGTTCAACACGGCGTTGCAGCCGACCTCGGAACGGTCGCCGATCAGCGCGCCGAACTTCCTCAGGCCGGTGTCGATCGGCGTGCCGTCGACGTCCACGAACACGTGCAGGTTGTCCAACTTCACGTTCGAGACGATCGCACCGGCGCCAAGATGTGCCTTGTGGCCGAGGATCGAGTCGCCGACGTAGTTGAAGTGGGGCACCTGGCATCCGTTGAAGAGGACACAGTTCTTCAACTCGACCGAGTTGCCCACCACGCAGTCGTCGCCCACGATCACGTTCTCGCGGATGTAGGCGCCATGCCGGATGCGGCAGTTCGACCCGATGATCGCCGGGCCGAGGATCATGGCACCGGGTTCCACCACGGTGCCTTCGCCGATGAAGACCTGCGGACCGACGTGCGCGGCCGGGCTGACCGTCGCGTTGTTGATGACCGGCCGGACGTTCTCCGCGACATACGCACCCAGCCGCTTCAGGGCGTCCCACGGATGCACCAGCCCGTCGAAAAGGCTCCGGTGCTCGGTATGGGTGAGATCGAAAAGGTCTTCGACGTGGTAGGTCATGCCGGGAGCCTACGAAGGAGTCCGTCCCGGGCAACGGCAAAGCCCGCTCCAGAACGGCCGGGAACCCGGGCTTGCCTCGAACGGTCCAGCCGTCACTTTGGCGCGGTCGAATGAAGTCCCTCCGCCGTCTTGTCTTCGCGGTCCTGGTGCTGGTGCTGGTCCGCGTCCTCGTCGCCGAACCGCCCGCACCGGGTGCGCTGCTGCCCGACGACACGCTGGCGGCGGTGTGCCTCCCCGATTCCAACGCCGCCCGGGAACGCTTCCACGGCTCCAACCTCGGCCGACTCTGGGACGACGCGGCGATGCAGGCCTTCCGCACCAACTTCGAGAACGGTTTCCGCACCCGCTTCGCGGCGCCGCTGCTGAAGGAGTCCGGTCTCGACGTCGCCGAGCTCGCCGAACTCGCCCGCGGACAGGTCACGCTGGCCCTCCTCCGCGATGGCTGGGATCCGGCGGCCGAGGAATCCGCGGGACCGTCCTGGGTGCTCCTCTTCGACTCCAAGGAGCGTTCCACAAGGCTGACGGAAGTGCTCGCCGCCGCCCGCAAACGCATTTCCTCGGACACCAACCACACGGTCCGCACGCTGAAGCTGAAGGAGGTCGAGTTCACCTCCGTGACCCTCGACCTGCGGGACCGCGGGACCAACGCCGCCGCGGCCGCTACCAAGCCGGCCGGCGACGACGAGGAGGGCGAGGACGACGAGGACGGCATCCGGCTCGAGTTCGCCTTCGGACAGGTGGGGAGCACGTTCCTGGCGGCGACCTCGCCGACGGCTCTGCAACGGCTGGTTCCGCGCATCACCGGCACCAACAACCCGCCGGGCCTCGGTGGGAAGGCCTCGTTCGCGTCCATCGCGGCGGAGGACTTCGCCGACGCCGCGGCGTGGGTCTACGTGGACACGGCGGCCTTCTACAACCAGGTGGCGCCGGGCCTCGGGTCAGTGTTCGGAATGCTGACGCTGCTCGGCGCGGACCCCGCGAAGGTGGTGCCGGCAACCGGGCTCGCGTCCATCCATGCCGTCGGCGCCTCCGTGCGGATGCAGCCGGAAGGCATGGTCTCGCGGCTCCGCATCCTTGCCCCGGCGGCCGAGCGGGCCGGTCTGACCAAGGTCTTCGAGACCCTCCCTCTCGACGCCTCCGTTCCTCCGGGCATACCGGCCGAGGCGGGCTCCTTCCTGCGTTGGCGCATCGACGGCAAGGCCGCATGGAAGGCCCTCGACGACGCGCTCCGCCGCATCTCGCCCCAGATCGCCGGTCTCGCCCAGCTGACCGTCGAGTCCGCCGGACAGGTCTTCGACGGCAACTTCAACCTACAGCGGGACCTCGCCGGGAACCTCGGCGACGACTTCATCTCCTTCACCCTTCCCCCCACGGGAACGAACCTATCGCAGCTCGGCAACCGCACGCAGGTCCAGATGCTCGGCTCCCCGAACCCCGGCCGGCTCGTCGCCGGATGGAAGGCCCTCGAGGCGCTGGTGCACATGCAGGCGGGCGCGCTGCAGTTCACCGAACGCACCACGACAAACGGACAGAAGGTCCTCGTGGCCCAGGTTTCCGGGAAGGGCGGGCCGCGGACCGCCTTCCATCTCGCCACGACCACGAACTTCGTCGTCGTGGCGGAGACCGGCGAAGCCATGGACCAATTCCTCTCCTCACCGACCAACGGGCTCGCCGGATCCCCCGGATTCGCGGAGGCCGCGTCGCTGGTGGGAGGCGCGTCGCAGGGGATGTTCGGGGTGTTCCAGCAGCGGGCCAACATGCGGCCGACCTGGGAGGCCCTCCGTTCCGCCAAGGGTCTCGACAGCCTGGTTCCTCCCGGGACGACCAGCATCGAGGCCGTCCAGGCGGTCGAGACCTGGGCCGACTTCCGCCTGCTCCCGCCGTTCGAGCAGGTCGAACGCTACTGGACCGTCGGCGCCGTCGCCGGAGGTTCCGACACCAACGGCTTCCGGTTCCGTTGGGCGACCCTCGGCGCGAAGTAGCCGGCGTCGCGGACATCAGCCTCGGGCGAAAGGGCCCGCGCAGCCCGAACAGCGGCGGGTCCCGCACGGAGTTTCGCTGGCGTCCGGGCGCCTCCCCCGGTATCGAACCGGCTCCCGTTCCGCCCGCGTGGCGGCACGCCAACCGATCCACTCCATGCTCTGGTCCCAGACCTTCATCCCGACCCTCAAGGAAACGCCCTCCGACGCGGAGATCGTGTCCCATCAGCTCCTGCTCCGCGCCGGTCTCGTCCGGAAGCTCACCGGCGGCCTCTACACCTTCCTGCCGATGGGCCTGAGGACCCTCCGCAAGATCGAGCAGATCATCCGCGAGGAGATGAACCGCGCCGGCGGCATCGAGGTGCTGATGCCCGCCCTCCAGCCCCCGGAGATCTGGCAGCAGTCGGGACGCTACGAGACCGCGGCCGGGGTCCTGTTCAAGGTCCGCGACTCCGCCAAGAAGGAGTGGGTGCTCGGACCGACCCATGAGGAGGTCATCACCACCCTCGCCGCCAGCGAGCTGAACTCCTACCGCCAGCTCCCGAGGAACTTCTACCAGATCCAGACCAAGTTCCGGGACGAGATCCGCCCGCGCTTCGGCCTAATGCGGGCGAAGGAGTTCCTCATGAAGGACGCCTACAGCTTCGACGCGTCCGACGAGGGCGCGATGGCCAGCTACGGCCGCATGTACGACGCCTACCGTCGCATCTTCGCGCGCTGCGGCCTCCAGGCGTTCCCCGTCGAGGCCGACACCGGCGTCATCGGCGGCAGCCACTCGCACGAGTTCATGGTCCCCGCCGAGACCGGCGAGAACGACGTCGTCTACTGCGAGGCCTGCCACTACGCGGCCAACATCGAGAAGGCCACGAGCGGCCTGCCCGCCACCGCGCCCCGCGAGGTCGGTCCGGAACCCGAGAAGTTCGCGACGCCCGGCGTGGTGACGATCGAGGCCTTGGCGAAGGCGCCCTACGGCGTCCCCGCCAACCGCCAGATCAAGACCCTCGTCTACGTCGCCGACAGCCGGCCCGTGCTGATCCTGGTCCGTGGTGACGACCAGCTCAACGAGTCGAAGTTCATGGCCCGCACCGGCGCGGTCGCCGTCCGGCCCGCCGACGCGAAGAACGCCGCCGATGCGGAGATCTTCGCCGCGCTGGGCGCCCTGCCCGGCTCGCTGGGTGCGGTCCGGAACGTCCCGGCCGGCTGGAAGGTCTATGCCGACGCCCGCCTTCGCGGCGCCAACGACATGACCACCGGCGCCAACGAAGATGGCTTCCACCTGAAGGGCGTCTCCATGGAGCGCGACATCAAGGTGACCGAGTGGTTCGATCTGCGGACGGTGAAGGTCGGCGAACCCTGCCCAAAGTGCGCGCAGACCCTGAAGATCCGCCGCGCCATCGAGGTCGGCCACGTCTTCAAGCTCGGCACCAAGTACTCCGAGAAGCTCAACGCGACCTTCCTCGCCGAGGACGGCTCCCGCCACCCCGCCGTCATGGGCTGCTACGGCATCGGCGTCACTCGCACGCTCCAGGCCGTGATCGAACAGTGCCACGACAAGGACGGCATCGTCTGGCCCCTGCCGGTCGCCCCGTTCCAGGTCTGCATCACGCCGCTCAGCGTCGTCCCCGACGGCCAGCCGATGACCCTCGCCCGCCAACTCTCCGACGAACTGACCGCCGCCGGCATCGAGGTGATCCTCGACGACCGCGACGAGCGTCCCGGCGTGAAGTTCAAGGACAGCGAGCTGGTCGGATTCCCCCTCCGCGTGAACCTCGGCGAGAAGTCCCTGGCCAAGGGCGAGATCGAGCTGAAGCCCCGCAACGGCCCCGTGAAGCTCGTGCCCATCGCCGCGGCCGGCGCCGAGGTCATCGCCTGGTTCCAGGCCGAGAAGGCCAAGTACCAGGCCGCATAGGCCCCGACTCCCAGAACCATGCCCTCCCTTCCCAGGCTCCTCCTCGCGCTGCTCACCGCCCTTCCGCTCCTGGGCGACTGGCCGGAGTGGCGCGGGCCGGGAGGCGATGGCCATTCGACCGCCAAGGGTCTCCCCACTTCCTGGAGCGACACCGAGAACGTCGCCTGGAAGACACCGCTGCCCGGTCGCGCCTGGTCCTCGCCCGTGATCGACGGGGACCAGGTCTGGCTCAGCACCGCGATCGAGACCGTCGCCAAGCCCGAGGACGCCGCCCGTCGCCTCAAGGAGAACACCGGCGACCAACCGCTCACGCTCCTCGAAAGCGTCGAAATGCGGGCCCTCTGCGTCGACCGCCGCACCGGCCGCGTCCTCCATTCCATCCCGCTCTTCACCGAGAAGGAGCCGCAATGGGTGCATGAGCTCAACAGCTACGCCTCCCCGACGCCGGTGCTCGGACCCGGCCGGGCCTACTTCCACTTCGGCACCTTCGGCACCGCCTGCATCGACACCCGGGACGCCCGTGTGGTCTGGACCAACACCTCCCTGCACATCATGCACGAGAACGGGCCCGGCAGTTCGCCCGTGCTGATCGGACGTCACCTCGTGTTCCATCTCGACGGCAGCGACACCCAGTCCATCGCCGCGCTCGACGCCGACACCGGCGCCCTGGCCTGGAGGACTTCCCGCTCCGGCGAACTCGCCGCGCATCCGCAGCTCCGGAAGAGCTATGCCACGCCCAACGTCGTGAAGCTGGACGGCAAGGACGCGATCCTGTCCCAGGGAGCCGACTGGCTCTATGCCTACGACCCCGCCGACGGACGCGAACTCTGGAAGCTCAAGTACGGCAACCTCGGATTCTCCCTGTCCTCCCGCGCCGTCACCGGACACGGGATGGTCTTCCTCGCCACCGGCTACATGCGTTCCGAGATCCAGGCGATCCGGCTCCAGGGCAGAGCCACGCCGGTCCACGCCTGGAAGTACGCCAAGGGCGCTCCCACCATGTCCTCACCGCTGCTCGTGGGCGATGAACTCTACTTCGTCTCCGACAGCGGCGGCATGCTCACCTGCCTCGACGCCAAGACGGGGACAGAGCATTACCGCGAACGCCTCGGAGGAAGCCACAGCGCCTCGCCGATCCTCGCGGACGGCCTCATCTTCCTGCCTTCGCGCGAAGGCGTCACCAGCGTGGTCGCCCCAGGGAAGACGTTCCGACTCGTCGCCAAGAACACGCTTCCCGGAAAGCAGATGGCGACGCCCGCGGCCGTCGGGGATTCCCTGTTCCTGCGCACCGACACCGCCCTGTACCGCCTCGGCGCGGCGACCCGCTGAACGCCGGATCGGCGCCGGAAGACCTCACGCGAAGGCGCCAAGCCGCAAAGGAGGTGTTGGCCATGGCGGTAGAACCCGGGGAAACAGCTTCATCGGAAGCCCGTGGATCCCTTCCAGTGCCGGCGGCTTCCCGACTTCGCGTGCCATTCCGTGAAGCCGGCTCAGTCGAAGTCGGAGCAGCTCATGAAGTAATGGCATCGCGGGCAGCGCAGCTTGCACTTCTCGTTGTGCAGCTCGTGCGAGCAACGCGGACACCACCGCCAATGCTCGCCAACCTCGGAACGGTCCACCGGACAGGACTCGTCGTTCGCGGATCGGACGTCGTCCTCCTCGGGCTTCATGCGAAGATCTCGTGCACCACGCGTCCCGAGACGTCCGTGAGGCGGAAGTCCCGGCCTGCATGACGGAAGGTCAACTGCTCGTGGTCGAGGCCCAGCAACGCGAGCAGCGTCGCATGGAGGTCGTGCACGTGCACCTTCTGGTCCACGCAGTAGAACCCGTACTCGTCGGTGACCCCGTAGCTGAACCCGGGCTTCACCCCGCCGCCCGCCATCCACATGGTGAAGGCGTGGGG
>JAIXUV010000070.1 GCA_027483345.1 Verrucomicrobiales bacterium | reverse complement strand
CGCGTCTTCGGCACCACGATCGGCCACTACGACAAGACCATGGCCGATCCCGTCTATCTCGACCTCGTGACCCGCGGGACGCTTTGGGCGGCCGGGAAGCTGGGTGACGA
This sequence comes from Verrucomicrobiales bacterium, assembly GCA_027483345.1. Taxonomy (GTDB): domain Bacteria; phylum Verrucomicrobiota; class Verrucomicrobiia; order Limisphaerales; family UBA9464; genus SXXZ01. The sequence continues at coordinate 3,915 of JAIXUV010000070.1, read as the reverse complement.
CGGCAAGCCTGTCTCCGGCTACGGCGCCGGGCGCTGAGCGCCGCAGCGGAGTGGCAGGGAACCGACCTCACGCAAATCCGCAAAGGCGCCAAGGTGAAGACGGAGGGGGAGCGGGGATGGCCTTGCAGCCGGAGTTCGCCGCTGCCACCGCAAGACCAGGGATTCCTTCCCGCTCCTTCGCTGCGTTGAAGGGTTGAAGCGCTGAAGCGTGGCGGGAAGGTGGCTTCTGAATGGGGTCGCCTCAGCGGATCGGACGGTCGGCGGGCACCGGGGATTGCGAAGGCGGATTCCCCGGCCAACGGCCGTTCCGCTCGAGATGGGTCAGGCGTTCCTTGGCCTCGCGGACGAGTTCCAGGCGTCGGCTGTTTTCGGCGACGACGCGCAGTTCGACGGCGGCCGCCTCCCTGCGTCCTTGGCGCTCGAGCACGGATCCGGCGAGAAGCCGGGAGCCGAAGTCGCGCGGATCCAGCTCGATGGCCTTGGCGAGGGCTTCCGCGGCGGCGTCGGGGCGGCCGCGTTGGTTCTCGACGATTCCCAACGTGGCGAAGGCAGGCTGGAGGGCCGGATTCAGCCTCACCGCGTGCCGGAGAGCCGTCCGGGCTTCGTCCAACTTGTCGTCCGGCGGCACCAGGCCCAGCTCGAGTTCGGATTCCACGAGGCTGCGGGCGAGGTACGCCTGGGCCAGCGGCGCGTCCGGCCTCGCCAGGACGGCCCTGCGGAAATGCTCCGTTGCGCGGTCGCGGTCGCCGGCCTCGAAGGCCAGGAAGCCGGCGGCCAGATTCGGGTAGTAGCCGGGCAGTCGTCCCAGCCGCTCGGCTTCGCGCCGGGCCTCTTCGGTCCGGCCGACCGCCACCTGCCACAGTGCGATCCAGGCGTCGCCTTCACCTTCCTCGGCGGCTTCGACCACGATGCGTGCCGGCGTCGGGTTGCGGAACGGCGAGAAGCGGACGGGCAGATGAGGGTTGGCGGCGTGACGCCGGACACGGGCGTCGAGGTCCTTCATGCTCCATCCGAACGCGGATTCGAACGCTGCCGGTGAGTTCGTGCCCTTCTCGATCAGGGCCAGCAGCCGGGGAAATCGCACGGCCTCGGCCGGCTTCAGTCCGAAGAGCAGGTAATGGCACAAGATCCACGACTGCGGATAGACCATGTCCGCCGAGGTCCGAGGAAGGGAATAGAGCTCCCGTCGATCCATCGCGAGCAGGGCCGCCCAGTCGAAGAGCATCTTCTGTCGGAGCGACTCGAGGAACTGGATCGGAGGCAGTCCGAATTCGATGCGGTCCTCGACTGGCCGGACGGTCTCAAGGCAGCAGGCGACGCCCTCCGACAGCCAGAGCGGCCAACGACGTTGGTCGTCGCGACACAGCAGGTGCGCCATCTCGTGTTGGGTGATTTGGCCAGCCAACCGGTCGTCGGCGTCGATGTTGACCGCGATCTGGTTCTCGTACGGCGTGTGCGTGTAGAGGCCGTCCACCTGCGCGGGACCGTTCGTGTCCGAGGGACGGAGCCGCGCGAATCCGGCGCCGCCTTCGAGGAAGAGGACGCGGGTCGGACGGGGCGTCGCGCGGCTCGCGAGGAAGTGTTGCCCGAGGTTGGACCGGAGGTGTTCCAGGCGCTGGAGGCGATTCGATGCCGCCTCGATGCCGCCGTCGGTGATCGCCTCGAAGTTCGGGCTCCGTAGCCGATGCCACGTCGTCTCCGCGTGCAGCGATCCGGCCGCCCTGAAGCAGGCGAGAAGCACGGCCACGTGGTGTTTCCAACTCCGGGGCATGGACGGAATTCTGCCCGAACCTCGAACCGGATTCAACCCAAGCGCCAGTCCGCAACGGCTTGGTCCGCAGTCGCCTCGGGTGTGAACTGCACGCATCTCCGCGTGGAAGGACCGCCTGAGCCGCACGCCATGAACTTGGTCCGCCGGAATGCCGGCCGTTCGGAACCGTTTTGCGAGGCCGGACCGGCAATTCGCCCCTCGAATCGCCCCCGATCGCCGGCTGGCATCGCACTGGCTATAGGAAGTTTAGGCCGAGTTGGGTAACTCGGTAAGGTTAGGGTCGTTTGGGTGAAAGGCCTTCCGGGACGTGTGTTCCGGAGGGCCTTTCTTTTGCCTCGCTGCGGGTTTGCCACCTCGGGAGTCGGAGTCTGTAATGAGTGGGATGAACGATCCGTTGGCCCGCCAGCGCAACCTCGTGGAGCAGCATCCGCGGAATGAGTTGGCGCGATTCTCCCTCGGCAAGGCGCTCTACGATGCGGGCGACATCCCGGGCGCCCGCGAGCACCTCGAGGTCGCCATCGCGATCCGATCCGACTGGATGGTCGTCCAGATCCTCCTGGGCCGCTGCCATCTGGCCGAGGGCCGTCGGGCGGAGGCAATCGCCGCCTTCGAGCGCGCACTGGACCTCGCGGTGGCGCAACACCACGAAGGACCCCAGGCAGAATTGGAGCAGCTGCTTTCCGAATTGAAGTCGGGGTCCTGAACCCTAGCGTCGTCTCAATGGTTCCTTTCGCAGTCCACCCGGCTCCCTCGCGCCGATCGCCCGGGTTCACGCTGATCGAGCTCCTGGTCGTCATCGCCATCATCGCGATCCTCGCCGGGATGCTTCTCCCCGCGTTGGGCAGGGCGAAGCAGAAGGCGACCTCGATCTCGTGCGTGAACAACGAGAAGCAGATGCTCACGGCGTCCCTCGTGTACGCGTCCGACTTCCGGGACTTCTGGCCTCCGAACGGCCAGGGTGACGCTGCGGTGAACCTGACGAACCCGCCGGCGAACTACGTGCCCAAGTACTGGGTCGAAGGACGCGACGGCAACAACCTGATGGAAGCCACCGCGGCAAGCCTCGTGGATCCCCGCGTTTCGCTGCTCGGTCCTTTCCTCGCCGCGAAGGGATCCCTCAAGTGCCCCGGCGACCGCTTCAGCGAGATGGTCAACGGCCGCCGCCAGACCAACCCCCGCAGCTACGGTCAGAATCCCTGGATCGGCTGGTCGGATTCGACGCCCTATGGCACGGGGAGCCTGGGCGACGACGTGAACTACGTCGTCTATCGCAAGACCTCCGACGTCACGGCGCCCACCGAGATCTTCGTCCACGGCGAGATCCATCCGCGCGGCGTCTGCCGGCCGTTCTTCGGGGTGCACATGAGCGCGACCGCGGCCGGCGCCTATCACGTTCCCGGCAACTACCATGGCCGTTCGTCCAACTTCTCCTTCGCGGACGGACATGTGGAATCCCACCGCTGGATCGACGCCCGTTTCAACAACCCGGCCTCCACCGCGGACCACCACAACAGCCATGGAGGCGGTTTCCCCGGCACCGGGAGCCGGCCGGATCTCCAATGGATTCAGGACCACACGACCGTTCGTCGTCGCTGATCCCCGATCTCCTTCAGGCATGAGTCTCCGATCCTTGGCGGATTGCCGCCTCTACACCTTCGTCGACACGGCGTACCTCGACGGCCGCGATCCGTCGGAGATCGCGCGCCAGCTCTGCGACGGCGGAAGCGACCTGGTCCAGTTCCGTGCGAAGGACTGGCCGCGCGAACGGGTCCTGCCGGTGGCCGAGACGTTGGCCGGGGTGCTCGATCGCGCCGGCGTTCGGCTCGTGGTGAACGACCACCTGGACGTGGCCGTCGCGGTGGGGGCGCCCTGTGTCCACCTCGGGCAGGAGGACTTCTTCGACGCGGGCCACACGCACGTCTCCGGACTTCCCGGCAAGCCTCCGGGACTGGAGGTCGGCCTTTCCACCCATGCGCCCGACCAATGCCGTCGGGCCGTGGACGCCGGGGCGGACTACGTCGCCATCGGCCCCGTCTTCGCCACGGGCACGAAGCCGACGGCGCGGCCGGTCACGTTGGACTACGTGCGCTGGGCCGCTTCCTCGGTTTCCGTGCCGTGGTTCGCGATCGGAGGCATCAACGAGG
>JAIXUV010000392.1 GCA_027483345.1 Verrucomicrobiales bacterium | reverse complement strand
GGCGAAGAGGACCTTCTCCTTTTGCACGCCCTTGGCCGTCGAGCTCGGCGGCAAAACCCAGGTGATCCTCCCGGGAAGCGGATTCGTCGCGGGCTACTCTCCCGACAACGGCTCCGAGCTTTGGCGGGTGCGCTATGGCGAAGGTTATTCGGTGGTTCCGCGGCCCGTGTTCTCCGGTGGAATGCTCCTCATCGGCACCGGCTACGACGCGGCCACCCTGATTGCCGTCCGCCCGGAAGGCGCGCGCGGCGACGCCACGGACTCGGCGATCGCCTGGAAGATCGCGAAGGGCGCGCCCAACACCCCATCGGTGGTCGCCGACGGCACCCACGTGTACTTCGTTTCCGACGGGGGCATCGCCTCCTGCGCCGAACTGGCCACCGGCAAGGTCCTCTGGAACGAACGCCTCGGCGGCGGCTTCTCCGCATCGCCGGTGCTCTTCGAGGGCCGGATCCTCTTCGTCAACGAGGAGGGCATGGCCACTGTGGTGAAGGCCTCGCCGACCTTCGAGGTGGTCGCCCGCAACGAACTCGGCGAACGCACCCTCGCCTCGCCCGCGGTCGTCGACAACGCCGTCTACATGCGCACCGCCGGGCACCTCCGGCGGATCGGTGCTGTTCCATCGCGCTGACCTCCTGTACTCCTCCGCCCCCGCCAGATGAAGGTGACGTTGTTCATACCGTGTTTCGTGGACGCCTGCTTCCCCGATGTGGGCATCAGCATGGTCCGCATCCTCGAACGGCTCGGCCATTCCGTTCAGTGCCCCGAGGCCGTGGCCTGCTGCGGCCAGCCGGCGTTCAACTCCGGCTACTGGGACGAGGCCCGCCGGGTCGCCGACAACGCCTTGGACCACCTTCGCGGCACCGACGCCGTGGTGGTCGCATCCGGGTCCTGCGGCGCCATGCTCAAGGTCTTCTACCCCCAGCTCTACGACGGAAGGCCACGGTCGGCCGAGGCCGTTGAGCTGGCCAGCAAGGTCTGGGAGTTCTCCGACTTCTTGGTGAACCGCCTGGGCGTGACCGACCTCGGCGCGAGGTTCCCCGCGAAGGTCACCTTTCACGACGGATGCCACGGCCTTCGCGAACTCGGGATCCATGCCGCTCCCCGCCAACTGCTGTCCCACGTGCGGGACCTCGAACTGGTCGAGATGGACGAGGCCGCCACCTGCTGCGGATTCGGCGGCACCTTCGCCGCGAAGTTCCCCATGATCTCCACCGCCATGGGCGAGGTGAAGTGCGCCAGCGCCGCCGGCACCGGGGCGGATTACGTCGTCTCCAACGACTCCAGCTGCCTCATGCACGTCCAAGGCCTCCTCGACCGTCAGGGGAGCGCGCTGAAAACGATCCACCTCGCCCGGATCCTCGACTCCCGATGAGCACCGCCGCCGCACGATTCCTCGACGCCGCGGGCAGCATCACCCGCAACCTGCGCCACCGCGGGCTGATCCAGACCGCGTTGCGCAAATACGAGTCCGCCCGCGACCGACGCAAGGCCGCCTTCCACGACTGGGAGTCCGCCCGACAGGCGGCTGCCGAGACCAAGTGGGAGGCGATCAACCACCTCGACGAGCACTTGGTCTCCTTCGCCGACAAGCTGGAGTCGCGGGGCACCAAGGTCCATTGGTGCGGCAACGGCATCGAGGCCCGCGACCTCATCCGGGACATCATCCGCGACGCCGGCGCGAAGTGCGTGGTGAAGTCCAAGGCCATGACCGCCGAGGAGATCCACCTCAACGAGGCGTTGGAGAAGGACGGTTTCGAGGTCGTCGAGTCCGACCTCGGCGAGTTCATCGTGCAGCTCCGCAAGGAACCGCCCTACCACATCGTCTTCCCCGCGATGCACCTGACGCGGGACGAGATCAGCGACCTCTTCGAAAAGGAGTTGGGCAGCGCCCCGACCCGCGAACCCGAGGAGCTCACCATGATCGCCCGCCGCGCCCTGCGGCGGAAGTACGTCACGGCCGACGTCGGCATCACCGGAGCCAACTTCGCCATCGCCGAGACCGGCATGGTCTCGATCACCGAGAACGAGGGGAACGCGCGCCTCACAGCCGCACTGCCCCGCACCATGATCACCCTGCTCGGCATCGAGAAGGTGCTGCCCCGCATGGAGGACCTCGCCCTGTTCCTCCCGATGCTGGCGACCGCCGGCGCCGGACAGGCGATCACCGGCTACAACACGCTCTATTCCGGTCCCCGCCAACCCGGCGAATCCGACGGCCCCACCGAGTGGCACGTGGTGCTGCTCGACAACCGCCGCACCGAACTGCTCGCCGACCCGGAGCAACGCGACGCGCTCCACTGCATCCGCTGCGGCGCCTGCCTCAACGTCTGCCCCATCTTCAAGAACGTCGGCGGGCACACCTACGGCACCACCTACAGCGGCCCCGTCGGCAGCGTCATCACTCCCCACCTGCGCGGCCTCCAGGACTGGAAGCACCTCAGCGGCTCCTCCTCGCTCTGCGGCGCCTGCACCGAGGCCTGCCCGGTCCGCATCGACCTGCACCACCACCTGCTCCAGAACCGCCGCAATGCCGCGTCGGAGAAGCCTTCGACCCTCGAGCGCCTCACCTGGCGGCTGCACGCCTTCCTCATGAACAGCCCGTCGCTCTACCACCTCGCCAAGGAGTGCGGACGCGTCTTCGAACCGCTGCGCAAGGCCACCGAGGGCACGGTGCTGGATCCGGTCCGGTCCTGGACGACCACACGCACGCTGCCGCCGGTGGCCCCGGTCAGCTTCAAGGAATGGTGGAGGGAACGCCGATGAACGGCCGCGAACGCATCCTCGCCCGCATCCGCGAGGCGCTCCGGGTCCCCGCCCCAAGGCCGGGCTCCCATGGACATGGACATCACGACGTCCCGGCCCCGGCTCCCCAGGCGGGACGCATTCCCCTGCGCCCGGTCCAACAGGCCCGCGCCTGGCTTCCCCCGGGAGGCGACACCCCCGAGGAACAACTCGGGCGTTTCGCCGCGGCCTCGGCCGACCTCAAGACCGACTTCCATCTGCTCGCCGACGAAGCCGCCGCCCGCGCGAAGCTGTCCGAGATCGCCTCGGCGGAAGGCTGGAAACAGATCGCCACCCACCGCGCCGCCTTGACCGACGCCGTGGTCCCATCACTCGGCATTCCTTCACGGAACACCGACGGCGGCTACGATCCCGAGGACCTCGAACGTTGCGACGCCGGGATCACCACCTGCGACGTGCTCGTCGCCCAGACCGGCACGCTGGTCGTCAACAGCCGGACCTCCGGCGGCCGGGCGCTTTCCGTGCTGCCACCCCACCACGTGGTCCTGGCCCGCCGCGACCAACTCGTCGGCGACCTGACCGACGCCTTCCAGCGGATCCGCGAACTCCACGGCGAAGGCTGGCCCTCGATGATCTCCCTGGTCACCGGCCCGAGCCGGACCGGCGACATCGAACGCATCCTGGTGCTCGGCGCCCATGGCCCGAAGAAGCTCACCGTGCTGATGTGGTGAAACCCCGGGCATCCGTTTTCCGGCGCTGGCTCTGGCTCGTCGCGATCCTCGGATGCCTCTCGATTCTCCGAGGCGTCCACGCCGCATCGGAGACGGAGGTCCTGGTGGCCGCCGCCTCGGACCTCGTCTTCGTCTTCCCCGAGTTGAAGGAGTCCTTCGAGTCCGGGAATCCCGGGGTCAAGGTCCGTGGAACCTTCGGCGCCTCCGGGACCCTCGCCAACCAGATCCGGAGCGGGGCTCCCTTCGACGTGTTCCTCTCCGCCGACATGGATCTTCCCAGGAAGGTCGCCGAATCCGGCCAGGCCGACGCGGCGACGCTTCGGCCATATGCCCAAGGACGCCTGGCCTTGTGGACCGCCTCGACCAACCAACCCGCCCCCACTTCGCTGGCGGACCTGCTTCGGCCCGGGATCGCCCACATCGCCATCGCGCAACCCGCCACCGCCCCCTACGGCCGGGCGGCCAAGGAAGCCCTGAGGCAGGCCGGGCTCCTCGATTCCCTCACCCCGCGCCTCGTGTACGGCGAGAACATCGCGCAGACCGCGCAGTTCGTGGAATCCGGGGCTGCCGAGTTCGGCATCGTCTCCGCCTCGGCGCTCCGCCATCCGGACCGTCTCCGCCGCGGCCACCAGCTGGTCCTTCCCCTCGATTCCCATCCGCCGATCATCCAGGGAGCCGTCCTCACCCGCCGCGCCGAAGGGAGATCCGAACCCCGGCGGTTCCTCGAGTTCCTGGGCTCGGAGACGGCCCGTGGGATCCTCGGCCGCGGCGGTCTCGAACCGGCACCGGTCGACGCCGCCCCGACGAATCGGACCGGCTCACAGACGGTTCCGGAACCGCGGTGACCGAGGGGTCCGACGAGCTCCTTTTGGCACCCGCCAAATTGACTCGATCCGGTTCGGTTGGATGATGGCCCCGAATTGCCGTCATCGAGTATGATCCCCCGAAACACCTCCCGCTGGTGGCCCGCCCTCGTTTCCGCGGCCGCCCTCGTCCTTCCCAACCTCACCGCCTTGGCCGACCGGCTTGAGTCCCGTTGGTCGCTGGCGCCGCTGAGCCGATCCTACCTCGGCACGAACAACCTGGAACGCGGCCTCGCCTACGACGCCGTCACCGACCGGGTCATCCTTGTCTCCCGCCTCGGCGGCAACCGACTGGTCCTCCTCGACGGCGCCACCGGCTCCGACGGTTCCGACGAGGCCAACGGGGTCCCGATCCGCACGCTTTCCACCTCCGACGAGACCGGTGCCAACCTGGTCACCGGTGGCGACTTCGTCATGAACCTCGCCGGCGCAGGCTCGGATGGCGCGGTCTATGTCGCGAACCTCAGCCTCGCGGTGTCGAAGCCCTTCAAGATCTACCGCTGGGCCTCCGCTCAACCCGAGACCGTCCCGACCATCGCCTGGGAAGGCACGATGGACACCGTCCTTCCCACCGGGGCCACCGGCAACGACGCCCGGTTCGGCGACTCCTTCGCCGTCCGCGGCTTCGGTACCAACACGGTGCTCGGAGCCCTCTCGCGCAGCGGCAAGTACCTGGTCCTCTTCCGGACCGCCGACGGCACCACCTTCAGCCCCACGGTCCTGACCGCGAACTTCACCGCCAACGCCCCCTGGATCGGCCTCGCGTTCGGCAGCGACAACGTCTTCTACGCGGACGGCGGCGGCACTGCCGGAACCCTCCGCTGCGACTGGAACCTCACCGCGGGCACCTTCCGTACCGTCGCCACCTACGCCAACGGCGCGATCCCAACCGCCATGGGACCGCTCGCCGTCGGCCCCGGCGCCGAACGCCTCGCCTTGGTCGACACCGCGGCGCACACCCTCCGCGCCTACGACATCTCCATTCCCGCCGATCCCCTCGCCATCGGCACGGCGCAGACCTTCCCGCGCACCGTCTTCACCGACGAGTCCGGCAACCCCATCGCCACGAACCTCGTGGCCAACGTCAACGGCACCGGCGCGGCCGCTGTCGGTCCGGACGCCGTGTTCGCCTTGGATACGAACAACGGCCTGCTCGCCTACACCGTCGTCCGCTCGGTGGAGCCCCCGGTCATCGCCACCCAGCCCGCCTCCGCCACCGTCTGGGCCTCGTCCACCGTCGCCCTCTCCGTCGGCGCCTCCGGCAGCCGCCCGCTCTCGTACCAATGGACCTCCAACGGCGTCGTCATCCCGTCCGCCACTTCCGCAAGCCTCACTCTGACCAACCTCGGCGTCCCGGCTTCCGCCGCCTACGCCGCCATCGTTTCGAACCCGGCCCAGTCCATCACCTCTGCCCCGGCCGTCCTCACCGTCCGCCAGGCCGTCAACACCCCGGTGCTCACCCCGCTGTGGCGCATCCTCCCCGGTGAACGCACCACGGTCGCCCAGGACAACAACCAGCGCGGACTCGCCTACAACCCGGCCACCGGGAACGTCCTCTACGTCTCCCGCACCGGCGGAAACCGCATCGTCGTGCTCGACGGAGCCACCGGCGCCGAACGCCACCAGCTCAAGACCACCGACGAGGCCGGCGTCAACGTCATCACCGGCGGCACGCTCGTGATGAACATGGTTGCCGTCGCCGACGACGGTGCGGTCTATGTCGCCAACCTCGTCACCGACGGATCGACCGGTCTCAAGGTCTACCGCTGGGAGTCCGACTCCGCCACGGTCAGCCCCACGGTGCTCACCGTCACCGGCCTCCCGGCCGGCGTCCGCTTCGGCGACACCATGGACGCCCGCGGTTCCGGCGATTCCACCCAACTGCTCTTCGCCTCCCGTTCCCACAAGTCCTTCGCCGTGGTCGACATCGTCTCCGGTGCGGTCGGCACGGTCGCCGTCTACGACGCCGCCGCTCTGGGCAACGGCAACATCGGCCTCTCCGTGGCGTTTGGTGCCGGCAACTCGGTCTGGGGCACCGCCAGCGGACAGACCCTCGTCCACGTCGCCTTCGAACCCGGCGTGCCCGCCGCCACGGTGCGCACCAACCTCCCCGGCAGCGTCTATCCGACCTCCGTCGGCCTGATCGCCGTCGACGCCTCCGCCGGCCTGCTCGCCGGGCTTTCCTTCGACAACCCGGACAACGTCCAGGTCTCCCGCCTCGGCGACCTGTCCTCCGCCCCGGCCCTGCTCGACCAGGAACTCCTGCCGCTCAAGAACGCCAACGGCAACGGCACCGGCGCGGCCGACTTCGGCGGTGGACGTCTCTACGTCCTCGACTCGAACAACGGCATCCACGCCTACACCGTCCAGGCCTCGGCCACGGTCGCCGGCGGACCCGCGACGCTTTCCGACGTCTCGGTCAGCGGAGGCTTCCTCCGGTTCCGCCTGAACGGAACCGCCGGCGCCGTCTACCAGGTTCGCGGCGGCACCAACCTCGCCGAGCCCGCCGGCCTCTTCCTCCAGTCCGCCGCCCCCGGCGGCACCCCTGGAGTCGTACCGTCGACGGCCGACCAGTCGTTCCTCCGCGCCGTGCCGGTCCAATGATCCGGCACGCTTCCGATCCGCACCGCGGCCCGATGCGTTCCCCGACGCATCGGGCCGCCGCCTTCACCCTGATCGAGCTGCTCGTCGTCATCGCCATCATCGCGATCCTCGCCGGGATGCTGCTCCCGGCGCTCGGACGCGCCCGCACCAAGGCCGAGTCCACCCAGTGCCTCGGCAACGCCCGCCAACTCACCCTCGCCTGGCAGCTCTACGCCGACGACAACGCCGGCACGCTCGCCCCCAACGAGGCCTCGGGATTGGTCAGCCAGAACCTGAGCTGGATCACCGGCGACGTCCGCGTCGACGCCACCGACCGCAGCCTCGAGACCGGTGTCCTCTGGCCCTACAACCGCAGCCCCGGCATCTACCGCTGCCCGTCCGACCGCACTCGCGTCGTGGCCTCGCGGCGCCTGCGCAACCGCAGCTTCTCGATGAGCACCGGCGTGGCCCACCTCAACCCGACCAAGATCCCCTTCCCCGTCTACCGTCAGTCCCAGATCCTCGAACCCGGACCGGCCGCCGCGAGCGTCTTCGTGGACGAGGACGAATGGTCGAACCAGAACGGTTCCATCGGCATCGAGCCCGAGGGCACCGGTGAGAGCCAGCACTGGAACCTTCCCGGCTCCCGCCACGGCGGCACCGCGACCCTCGGATTCGCCGATTCCCATGCCGAGGCCTTCCGCTGGCGGGGCACCGTCATCCGCGAGGGTTCCCGCACCCTGAAGACCCGCTTCTTCGCCGACCCCGGCTACCTCGACGCCTCCGTCCCGGTGCCCCGCGGCTCGGCCGCCGACGTCGCCGATCTCCGCCGGATGCAGGCCACCGTGCCTTCCTTCCGCGCCACCCGTTGATCCGGACGCCGATCGGGGACGGCCCATTGCGCCGACGTCTGGAGTCACCCAGATTCACCGGGTCCCATGCGGAAGCTCCAAACAGCGGTTTCGACCCTGCTCCTGTTCCTTGGCCGGCTTCAGGCACAGGTCGTGATCAACGAGATCCACCCCGCGCCGGACGTGGACCAGGAACGGGTGGAGTTCGTGGAACTGCACAACCGCGGACCCGCCGCGGTCGACATCGGCGGCTGGGTGCTCGGCGGCGGGATCGACTTCACCTTCCCGGCCGGCGCCACCATCACCGCCGGAGGCCATGCCGTGGCCGCCGAAAACCCCGCCGCCCTCGCCGCGAAGTTCGGCCACAACGGCGCCTTCGGTCCCTGGACAGGACGGCTCTCCGGTCGCGGCGACCGGGTCACCCTCCGGGACGCATCCAACGGTTCCGTCGACACCGTCTCGTTCGGACTCGGATTCCCCTGGCCCACCGTCGGTGAACCGCCCGGCTACTCGATGGAGCTGATCCATCCCTCGTTGGACAACGACCTCGGTGGCCATTGGCGGGTCTCGGTTCGCGGTGGGGATGCGACGACGACCCGCAGCGAGGTCCTTCCCGCCGGCGCCGTCTGGCGTCTGTTCAAGGGGACCGCGGCGCCGTCCTCGCCCGCGTCCGCCTGGACCCTTCCCGGCTTCATCGACACCTCCTGGTCCACCGGTCCGGCCCCGGTCGGCTACGACCCTTCGATCCTCATCCGCACGCCGCTCGCGGACATGGCGGGGAACTACACCCAGTTCCTCCTGCGCAGGACCTTCCTGGTGACCAACGCCGCCGCCGTGTCGGGCATGGTGTTCGAGGCCCTGCACGACGACGGATTCAACCTCTGGGTCAACGGTCGGCTGCTCGCGCAGTCGGGCATGCCGGGCGAACAGGTCGCCCACACCGGGACCGCCAACGTCACCCGCGAAAGCAACGAGTACCAACGCTTCGAGGCCTCCGTCCCGCCAGGCCTCCTGCACGAGGGCACCAACACCATCGCGGTCCAGGTCGCCAACATCCTGCTCTCGGGCAGTTCGGACGCCTTCTTCGACCTCCGGGCCTCGGTCGTCATCGGACCGTCCGTCGCAGGCCCCACACCCGGCCGCCCCAACTCGGTCCTCGATACCCGGGTGCCTCCCGCGATGCGGCAGCTCTCGGTCATCCCGAAACAACCCCGCGGCGGCGAACCCGTCGTCGTCACCATCAAGGCCACGGACCCGGACGGCATCGCGTCCGTGATCCTGGAGTACCAGTTGGTCGACCCCGGTTCCTACATCCGGGCCGACTCCGCGGCCTATGCCGCCCATTGGACTCCGCTCCCGATGAACGACCGCGCCGCGGATGGCGACGCGATTGCGGCGGACGATGTGTACTCCGTCACCGTTCCCGGAACCCTCCAGGTGCATCGACGTCTGGTCCGATTCCGGATCGTCGCCCGGGACCGCCTGGGCAACGAGGTCCGCGCCCCGTACCCGGACGATCCCGGACGCAACTTCGCCTGGTTCGTCTACGACGGCGTGCCCGCCTGGTCCGGCGCCGTCCGTCCCGGTGCCGCGACCGCCCTCGGCACCGTCCGGACCGCCGACGCAGCCGAGATGAACCGCCTGCCCGTCTACCACCTCGTCGCACGCCGCGAGGACGTCGAGGCCTGCACCTGGTTCGACCGTTCCCACGGGGACGAGTACTTCTGGACCGGCACGCTCGTGTACGACGGCGAGGTGTACGACCACATCCGGTTCCGTCCACGCGGTGGCGGATGGCGCTACTCCATGGGCAAGAACATGTGGAAGTTCGACTTCAACCGCGGACACGACTTCCAGGCGCGCGACAACTGGGGCCGCCGTTTCGACACCGATTGGACGAAGCTCAACCTCGGAGCGTGCATCCAGCAGGGCGACTTCGAGTTCCGCGGCGAACAGGGCCTCTTCGAAAGCGTCGGGTTTCGCCTCTTCCAACTCGCCGGACAGACCGCCAACCATTCCACCGCGGTCCAGTTCCGCATCGTCGACGACGCCTTGGAATCCGTCCCGGACGACCAGTACGCAGGCGACTTCTGGGGGCTGTATCTCGCCCTCGAACAACCCGACGGCCGCTTCCTCGAGGAGCACGGCCTGCCGGACGGAAACCTCTACAAGATGGAGGCCGG
>JAIXUV010000032.1 GCA_027483345.1 Verrucomicrobiales bacterium | reverse complement strand
GTTGTTGATGTTGAAGGCGGGCAGGCCGTAGTCGTTCTCGGCGGCGTGGTCGAGAAGCTGTCGGAGGGTGATGCGGGCCACGGTCGGACTCTCTTGCGCTGATATTGTTCTGGGTTTTGTGGGCGTCTTAGCACCGGATCACGGAAACGTCAGCCCGTGGCGCCACCGTTCTATCCTCCCCGCTCGCGGGGAGGTGGCCCGGCGTGGGGGCGACGCCGCCCGGCCCGCGCCCCTTTAGCACCGTCATCCTCGCCCTTGTGGCGAGGAGCCCTCTCACGGTCGCAAGTGAGAGTGTGATCACGCTCTCACGGTGAAGCTGAACAAGGGATCCTGGGCACAAGGCCCAGGATGACGGATTGTTTTGGCCGAGCCTTAAACCTCCAGCGCCTTCACGCCCGGCAGGACCTTGCCTTCCATCCACTCCAGGAAGGCGCCGCCCGCGGTGGACACGAAGGTCATCTGATCCGCCACGCCCGCGTGGTTCAGGGCCGAGACCGTGTCTCCGCCCCCGGCCACCGCCGTGATCTTGCCGGCTTCGGCCAGCGCGCCGGCCGTCTTCGCGGCGGCCACGGTGGCAATGTCGAAGGGCGGGACCTCGAACACGCCCAGCGGGCCGTTCCAGATCAGGGTCTTGCTGGCGTCCATGGCGGCGAGCAGGCGCTCGACCGTCTTCGGACCGGCGTCGAGGATCAGGTCGCCGTCGGCCACTTCGTCGAGGCCCAGCGTGCGGGTCGCCGTGCCCGGCTTCACTTCGCGGGCCACGACCACGTCGACCGGCAGCAAAAGCTCGCAGCCGGAGGCGGCGGCCCTGGCCATGATCTCACGGGCGGTGTCGCCCAGGTCGTGCTCGCACAGCGAGGAGCCGACCGGGTGGCCCTGGGCGGCCAGGAAGGTGTTGGCCATGCCGCCGCCGATGGCCAGGCGGTCGAGTTTGGCGACCAGGTTGTTGAGCAGGTCGAGCTTGGTCGAGACCTTGGCCCCGCCGACGATGCCCAGCACCGGCTTGACCGGCGTTCCGAGCGCGGCGTCGAGCATGTCCAGCTCGCGCCGCATGGCCAGGCCCGGATAGGCCGGCAGCAGGCGGGCCAGACCCTCGGTCGAGGCGTGGGCGCGGTGGGCGGCGCTGAAGGCGTCGTTGACGTAGACGTCGCCGTTCTTCGCCAGCTCGGCGGCGAAGGCGGGATCGTTCTTCTCCTCGCCGGCGTGGAAGCGGATGTTCTCCAGCAGCGCGACGCCGCCGTTCGGCAGGCCGTCGATGACCGCCGCCGCCTCGGCGCCGATGCAGTCGTCGGCGAAGGCCACCGGCTGGCCGACCAGCGCCGACAGCGCCTCGACCACCGGCTTCAGGCTCATCTCGGGAACCCGCTTGCCCTTGGGCCGGTCGAAGTGGGCCAGCAGCACCACCTTGGCGCCCTTGCCCGACAGAAAGTGGATGGTCGGCAGGGCCGAGCGCAGCCGCGTGTCGTCGGTGATCTGCCCGCCGTCCATCGGCACGTTGAAGTCCACGCGAACCAGCGCGCGCTTGCCGGCGAGATCAGCGGTGTCGAGGGAGCGGAAGGTCATGGGGCTAGTTCCATTATCGGCTGTAGATCGTCACGTCAGAGGACGTCGCGATCACAAAGCTGCGGCCTGTCGGCGAAAAACCGAAGGCCACCAGTACATCGGTGGTCACCTTGGAGATGCCCGCAACGCCTCCGTCCCGCTCGTCCCAGATCGAACGGCCAGAAGGGAACACGAGCACGGACTCGGATGGCCAGGTCAGGGGGAGAAGGTCGCAGGACCAACCATCTCCAGTCCATCTGGTCAGACCACCCCCATGACCGCCTGCAATGGTGACCCAAAACCCTTCCAGCACGCCAATGCCCCGCACGCGGCAGTTGGCCAAATCTTCCTCGAAGTCCGGATCATCGTCGCGATCAAGCCGCTGGCCCGAGAGGCTGTCGAACAAGCCGCGCCCCTGCCACGAAGCCACAAGGAGCAGGTCAGAGTCCTCGGCAAAGCCCACCGCACGAAGGCCGCCTACCGCAGCGGTCGTGGTCTTTCTCCAAGGCTCGGCTAGACCGTCGGCCGGTAGTTCAAGCAGGGCCTGAAAGCGGGTCTGCAGGTGAGCCGGAACGGCGGACAGAAGACTGGGCTCCGCCTTGTTCCGGCTCTTCCACATCAGAGGAACTTCGCCATCACGAGCGCGGTGTCGCTCATCCGCGTCGCGAAGCCCCATTCGTTGTCGTACCAGGTCAGCACCCGGGCCAGCTTGCCGTCGACGACCTGGGTCTGAGGCAGGGCAGCGGTGGACGACGCGGCCACGTGGTTCAGGTCGATGGAGACCAGCGGGTCGCCCGTCACGGCCAGCACGCCCGACATCGGGCCTTCCGACGCGGCGACCAGGGCCTTGTTGATCTCTTCCACCGTCACGTCGCGGCCGGCCACGACCTTCAGGTCGACGACCGAGACGTTGGGGGTCGGGACGCGGATCGAGGAGCCGTCCAGCTTGCCCTTCAGTTCCGGCAGCACCAGGCCCAGGGCCTTGGCGGCGCCGGTCGAGGTCGGGATCATGCTCAGGGCGGCGGCGCGGCCGCGGTAGAGGTCCTTGTGCATGGTGTCGAGGGTCGGCTGGTCGCCGGTGTAGGCGTGGATCGTGGTCATGTAGC
>JAIXUV010000367.1 GCA_027483345.1 Verrucomicrobiales bacterium | reverse complement strand
CCGGTCAGGGGATTGAGGAAGAATCCGGTGACGCCGTCGTCGAGGTTGGCGGGTGGGAGTCCAAGGATCTCGGAGTCGAGCACCAGCTCCCGCCGTACGATCCCCATCGACGTCGAGTCACTGCGGGAACCATCGGAAACCAGCCCTCGGAAGCTCCGGCTGCTGCCCGGGGTGGTCTCGACCACTTCCCGGGAGCCGAAGAGCTTGGCGCACCACTCGGTGGTGTCGGGACTGTTGTTCCGCAGGACCACCTTGGTGTTGCACTGGCCCAAGAGCTCCTCGGCCACTTCCCGACCGTAGACGTCCCGCAGTCCGTTGATGTCTTGGAAGCCCAAGACCACGGCGACGCCCTTGCTCCGGCCTCGGGTCAGAAGGCTCGACAGGCCTTCCAGTCGACCGGCTTCGCGGACCTCATCGAGGACGATCCACGTCCGCCCGGAGCCCTCTGGTTGGGAGAGCAGCAGGTCGCTGAGGCGACGGAAGATCAGCCGATTGACCGTGTCGAGGGCGACCCGGTTGGCGTCGTCGCTGCCCAGCACCAGGATGGACTCCTCCCGGAGCCAGCAGCTCAGGCTGAGCTTCTCGGAGCTACGGTCCCACGCGGCGGCCACTACCTCGTACGGCGCGAGGAAGGTCAGGAGGGTGGCGAGGATGTTCTGAAAGGTCGCTGCGTGCTCGAAGTACCGACGCAGATGTCGGGTCGGCTCAACGGCACCCAATACCGCCTCCATGCGCTCCGGGTCCCGGGCGATGAGCAGGATTTGGCGGAAGGTCCAGACACCGGGATGACACAACAACAGGCTGGTGATGACGCCAGTGAGGAGATGCCTCGCCGCCCGGGAGAAGAACGGGTTGTTGTCGTTCTTCGACTCCGGGATGAGCAGCAGGGCGGCTTGTTGGGCCAGCGAGGGATTGGTGATGTCGGCGGCCATGTCCCAGGCCACCGAGCGGGCATCGAGCGGGTTGAGAATCCGGACCGGGGCGTTGAGATCCATGCCGGCCAGCAATGAAGGCAGATCCCGCTTGGCGTCGTAAACCAGAGCCCGGTGACCGGTTCCCCTCCCGACCTCCGGCAAGGCACTCTGCAGCAGCAGCCGTTGAAGCAGCGTCTTCCCGCTGCCGGTTGCCCCGACGAAAGCGAAGTGCCCGGTGGCCACCTCAGCCGGATAGTTCCGGCGGCCCAAGAGCAATGGCCCTCGGAGCAACGGCGTTTCCCCGTCGGAAAGCTGAAGCCCTCTCAAATGAGTCCGGGCAATCCGTTGCCGATCCCGGCGCAACCACATCCATCCTCCCAACAGCACCACACCGGCCCCGACTACCGCTTCCATCACCACCTCTCTGATCTGCCACTATCCTACGGGTGGCGGCGTCGGACAATCGGGGGAATTCGGTTCAGGATTTCGATCGCTTAGCCTTCGTGGGCGCCGAATCGGTGGCCTTCCCCTTCTCCACGTTGCGAATCGCTAGGCTGATCACCTTTCCAAGGTCGACCTCGAGCGCGAGGGCAATTCGAATCAGGGAATCGAGCTTCGGGTTGTTGAGATTCCTTTTGAACCGCGTCATCAGTGACTGGCTCAAGCCAGCCGCTGCCGCCAGGCGGTTTTCCGAGATACCCTGCCGCTCCCTCTCCTCGGTTAGGAGGCGGGTGACCTCGGTGCAGACCGCCGCCGAATACTCGCCGTTCTTCACGATCCTCGGTTACGGCAGAACCCAGTTGACGGAACATAGTCATCCATGACTATTTCTAGCATGTTCCTTCGACGACTTGGAAACGACGCCCCGGGCCCGTCGCTCTGCGCCCGCAGCTGCCCCGACATCCTCGAACTCGCCGACGGCGATTTCGCCATTATCGGAGCCGACATCACCACCGAAGCCGCCGACCGGCTTCCCTTGGGATCCGGCTGCGGGCCTGAGGAGCGGATTGTCCGTATCCCTCGGGCGCTTCTGGTCCGCGCCCGACAGGACATCCCTGCCGCCTGAGGTCCCCTTCCCGAAGTCACCGCTTTCATGGTAGAAGCGGTGTCATGGCGGGTCTTCTACATTGGGTCCAAGAAAACGGGTTCACACTGGTCCAATCACTCGGGATCGCCGCCAGTCTCATCTACACAGCGCGCTCGTTCCGGCAGGGCATCCGGGACCAACGGATTGCCCAGCGGCTCACCCTCGCCGGCCATCACCGGGAACTTTGGTCCAGCTCCCACCGGGAACCATCCCTGAGCCGCATCACCTCGCCCGATGCCGACCTGATCGCTCATCCGATCACCTTCGAGGAACGGGAGTTCCTCCTCGAGGTGATCTACCACTTCCAGACCTGCTGGGAGCTTGCCCGCGAAAGCGATCTCGTCCCCCTCGCCTCGCTCCGGCTGGACGCCTCCGAGTTCTTCGCCCTGCCCCTTCCACAAAGGGTCTGGCGAGATTCCCGGGCCAGTCGGGACCGGCGGTTCGTCGCGTTCATCGAGTCCTGTCTCGCAGCACCCGAATCACCCTGACTCGAAATTCAGCCGGTGCAGCTCCTCCGGGCTGCAACCGGTGTCCTT
>JAIXUV010000322.1 GCA_027483345.1 Verrucomicrobiales bacterium | reverse complement strand
GAAGGCAACCAGGTCCCGCAGCTCTTCGCGGCTCAGTCCGTCGGCCAAACCTTCCGGCATGATCGATCCCATCGGCCGTAGTGCGTTGATCTCGGATCTCCGGATCTGGAGCTCCCTTCGTTCGGCAGCGTCGAATAGGACCACGAGGTCCGGGGATTCGTGGATCAGCCGTCCTTGGCGGGTTGTCCCATCCTTCAGGTCCGCGGTCCAAGCGGTGAACCCTTCCTTGACCTCCTTCTGGGGCTGCAGGATCGCCCCGAGGATGAAGCCCGCCGTTTGCGCCGTTCCCAGCGCGGAGAGGTCAGGCCCCAAACCTTGGGTTCCTCCACCGATCGGATGACACGAGGCGCATCCCCTGTCTGCACCCTCGAAGATCCGTCGTCCACGGATCGGATCGCCAGCGACCCGGACCTCACGAAGGAATGACTCCTGTTCCGCTCCCTCCACCGTCAGTGACGACGGTTTCTCCATGGCCTCGCCAACGGTACCCAAGGACTGTGTGAGAGCCGGTTCCGTCCTCCCCGCGCGCGCCAGGAATCCTCGGATCGCTTTCGCCGCGGTTGGATGCGGCGCCCGGTTCCGGAAGGCCTCAGACAACACAGCTGCCCCCGAACTGCCTCGGAGGATCTCCTGGGTCAGTCCAAGGGCCACTTTCTCGTCCACTGGCTTCGACAGACGATCCGCCGCGAGCGCGACCGCCTCCGCGAGATCGATCCGGGCCATGGTGGCGACCACGGCGACCCGGAGTTCGTCGGAACCTTCCTGGGCGATCCGACGCAGCCGCGGCTGTTGGGCCGATCCACCCAGCATGCCGACCGCCCAGACGGCTCCGGCGCGAACCGTCGTGGGCGTGCCGACGTCGTCCGCCAATCGACCGAGGAATTCCTCCTGCCCGGGAATCCTCCAGCGTCCCACCCATCGGGCGGCAGCCTCCTGCACGGAGGCCGACTTCGACTCCAGGAGTGCGCGAGCCAGGGAACGCAGCGGTTCCACGGCGAAGCCTTCCGGGGCCGGACTCCCAGCGAGCCGTAGCAGGGCGGACGCATGGCGATCCGGATGGTAGGTGACCCCGACCGTGAAGGTGCGGGGTTGGAGCAACACGGTCTGGCTCTTGGCGTCGCCTCCGGCCAGCAACGTTTCCACGAGGGACCACTGCACGTCGTCCGCGAGGGCCACTTCCGCGATCCTCCTGAGGCGGTCGGCGGCAAGTTGGACGGTCTCCTGCGTCCGATCGGCCGCCGCGAAGGCGAGTTGACGCGATTCACGTCCCTCGAAGTTCAACCGCCCTCCGGCCTGCAGCGGCCGCCACCAAGGCTTGAGTGCGTGGACACACTGGGTGAAGGCGTACCGCAATGCCGGGTCCATCGGATGGTCGGCGGCGATCGCAGCGGTCTCGATCGCGCGGCCGTCGCGGATCCAGGAACAGGCGACGACCGCCTCCAGCCGAACCTGCGGATCCGCATCCGCAGTCAATCGGGCCAAACGGGCGAGGGAAGTGGTTGATGGTTCGCTCCCTCGTGCCGTGTAACGTGCGGAACGGATCCGGTGCAGCGGATTCCCCGAGCGAGCCAGCTTGTCCAAGGATTCCGCGTCGGTCTTGTCGAACGCGGCCCGGAGCTCCACCGCGGCACCCGTCCGTTCCTCCATTGCGGTCTCCGAGCCGGCTTCCCGGATCCACGTGTCGACGGCGGGCAGGACGCTCGCCGAAGGGCGTCCCCGCAGGACCCGGGCGGCCTGCTGGCGGTTCCAACGTTCCGGCGACAGCAGCTGTTTCAACAGCATTGCGACGTCGGCCGTTTCCATCGCGGGTGGCGTCAACGCTGCGGATCCTTCGACCGAGACCCGCCAGATCCGCCCATGCGTCTTGTCGCGGTCGGGATGTCGGAAGCTGGTCTGGTAGTGGCCGATCACCGGATTGAACCAGTCGCAGAGGTACAACGCGCCGTCGGGCCCAAACCGGAGATCCACCACGCGGAACGCCGTGTTGGTGCTCTCCACCAGCGGTGGAAGCCGAACGGGGCGGACCGTGGAACCGTCGGCGGTGATCCGGAACCGCTCCACGGTGTTCTGCAGGTAACCGCCGGCGATGAACTCGCCACGTTGGGATTCCGGCCAGTGCGAGCTGTCCGCGACGTCCACGCCCCCGAACTTCCGTCCTTCACTCCAGGCCGGCGGATGCAGCAGGAAGTGGTCGGTCGGCTGCAGGGCCGGAGCGAGATCGTAGATGCCGTGTCCATTGCCGGCGAACACCAGCGGCCGTCCGGTGGCGTCGAAGGCGGTCCCGTAGGGGTTGTGTGCCCCCATCGCCCCGTCCCAGAAGGGCTCCAGCCTACCGGTCGGCGGCCAGTATCTCCAGATGCCGGCCTGATGCAGGGTCACGTTCCCATGCCGCGTCTCGATGCGGCTGAAAGCGTGCAGCCCCTGGCTCATCATCAGCTCGCCGGCGGGGCCCCAGGCGAACGAGTTCAACGTCTGGTGCGTGTCGCCCGTGCCGAAGCCGCTGAACACCACCCGACGCTCGTCTGCCTTGCCGTCGCCGTCATTGTCCCGCAGGAACAAGAGTTCGTCCGCGGCCCCCACATAGACGCCGCCATTTCCCAGTTCCAGACCAAGGGGAATGTGCAGGCCGTCGGCGAAAACGTGGGAGCTGTCGGCGACGCCGTCCCGGTCGCGGTCTTCGAGCACCACGATCTTGTCCCTGGGCTCCTCTCCGGGCCGGAGCTGCGGATAGCTGGTCGTCGTGGCCACCCACATCCGACCGTCGCCGTCGAACCGAACCTGCGTCGGCTTGACGACTCCCAGGCGCTCGTCGGCGAAACGCCCGATCCGGAACCCGGGCAGAACCCGCAGGGCCGCGACTTCCGGATCCGGATCCGGTGCCGAAGCCGACGATGTGGAACCGGCGGCCAGGATCCGGGAAACCAGGACCGTGCCGAGGATCAGGGGAACAGGACGCTTCAACATGGGGTGTCTTCCGGTTCAGCGGGTGGTCCAGGTGGCCGCGGTGACGGCCGCCTTGGTGTGGATCTCCGAATCGGCGGCTTCGATCAGCGGGAGGTATTGCTTCATCTCGTCCGGAAACCATCGCACGGAAGGATTCCGGTGATCCCGGCTGGAAGGCTGTTCGGTACGGTCTCCGCCGAGGAAGGCCCAGTTGGTCGGGCGGTTGAACCGCTTCCACAGTCGATTGCGCTCCTGGACTGCCTGACGCAGCGCCTCCCATTCCGGGTTGGCAAAGCCGCCGTCGGCGCGGATCTCCAACTTCTGCAGGCGCGGATCAAGACCCGCCAACGCCTGGAGGACGCAGCGTCCCAGCCGGTCGGGGGAAAGGACACGCCCTTCGACCGGAGTGCCTTCCGATGCGGCCGGTGGAAGCACTATCGCAGCCCGGTGCAGATCGATCAGCGGGATCTGCGACGCCGCGGCCTCGGCCCGTACGGATTCGGCGTAGGGCTCCGTGGACGCCGGGGCGGATCCGGGCGTCGGGAGAGGCGTGAGCAGGATCAGCCTCGGAGTGAGGACGCGCAGTTCCTCGACCAACCGGTGGAGGTCCTTCCGGAAATTCTCCGCCCCTGCCGCGCCACGGAACGACTCGGACTGTCCGAAGTCGATCAGGGTCACCGTGGCTCCGCAGGCCCGGATCTGGTCGGGCAAGGCGGGATAGTTGATCTCCCGCGGTTGACCGAAGACCGTGTCCCCCTCCCAGGCCAAGGTCCGAAACCGCAGCCGATGCCCGGGGTGGCCCGACGTGATCACGGTCTCCAGGTGGCCGGTCCGGGCCAAGGCCACGGCGCCGCCCCCACCCACGACCGCGACGACGTCGTTGGTCCGAAGTCCCAGTCCCGCTGGCAGCGGGTTGGTATCTGAAGCCCGCAGCCCGATGGAAAACAGGATCAGCAGGATCGCCGGTTTCATGGATGGCCGCAGTATGTCGGGACATCCGATGTGTCCAAGCGGGATCGGCAAAAACGTCCCGTCTTCCACGGGTGAGGCGGTCTCGATATCGGATGGATGTATGTAAGGTGTTGATGGACAGTGTCGAACGATGAAGCGTCTCCCATTGGCACCCTCGATGCTTCGACCGGGGCGTGAACATCGGGATGTATCAAGCCGCTGCGGCACTGAGTGCCAATGCGCGTTGGCAGGAGGTGATTTCGGAGAACCTCTCCGCTTCCTCCGTTCCCGGGTTCAAGCGGACCGAGATGTCCTTCGCCGCCTTCGAGTCCGGGCTCATGCCGCAGGACGCCGCCAAGGGGCAGAAGTACATCATGCCGCGGGCCGCCACCTCGACCGTGTTCGCCCAGGGACCGATGCAGCCCTCCGACGTGAAGACCCACGCCGCGATCGACGGAAAGGGGTTCTTCGAGGTCCAGCTTCCGAGCGGTGAGTCGGTGTATACCCGCGACGGGTCCTTCTCTCTCAACTCGAACGGCCAGTTGGTCACCAAGGAAGGCTATGCTGTCCTCGGAGACGGCGGGTCATTCCAGTTCGACCGCAACACGCCCGGAGAAATCTCCATCGCGAAAGACGGCACCGTGAGCAAGGGAGCCGACTCCCGCGGCCGCCTCAAGGTGGTCGACGTGGGTGATCCCTCGATGCTGACCCCGGCCGGTGGCGGCTACTGGAAGGCCAGCAATGCCGGCATGAAGGTGGTCGACGTCGCGAATCCGTCCGTCCGCGGCGGCATGCTGGAGATGGCCAACACCTCCGCCGTCGGCGAGATGGTCAGCATGATCAACGCGATGCGACTCTTCGAGGCCAACCAGAAGGTCATCCACGCCCAGGATGAACGCATGGGCAAGACCATCACCGAACTCGGCGGTCCCAACTCCTGATCCCTAGAAGCTATGATCCGAGCCCTCTATTCCGCCGCAACCGGCATGCAGGCCCAGCAGAAGAACCTGGAGGTCATCGCGAACAACCTCGCGAACGTGAACACCACCGGCTTCAAGCGCAGCCGCGCGGAGTTCCAGGATCTTCTCTACCAGAGCGAGAAGCCCCCGGGCGCCGATCAGGGCAACGGGAACCTCTCCCCGTCCGGCGTGCAGATCGGACACGGCTCAAGGCTCGTCTCGACGACCAAGCTCTTCACCACCGGCGAACTCACCAACACCGGCGACAAGTTCAACGTCGCCATCACCGGTGACGGTTTCTTCGAGGTGAACCTCCCGGACGGCTCCAAGGCCTACACCCGGGACGGTGCCCTGAAGCTGGACTCGACCGGAAACTGGGTCACCACCGACGGCGGCAAGCTCGGCAGCGGCTTCCAGGCGGTGCCTCCCGGGACCACGGACATCAACATCTCCGCCGACGGCAACGTGACCCTGAAGGGGCCGGGCGTTGAACAGACCTTCAAGCTCCAGTTGTTCCGCTTCGCCAACCCGGCCGGACTGACCCCTTTGGGGGGCAACCTCTACCGCGAAGGACTCGCCTCCGGTCAAGCCGAGGGCGGTGATCCCAACGCCAACGGCTTCGGCGGACTCGCACAGGGCTTCCTCGAGATGTCCAACGTCAAGGTCGTGGACGAAATGGTGAACATGATCGTCGCCCAGCGCGCCTACGAGGTGAACTCCAAGGCGGTGCAGTCCTCCGACGAGATGATGGGAATGGCCAACAGCCTGCGCCGATGAAACCGCTTCTCCTGATCCTCGTCCTCGCGCTGGCCTCCCGGAACGTCCTGGCGGAACAGCCCAAGGCGACCCTGCGTCCCCAGATTGCCGTCCAGTCCGGCGGCGTGTTCACCACCGATCTCGTCGACGGCATCCCCGACCTGCCTCGGATCCGGGTCACCAATTCCCCTCCGCCTGGCGCCACCTTCCTGGTTTCCAGGGAGCTGGTGCTCGGGGTCCTCTCCGCCTCCGGCGGCGGAACCGTCCCGACCAACTGGGCCGGCCCCGGCGCCGCACGCGTATCGCGCCGCATGCGGGACCTCGACGAGAACGAGGTGCGCAACGGGCTCACCGCCGAACTGCAACGCCTCTACGCCCGCGACCGCGGCGAGGTGGAGGTCCGCCTGACCCGTCCTTGGCGGACCGTCCAGATCGCCGACGAGAACTACGAGGCCCGACTCGTGGACCGTCCTTCGCAGGGCCTGTCGCCGGTCCTTTCTCTCCGTTTCCAGCTCCGCGCCGGCGAGGAGATCCTCGGCGAATGGACCCAACCGGTCTCGCTCCGAGTCTGGGCCGACGTCCACGTCGCAGCCGGACCCGTCCGCCGTGGCGCCGCCTTGGGCGAGGCCGACCTGACGA
Organism: Verrucomicrobiales bacterium; assembly: GCA_027483345.1. Taxonomy (GTDB): domain Bacteria; phylum Verrucomicrobiota; class Verrucomicrobiia; order Limisphaerales; family UBA9464; genus SXXZ01. Next base: position 3,675 of record JAIXUV010000322.1, on the reverse strand, counting down.
TGGAACGCCGTGACATCCTCTCGCTTCGCGACGCGCTTCCGGCGCTTCCGGCCGAGGCCGGCTCCTGGGAGTTCGCCGAAAGCCTCAATCCCGGCCAGCACCTGAGCCGCCGTTCCCTCCGTCTTCGTTCCGTGGTCTTCCGCGGACGCCAGATCGACGCGGTCGTCCGCAGCGGCCTCATGGAGATCACCACCAAGGTGGAAGCCCTTGAGGACGGAGTCCCCGGACAGACCATCCGTGTCCGCAACGTCCGGTCCCGCAAGGAACTCCGCGGCCGCGTGGAGGATGAGAACCTGGTCGTGGTCGCCCTCTGAGCGCGGAGTGCCGCAGCAAACCTTTCCATGAAGACGAACCCATCCCGCCCCATCCGAACGCAGGTCGTTCTCGGGCTCCTGCTCTCCACCGCCCTGGTCGTGAAGACCGGTGCGGCCGGCGGATCCATGTGGCGTGAAGATCTTGCGCCGTCGCTGCTGGGTGACACCCGAGCCCGCAAGGTCGGCGACCTGGTCACCGTGGTCGTCCAGGAAAGCAACGAAGCCAACAAGGCGAACAACACCAAGACCGCCAAGAAGACCGGCATCAACGCCAGCATCTCCAGCTTCCTCTTCGGCGCCGCCCAGGACCGCTTCCTCACCCGGGGCGGGAAGTACCCGGCGATGCAGATGAACTCCGACAACAGCTTCGACGGCGGCGGGAGCATCGCGAACTCCGAGCGGATCAACACCCGCATCGCCGTCCGCGTCGCCGAGCAGCTTCCCAACGGCAACCTCGTCCTCGAGGGACGTCGGAGCACCATGGTCGCCGGCGAACAGCAGGAGGCCATCCTCCGCGGCGTGGTCCGGCAGGAGGACATCCAGCCGGACAACACCGTGTTCAGCTACAATGTCGCCGACGCGAACCTGAAGTTCGTCTCCAAGGGCACCGTTTCCGACAGCCAGAAGCGCGGCTGGTTCACCAAGATCTTCGAGAAGGTGACCCCGTTCTGAGTCCGACGAACCGTCCCGTTCCAATCTGGCCATGAAGCGCACATTCCCCCTGCTCCTGCTCGCGACCGCCCTGCTTTTCCCGGCATCGGCGGCCGCCATGGGGGCCCGTCTCAAGGATCTGGTGATGATCTCCGGCGCCCGGGACAACCAGTTGGTCGGCTATGGTCTCGTCGTGGGCCTCGCCGGTGAGGGCGACAAGAACCCGGTCTACACCCTCCGCAGCCTCGCCAACCTCCTCCAGCGATTCGGACAACAGCTTCCGGCGCAAGCGCTGGTGGCCAAGAACGTCGCCGTGGTGATGATCACCGCCGACCTCAAGGCGTTCACCAAGGTCGGCCAGCGCATCGACATCACCGTGTCGGCCATGGGTGACGCCCGAAGCCTCCAGGGCGGTGTGCTCATCCAGACGCCCCTCTTCGGCGTTGACCGCAAGGTCTACGCGCTCGCCCAGGGCCCCCTTGCGGTGGGCGGTTTCATTGGCGGCAACAACTCCGCCAGCGTCCAGAAGAACCATCCCACCGTCGCCACCATCAGCGGAGGCGCCCTGGTGGAGGCGGAGATGCCGACCCAGATCGTCGAGAACCGCGAGCTCGAGCTGCTGCTCCGCGACTCCGACTTCACCTCGGCCGCCCGCCTTGCCCAGGCGATCAATGAACGCTTCAAGGACAGCGCCCGCGCCATCGATTCGACCTCGGTCAAGGTCCGCATCCCCGAGGGCCTCGAGGAGGCGTCGGTGGACTTCGTCTCCCGCATCGAGGACATCGAGGTCTCGCCCGACGCGGCCGCCCGCATCGTCATCAACGAGCGCACCGGCACGATCGTCGCCACTTCCCAGGTGAAGATCTCCAGCTGCGCCGTCTCGCACGGCGACCTCACCATCACCATCGCCAACACCTTCGACGTCTCCCAGCCCAACAGCCTCAGCCAGACCGGCGAGACCTCCGTGACACCGCGTGCGGACACCAAGGTCAACGAGCGCAAAGGCACCATGATCACGCTCAACGACCTGCCGACCATCGACCGCGTGGCGGCGGGGCTCAACGCCATCGGCGTCACCCCGCGCGACATGATGGCGATCTTCGGCTCCATGAAGCAGGCGGGCGCCCTCCAGGCCGAACTGATCCTCCGCTGACCATGAACCCCACCCCCATCCGGACGTCTCCGGCCGCGCACGCGGGCTCTACGGCTACGGGTGTCCGGAACGACTCCCAATCCAGGAAGCTTCGCGAGTCGACCGAGCAGTTCGAGGCGGTGTTGCTCCGGCAGCTCCTGACCTCGGCCCAGAAGCCTCTCCTTTCGAAACCCCTTTTCGGCAAGTCGCCCGGCGACGACATCGTCCGGGACCTCAAGACCGAGAAAATGGCGGAGCAGATCTCACGGACCGGTTCCGTCGGACTCGCCCGTTATCTCGAAACCACCTTGCGCAGGAATTCCTCCCACCAGTCCGCGGACGCCGTCCGCGCCACCCTCAAGCCGTGAAAGAACCCATCCAGAGACTCATCGAGGCTCTCCGTCATGAACTCGAGCAGTATGGCGAGATGCTCGCCCGGCTCGACCACCAGCAGGAGACGGTCCTCCGCCGCGACTCCGCCGGGGTCCTCGACGGCGCGTCCTCCATCGAGCAGCAGGCTGCGCTGCTCGAGACGGCCCGTCGCCGCCGCGACCTCGTCCGCGCCGAGCTGGCCCGGACCCTCGGGCTCGCGTCGGAAGCCTCCTTCGAGGAGATCCTCCCCCGTCTTCCCGGCGAGTACCGCCCGCTGATCCAGGCGCTCGTCGAGGAGAACAACGCGCTGCTCGACCGCGTGAGGAACCGTTCGCGCCAGAACCACCTCCTGCTAACCCGCACGGTCGACCTGATGCAGCGCCTGCTGGGGAACCTGTTCTCCGTGAAGGCGACGCCGACCTACGCCGGTGACGGCGCCCTTCTTTCGACCGGGGGCACCCCCCGTTCGATGTACGAAGCGGTCGGCTGAAAACGAGGCCCCGCCATGCTTGGACTCTTCGGCACACTGCAACTCGGCACCCGGGGTCTCGCGACCCAGAGACAGGGCGTCGAGGTCGCGGGACACAACCTGGCGAACGCCAGCAATCCCGCCTACTCGCGCCAGAGGGTCTCCATCCGCTCGACCGCGGAGGTGATGGGGCAGTACGGCCCCGTCGGAACCGGGGCCGAGGTGGCGGGCATCCAGCAGATCCGCAGCCAGCTCCTCGATTCCCAGATCGTCGTCGAGGGAAGCGTGGGCGGCTCGCTTGAGGCCCAGCAGAGCGCCCTGCAGTACGCCCAGTCGCGTCTGGGTCAACAGCTGGACCGGCTCGCTTCCGGTACCGAGGCCTCGACCGCCTCCAACGGCGTCGGCGGCGGCCGGCAGATCGCAGCGGGGCTTGCCGACCTCTTCAACGCCTTCCAGTCCCTCTCCACCAACCCGACCTCGCTGACCGAACGCCACATCGCCCTCAGCCGGGCTTCTGAGCTTGCGGTCCAGTTCAACCAGCTCGACTCGGGCCTGGGCACCCTCGACACGCAGCTCAACCAGACCCTCACCCTCGACGCGCGGTCCGCCAACGGCCTGATGGCCGAGGTCGCCTCGCTGAACTCCCAGATCTCACGGATCGAGGGCGGCGGCATGGGGGTGGCCAACGACCTCCGCGACCAGCGTCAGGCCAAGCTCGAGGAGCTCGGCCGCATCGT
>JAIXUV010000024.1 GCA_027483345.1 Verrucomicrobiales bacterium | reverse complement strand
CTGGCCAGCGACGGAAGGACGACGCCCATGGTGCGGGTACGCCCCTGGATCAGGCTTTGTGCGACCCGGTTCGGGAGGTATCCGAGCCGGCGGGCGGCCTCGCGTACCCTGTCACGGGTCCGTTCGGAAAGGACGACGTTGCGCCGGTCGTTCAGCACGAGCGAGACCGTAGCCACCGAAACGCCGGCCGCATGGGCCACGTCGGCGCCACGGACCAGCCGTTGTCCCTGGATGCTCATGAATCCAATGCCGGTGACTGAAACGTTTTAGGCAACAGAAATGTTCCACCGGAGCGGACGGCGGGTGGGGACGCGTCCGACGACCTGCGTTTTCCGAGGCCTTGGACGGAACCGCCGTCACGGCGCCGTCGGCCAACCTCGTCTGGACAGCCGTCGGCCGGATGAGACGGTTCCCGTCATTCATGATCTACCGGATTGCAGAACCGGACCACTGGAGGGAGGCGCTTCGTAAAGGCGAGTTCCGTTCGCCGGACCTCCTCGCCGAAGGCTTCATCCACTTCTCGGAACTCCACCAGGTCCGGAACACGGCGGACCGCTACTACAAGGGCCGCGGGGACATGCTCCTGCTGAAGGTGGACGATGCCGCCCTGTCGGTGCCGGTGGTGCGGGAGAACACCCGGGGAGGTCAGGAGCTTTTTCCGCACGTCTACGGACCGGTGCCACTCTCGGCGGTGCTCGAGGTGGTGGAGCTTCCGATGGGGCCGGACGGACGTCTTGTCTTCGGGGAAACCTGACCGGGCTCAGATGCCCTCGGCGAAGGTCGGTGCGGCATGGACCGCCGAGACCTCGGCCGCGAGGGCGTCGCCGCCGGCCGACAGCACCCGGTACTCACGGATCTGGAAGCTCACGGTCTGTCCCTGGGCCAATCCCTGGCGGACGTATTCGTCCTTGGTGATGCGGGTGCGGAGGGAGAGTCCGGACGCGGTCTCCAGTTCCAGGCGCAGGAGCACGCCGAGGAAGAACACGTGACGGATGACCGCGGTGTAGGGGTACTCCGTGGCCACGCGGGAGATCTGGACCGCGTAGGGGCGGAACCCGATCCGAAGCGTCTGTCCGTCGGCGACGCCGTGTGCGGGGAAGGTCAGTTCATTGAGACGGGCGGCGCCGCCGGAGACCTTCAGCTCGAGCACGTTCATCACGCCGATGAAGCGGGCGACGAACTCGTTGCGGGGTTCCTCGTAGACCTCGCGCGGCGTCCCGATCTGCTCCAGTCGGCCGCGGCTGAAGATGACGATGCGGTTGCTGACCTCCATCGCCTCCTCCTGGTCGTGGGTGACGAAGACGGTGGTGACGTGGAGTTCCTCGTGCAGCCGGACCAGCCATTCGCGGAGTTCCTGGCGGATCTTGGCGTCCACGGCGCCGAACGGTTCGTCCAGGAGGAGGACGTCCGGTTTCGGGGCGAGGGCCCGAGCGATCGCCACGCGCTGGCGTTGTCCGCCGGAGAGCTGGTGCGGCAGGCGGCGTCCAAGGCCTTCAAGACCGAAGAGGCCGATCAGTTCCCCGACGCGCTTGGCGATGTCCTCGCGCGACCACTTCCGGATCTTCAGGCCGAAGGCGATGTTGTCGTGGACGCTCATCGTCTTGAAGAGCGCGTAGCTCTGGAAGACGAAGCCGATGTTCCTCTTCTGGACGGGGATGCCGTTGACGCGTTCGCCGCGGATCAGGACGTCGCCGGAGGTCTGGACCTCGAGGCCGGCGATCATGCGCAGGACGGTGGTCTTGCCGCCGCCGCTGGGGCCGAGGAGGGCGACCAGTTCGCCGTCGCGGACCGTGAACGAGACGTCGTCCACGGCGACGACGTCGCCGAACCTCTTCGAAACGTTGCGCAGTTCAATGCTCATCGGCTGGGGTCTCCTCGGTCTGGCCCTCGGCCAGGAGTGCTGTCTGACGGTGTTCGAGCCACGACTTCACCGCCAACGTTGCCAGTGCCAGCAGGGCCAGGACGCTGGCGGCGGCGAAGGCGGCGGCGGACTGGTACTCCTGGTGCAGCTTGTCGATGCGGAGGGGAAGGGTGTCGGTGACGCCGGTGATGTGCCCGCTCACCACGGACACGGCGCCGAACTCGCCCATGGCGCGGGCGTTGCAGAGGATCACCCCGTAGAGCAGTCCCCACTTCACGGAGGGGAGCGTGACGTGCCAGAAGGTCTGGAGACCGTTTGCGCCCAACGTGAGCGCCGCCTGCTCCTGGTCGCTGCCCTGGGACTCCATCAGCGGGATCAGCTCGCGGGCGACGAAGGGGAAGGTGACGAAGGTCGTCGCCAGGACGATGCCGGGGACCGCGTAGATGATCTGGATGTCGTGTGCGTCCAGCCAGGGGGCGAACGGTCCGCGGGCGCCGAGCAGAACCACGTAGATGAGGCCGGAGACGACCGGAGAGACGGAGAAGGGGAGGTCGATGAGCGTGATGAGGAGCGCCTTGCCGGGGAACTCGAACTTGGCGACGGCCCAGGAGGCGGCGAGTCCGAAGACGAGGTTGAGCGGCACGCAGCAGGCCGAGACGAGCAGCGTGAGCTTCATGGCGGAAAGTGTGTCCGGATGGCGGAGCGCTGCGACATAGCCAGAGTAGCCCTTCGACATCGCCTGGGCGAAGACGTTCGCAAGGGGCAGCAGCAGGAACACCACGACGAACGCCAGGGAGAGGAGGATCAGGAGGATGCGGACCCAGGCGGGATCTTCGCTTCCGCGGCGGGAGCGGCTCTCGGCCTGCCCCCAGTGGTGCTTGGTGGTGGCGGCCATGTCAGCGTTGGAACCGGCCGGCCCACCGTTCGACGAGGTTGATGGAGACGAGGATGGCGAACGAGAACGACAGCATCACCACGGCCACGGCGATGGCGTTCGCGTACTCGAACTGGTCGAGCCAGCCCATGATGACGAATGGCGTGATCTCGGCTTCGAACTGCCGGTTGCTGGAGAGGAAGACCACGGAGCCGTACTCGCCGACCGCCCGCGCGAACGCCAGCGCGAAGCCGGTCAGCAGGGCCGGCAACAGACCGGGCAGGACGACGGAGAAGAAGGTGCGCAATCGGCCGGCACCCAGCGTGGCCGCGGCTTCCTCGACCTCGGTGTCGAGTTCCTCGAGAACGGGTTGGACGGTCCGCACCACGAAGGGAAGGCTGACGAAGGTGAGGGCCACGACGATCCCCAACGGCTCATAAACCACCTTGATTCCCATCGGCACGAGGAAGCGGCCCAGCCAGCCGTCCTCGGAGAAAAGGCTGCTCAAGGTCAGGCCGGCCACGGCGGTGGGCAGGGCGAAAGGGAAGTCGATCAGCGCATCCATCCAGCGACGGCCGGGGAAGCGGTATCGGGTGAGGACCCACGCCAAGAGGATTCCTGCGACGCCATTGAAGCTGGCCGCGATGAATGAAGCCCCGAAGGTCAAACGGTAGGCCGCCACGGCCCGTTCGCTGGCGGCGACCTTCCAGAACTCGGCCGGGGTCATCGAGGTGACCTTGAAGATCATGAACCCCAACGGGATCAAGACGATCAGGCTCAGGTACACCAAGGTGTAGCCCAAGGTCAGACCGAATCCCGGCAGCACGTTGGTCTTGCGGTAAGCCATCCAGAAACAGGTTTGGCAAAGTACGAATCCAACCCAACCACTGTAAACCGATTTATTCGGTAGAGATTGGTGGATATGGGCGAAGGACAGCCCAGGAGACGGCCGGCGCACTTACATTGTGAGGCTCCCGTGGAACGACCGGAGCGATGGCACCCTCTTCGGCGTCCGGCTCAGCGTTCCGCGGGTCGCAAGGCGGTAGGTTGAATCAACGCTCCAGCAGCGCCCTGTTGGCGAAGGCGAAGCGGAGGAGGCTGTGGCTGCCTTGGAGGTGGAGCTTGTTGCTGACGTTCTGCCGATGGGTCTCGACGGTCCGCGGGCTGATGCCGAGGAGGTCGGCGATCTCCTTGGTGGTCTTGTCCTCGGAAATGCATTTCAGGATCCGCCGTTCCGTGGGTGTCAGGAGATCCAAGCCGGGCTTCTCCCTTCGCAATCCCGCCGCGTCCTCGCGCCTCCGGAGAAGCAGGTGGGTGAGCCTGGGACTGACGAAGCGGTCGCCGTTCAGGACGGCCCGGAGGGCGGTCAGGAGGTCCTCGACAGCGCTCTCCTTGAGCACATAGGCGCCAACCCCGGCATCCATCGCCTCCTCGAAGAGGTCGCCGTCTTCGTGCATCGTCAAAAGCACGGTCGGGGTGTGGGTCATCTCGGCTGGCGTCATCCCGCGAACCACGCCGATCCCGTTGAGCCGCGGCATGTTGATGTCGAGGATGGCGACAGCCGGCCGAAGGGATCGGATGAGTCCCAGGGCATCCTCGCCGTTCGTGGCCTCGCCCACGATCCGGAACCCCGGGTCTGCGGCGATCACCTCGCAGAGACCTTTCCGGAAGATCGGATGGTCGTCCGCGATGAGGATCGTGTTGGGAATCGGGGCTGACATCTTCGGGCGGTGGTTCCGATCGAGAGGATGGGTATATCCGGTAAAAATGCCATCCCTCATGGAATGCCGACTCCCGTGGCGACTTGGAGCATCGCCGGCCGAGCCGTCCCTTGCCCCGGTGGCGAGGGACCCGGTAGCGTCCTGCGCACGATGTTTGTGACCCTGATTTCCGGCGGGCGTGTGGTGGATCCCGCGAACGCGATCGACGCCAAGGCGGACGTGCTGCTGGTCGACGGCAAGGTGGAGAAGGTGGCGCCCGGGATCCCGCTTCCGGAGGGAGCCGAGCGGATCGACGCAACCGGACTGGTGGTGGCGCCCGGGCTCATCGACCTGCATGTGCATCTCCGGGAACCCGGCCAGACCGCGAAGGAGACGATCCTCAGCGGGGCGCGGGCGGCGGCGCGGGGCGGATTCACGACGGTCGTCTGCATGCCCAACACCTCGCCCGCCATCGATTCGGCGGCGACGGTGGCCCTGATCCAGGAGAAGGCCCGGAACGCGGCGGTGCGGGTCGAGGTGACCGGTGCCCTGAGCAAGGGCATCGCCGGCGAGGAACTGGCTTCCATCGGTTCGTTGGCCAAGGCGGGTGTGGTCGCGCTCACCGACGACGGCCATTGCATCCAGGACAACGACCTGATGCGGCGCGCGCTGGAATATGCCCGTCAATTCGGGTTGCCGGTGATGGACCACTGCCAGGATTACGGACTGGTGAAGGACGGCGTCATGAACGAAGGGATCCAGAGCCTCCGACTCGGACTGAAGGGGTGGCCGTCCGCCGGGGAGGAGATGATCGTGGCGCGGAACATCCTGTTGGCGGAACAGACGGGCACGCCCGTGCATTGCCAGCACCTGAGCGCGGCCGGGAGCATCCGGCTGCTGAGGGAAGCCAAGCGGCGCGGCGTGCCGATCTCCGGCGAGGCGTGTCCCCATCACTTCACGCTCACCGACACCTCGATCGCCGGGAGCGCCGAGTTCTGGGCGACCGACGGCGCGGACCTGGTTCGACGCGGGGTCGGCGGTGCGACGCCACCCGTATGGCCCTCGTACCACACGCACTTCAAGATGAACCCTCCGTTGCGGACCGCCGCGGACCGGGAGGCGGTCTTGGAGGGATTGGTGGACGGAACGCTAGAGATCATCTCGAGCGACCACGCCCCGCACACGGAGTCCGAGAAGGACGTCGAGTTCGACTACGCGCCTTTTGGCATCACCGGTCTCGAAGTCGAGCTGGCCCTATCGCTGGTGCAGCTGCTCCACACCGGGCGACTCGACCTTCCGTCGATCCTCGCGAAGTTCACCGTGAACCCGGCGCGTCTACTCCGGCTGTCCGGGGGACGCGGGACGTTGACTCCGGGTTCGTTCGCCGACGTCACGTTGCTGGATCCCGATGCCGGATGGGTCTGCGACCGGGCCGACACGGAGAGCCGTTGTCGGAACAATCCCTTCCACGGTTGGCATCTGCGCGGGAGGGTGATCCGGACGATCGTCGACGGCCGCACGGTCTTTCCGTTTCCGGCCTGAGGAAATCGGCTGGCAACCGCAGCCCGGGACAAGGTACCGAGCGACATGCGAATCCGGTTATCCGCAGCCCTTGCCGTCGGGATCGTCCTGGTCGGATTCGCCGCCGATCCGCGTCCGGCGCCGCCGGCGCTGAACCTCAGTCGGCCGCCGGTCCCGGATCCGGAGGCGAAGTCCGCCGGCCCGGGCCTCGTGGAATACTCGATCGGCGATCCGTCGCCGTTGGAGCAGGTCTACCTCGAGCGCCTGAACCGGGCGCGGGCCTTTCCGAGGGACGAAGGTTTCCTCTTGGCGAACAGCACCGATCCGGAAATCCAGGATGCCTTCCGCTTCTTCAATGTCGACCTGCAGCGGGTGGTGGACGAGATCGCGCTGTATCCCGTACAGCAGCCGCTGTCGTTCGATTCACGTCTGATCACGGCGGCTCGGGGTCACACCGACTACCTGTTCCGGCAGGCGGTGCAGGAACACGAGCAGCGCGATCCGGTCACCGGGGCGGTCGTCAACAACATCGACACGAGGATCAGCGCGGTCGGCTATCCGTGGAACGCCGTCGGGGAGAACATCTTCTCCTACGCCACGAGTGCCGACCAGGGGCACGCGGGTTTCGAGGTGGACTGGGGCATCGGCGCCGGCGGGGTGCAACGCCCCCCAGGTCACCGCGACAACAACCACAGCGCCGCGTTCCGTGAGGTGGGCATCGGCGTGTTGGAGGGGACCAACCGTCGGGTCACCGCGACCTCGACCAACGAGGTGGGGCCGCAGCTGGTCACCATCGACTTCGCCCGGCGCGCCTCCACGACCCCGCTGTCAACCGGCGTGGTCTTCTACGACGTCAACACCAACGCCACCTACGACGCGGGCGAGGGGATCCCGGGCGTCCGCATCGAGGCCCCCGAGGCCGGGGCGTTCGCCGTGACCGGGCGGTCCGGCGGGTTCTCGGTCCCGGCGGTGGTGGGTTCCAATGGCCTGCGATTCCTGTTGGGGACGGAGATGCTGTCCTCGCGTTCGTTCACGGCGGCTTCGGACCGGAACCACAAGCAGGATCTCGTTTTGCCATACACGGCGCCGGTCCTGTCCGGACCCGCGGCGGTACCCGTCGGCGCCACGGCGGTCTTCCTCTCGACCCGACTTCCCGGTGCTGAGGCCCATGAGTGGACCCAGGTTCGGCTGGAGCCCTACAACTTCGTGGACGGCGCGGAAGGCGGGGCCACCAACATGGATGTGGCGGTCAGTCCGGGTTGGGATCCGGTGAAGACAACCGGCGCGGCGGCCGGATCCAGGAAGTACCAGCTGGTCCACGGAACCGCCGAGGACCAGATCCTGACCATCCGCACCGTCCTACGTCCCGGGCCCGGATCGGCGCTGCGGTTCCGGTCGATGCTGGGATTCTCCACGACGACGCAGGTGGCCACGGCCGAGGTCTCGCCGGCGACGGGCGGCGCCTGGGTGCCGGTGTTCACGCAGCGCGGCTGGGGAAACGGGGGCGGTTCGCAAACGACCTACTCGAACGTCACCGCCTCGCTGGAGGCGTACGCCGGCACCGACATCCGGGTGCGCTTCCGGTACCGGGTGGAGCCGGGCAGCTACTTCCCGCAGACGACCGCCTCGTTCGGCTGGCACCTCGACGAGATCCGATTCGACCAGACCGGGAATCCGGTGACCTCGGGGCCCCATCCGCTCGGGGCCGACCGGACAGTCGTGGTCCAGCCAGAGACCGCGGGGACGATCGAGCTGAGGGTCCGGCCGGTGATGGCCGGCTTCCGCCTCCCGTTTTCGGAACCGCTGCGGATCGTGGCCGGGGGCGCGGGGACCGTGGGAGGCGAGATCGTGATCGACTCGATCGGGAGGGCCGAGGGCGACCGGCTGCAGCTGGACTTCTCGTTGCGCTCGGGGCTTTCCGGTGTCTGGCGACTCGAGGGGGCTCCCACGCCGTCGGGGCCCTGGGCGGCGTTTCCGGGTGCCACACTCACGACTAATGGGCCGGGACGGTATCGCTTCTCGTTGTCCCCCGGGGCATCGAGTGGGTTCCTGCGGGTGTCCGTGGAGTGACCGACCCGGGGCGTCTCCGGAGCCTTACCCTGGTTCGTAGGTCGCCTTATACCGGAACGGATCGTTTGACCTTAGTTAAGCCCGGGCATTAGCTGGACCGGAAGGGCTTCCGGCGTCTCCGCCGAGCAAGCCCCTACTCAACGAAGATGAACCTGCTGACCCGCATCTGGCGATCGTCGCTCGGGAAGAAGTACGTGATGGCCGTCACCGGCATCGCGCTCTTTGGATTCGTGATCGGGCACCTGGTGGGCAACCTCCAGGTGTTCGGGAATCCGGACCTGATCAATACCTACGCGCATTTCCTGAAATCCAAGCCCGGCCTGATCTGGGGCGCCCGCCTCGGCCTGCTCGGGGTGGTCGGACTGCACATCGCGGCCGCCGTGACGTTGTCGATGGCGAACCGCGCGGCGCGTCCCGTGGCCTACGCCGGCGGCTCGGCCTATGGCTCCGCCTGGCGTTCGCGCTACATGCTGGTGAGCGGACTCGTGATCCTCGCCTTCATCGTCTATCATCTCTTGCACTACACGGCGCTTGTCCCCGGACTCAACGGCACCGGCCGCGACTTCCGCGAGTTGACCGCGAACATCCCCGGCGTTTCGGAGAAGGTTCCGGACGTGTACGCGATGATGGTCCTCGGCTTCCGGGTGCCCTGGGTCACCTTGTTCTACCTCGTCGCGCAGGGCCTGCTCTTCGTCCACCTCGGCCACGGGCTCGCCTCCATGTTCCAGTCCCTCGGGCTCCGCAACCACGTCTGGTGGCCGCGCATCTCGAACTTCGCCCGGGTGGCGAGCGTGCTGATCTTCATCGGATACGCCTCCATCCCTGTCGCCGTCCTCGCCGGACTCGGATCGGACTACCTGAAGACCCGGGTCCCCGCGACCGGCGTCGCCGCCGCCACCGTCAACGCCACCGCGAATTCCCGCTGATATGGCCACGCTCCACTCGAACATCCCCGCCGGCCCGCTCTCGCAGAAGTGGGAGAAGCACAAGTTCTCGTCCAAGCTGATCAACCCGGCGAACAAGCGTAAGTTCAAGGTGATCGTCGTCGGCGCCGGCCTCGCCGGCTCCAGCGCGTCGGCCACCCTCGCCGAGCTCGGATACGAGGTTCACAACTTCGTCTTCCACGATTCCCCCCGCCGCGCCCATTCCGTGGCCGCGCAGGGTGGCATCAACGCGGCGAAGAACTACCAGAACGACGGCGACTCCGTTCACCGCCTCTTCTACGACACGATCAAGGGCGGCGACTACCGCGCCCGCGAGGCCAATGTGCACCGCCTGGCCGAGGTCTCGGTCAACATCATCGACCAGTGCGCGGCCCAGGGCGTGCCGTTCGCCCGCGAGTACGGCGGTCTGCTCGACAACCGTTCCTTCGGCGGCGCCCAAGTCTCCCGCACCTTCTACGCCCGCGGACAGACGGGCCAGCAGCTGCTGCTCGGCGCCTACTCGGCGCTGAACAAGATGATCGGAAACGGCGGGGTGAAGTCCCACACCCATTCCGAGATGCTCGACCTCGTGGTGGTCGACGGCCACGCCAAGGGCATCGTGGTGCGCAACCTCCAGACCGGCGAGATCACCCGCCACAGCGCCGACGCCGTGGTGCTGGCCACCGGCGGTTACGGCAACGTCTTCAACCTCTCCACCTACGCCCGCGGTTCCAACACCACCGCGATCTGGCGCGCGTACAAGCGGGGCGCCTGCTTCGGCAACCCGTGCTACACGCAGATCCATCCGACCTGCATCCCGGTCTCCGGCGACTACCAGTCCAAGCTGACGCTGATGTCGGAGTCGTTGCGCAACGACGGCCGCATCTGGGTCCCGAAGCGGAAGGAAGACTGCAAGAGGAACCCGGCGGACATCGCCGAGGGCGACCGCGACTACTACCTCGAACGGATGTATTCGGCGTTCGGCAATCTGGCTCCGCGCGACATCGCCAGCCGTGCCGCGAAGTACGTTTGTGACGAGGGCCGCGGCATCGGCGACACCGGACTGGGCGTCTACCTGGACTTCGGCGAGTCCATCAGGCGCCTGGGCGAGGACAAGGTGCGTGAGCGTTACGGCAACCTGTTCGCGATGTACCACGAGATCACGAACGAGGACGCCTACAAGACGCCGATGCGCATCTACCCGGCGGTCCACTACACCATGGGTGGCCTCTGGGTGGACTACAACCTGATGAGCAACATCCCCGGGCTGTTCGTGCTCGGCGAGGCGAACTTCTCCGACCACGGCGCAAACCGCCTCGGCGCAAGCGCGTTGATGCAGGGCTTGAGCGACGGCTACTTCGTCCTGCCGAGCACCATCGCCACCTACCTGTCGACGGTGAAGGCCGGCAGCCGGCCCGGCACCGACGGCGCCGCCTTCCGCGAGGCGGAGGAAAGCGTCCGCGCCTTCATCCAGAGGGTCTCGTCCGGCAACGGCAAGCGCACCCCGGACAGCTTCCACAAGCAGTTGGGCAAGCTGATGTGGGAGTACTGCGGCATGGCCCGGACCGAATCCGGCCTGAAGAAGGCCATCCAGCTCATCGGCGACCTCCGCGAGGAGTACCGCACCAACGTGAAGGTCCTCGGCGCCGCCGAGGGCTGGAACCAGTCGCTGGAGAAGGCCGGACGGGTGGCCGACTTCATCGAGTTGGGCGAACTGATGTGCCGCGACGCGTTGATGCGCGAGGAGAGCTGCGGCGGCCATTTCCGCGAGGAGTACCAGTACACGGCGGCCGACCCGGAGGTGCAGCAGGGCATCGTGAACGCCGGCGACGTGAAGCGTCGTGACGACCAGTTCGCCTTCGTCGCCGCCTGGGAATACGCCGGTGCCCCGGACAAGGCCCCGATCCTGAACAAGGAGCCCCTCGTGTACGAGGAGGTCAAGATGAGCACCCGGAGCTACAAGTGAGCGGCCGCTGATCGCGATGGTCCACGACATCCACATCCAGCGGCGACTGGGAGCGTTGCGCGTCTGCCAACCTGGGATCTCCGGGCTCCGTCCGGCGGTCGGGCGCCGGAGGCACGTTGGTGGCGCAGCCGGCTCCGGGGTCGATTCCGGGATGAACCTCAACTCCCATCCGATTCCTGCCGAACGCATCGAACAGCGGATCCTGCTCGTTCGGGGGCAGAAGGTGCTGCTGGACCGCGACCTCGCCGAACTCTACGGAGTGGAGACACGTGCGTTGAACCAGGCAGTCCGTCGGAACATCGATCGGTTTCCCGCGGACTTCATGTTCGCCCTGGATCGCGATGAGATCCTGAGGATATCACAAATTGTGACATCCTCGGGGCAGGCCGAACTCAAGTACTCCAAAAGCGTCCTCGCTTTCACCGAACAGGGCGTGGCGATGCTGTCGGGCGTTTTGGGCAGCGCTCGGGCCGTCGAGGTGAACATCGCCATCCTGCGGACGTTTGTGCAGTTGCGGCAGTGGCTTTCCACCCATGCGGACTTGGCCCGGAAGCTTGCCTGCTTGGAACAGAAGTATGACGAGCAGTTCCGTGCGGTCTTTGATGCCATCCGCGAGCTGATGGAGCCACCGACTCCGGCTCAGCAGCGGGAAATCGGATTTCACACCAACCTTCCCGAGCGGGCTTCCAAGCCCAGGGCTCGGTCGCGAGAGAAAGTTTCCCCATGAAAGTGACCCTCAAAGTCTGGCGGCAGCAGAACGCCAAGGCCGCCGGCGAATTCAAGACGTACACCTCGCCGGAGCTGAACCCGAACATGTCCTTTCTGGAGATGCTCGACGTGCTCAACGAGGACCTGGCCAACCGCAACGAGGAGCCGATCGCGTTCGACCACGACTGCCGCGAGGGCATCTGCGGAACCTGCTCGCTGGTGATCGACGGCAAGCCGCACGGACCCCACAAGGGCGTCGCCACCTGCCAGACGTACATGCGCAGCTTCAGCGACGGCGACGAGATCGTGGTGGAACCCTGGCGCGCGGCCCCGTTCCCCATCGTCAAGGACCTCGTCTGCGACCGGAAGTCCTTCGACCGCATCCAGCAGGCCGGCGGCTTCATCAGCGTCCGCACCGGTGCCGCTCCCGACGCGAACAGCATCCCGGTGCCCAAGGAGGACGCCGATCTGGCCATGGACGCGGCGCAATGCATCGGCTGTGGTGCGTGCGTCGCCGCGTGCAAGAACGCCAGCGCGATGCTCTTCGTCTCTGCCAAGGTCTCCCACCTCGGCCTGATGCCCCAGGGCCAGCCGGAACGCCATCGCCGCGTGAAGGCGATGGTGGACCAGATGGACGCCGAGGGCTTCGGCTCGTGCACCGTCACCGGGAGCTGCGAGGCGGTCTGCCCGAAGGAGATCAGTCTCGACTTCATCGCCCGCATGAACCGCGACTACGCGGTCGCCCTGCTCAAGGGTGACCCGAAGAAGATCGCCGGCGGCGGCGCGGGCTGAGTCCACGGGGGCCGCGGGTTCGAGGGACCCGCGTTCCCGGCCACGTTTCCCGGAGGGCTACGCGGGCGGCTCGGAAAGCCGCGTTTGCCAACCGGAGGTGCTTCGTGCGTGAATCCGCGCGATCCTTTTCCGCGCCGACCGCGATACCCGTTCCCAGGGGGGCGTCGGCTTGCTGGAGGCGGATCCAACCGACAGAAAATGACCTCCGAACGCACTGTATTCGGCACGCTTCCCGACGGCCGCGAGGCCGGGCTGCACGTCTTCCGCAACGACCGCGGCACGGTCCTGAAGTTCACGGACTACGGACTGATCGTGACGGAACTATACACCCGGGACCGGAACGGCGTCCCAGGGAACGTGGTCCTCGGTTTCGACAACCTCGCACGCTACCTTCAGGGACATCCGTTCTTCGGTTGCGTGGTGGGTCGGTTCGCGAACCGCATCGCCGCCGGGCGTTTCAGCCTCGACGGCCGCGACCACGTCCTCGCGGTCAACAACGGGCCCAACCACCTGCATGGCGGACTCCGCGGCTTCGACAAGCAGCTGTGGAACGCCGGCCAGGTGCGGGTCACGGAGGAGGGGATCTCGTGTGAACTGACGCGTGTCAGCCCCGACGGCGAGGAGGGTTACCCGGGCACCTTGACCGTGTCGGTGACCTACACTCTGACCCATGACGACGTGTGGCGGATCGACTATCGGGCGACCACGGACGCCCCGACGATCCTGAACCTGACCAACCACAGCTTCTTCAACCTGGCCGGGAAGGGAGACGTCCTCCGACATGAGGTCTCCATCGAGGCGGATGAAGTCACCGAGGTGGACTCCGGGTTGATCCCAACGGGTCGCATGATTGCCGTGCGCGGCACGGCGCTGGACTTCACGCGGCCGGTGCCCGTTTCCCATGCCGGGATGGTCACCGGTTTGGATCCGGCGGGCTATGACCACAACTTCGTCCTGCGGCACGGCGGTGGTGCGCTGGGTTTGGCGGCGACGGTCCATGAGCCCGGTTCCGGGCGCACCATGGAGTGCCACACCGATCAGCCGGGCGTCCAGTTGTGGACCATGAACCGCGAACCGGCGGCGGACCTTGTCTGCACCGGTGGCTTCAGGGTGCCGCGCCACGGCGGGCTGTGCCTCGAGACGCAGCATTTCCCCGACTCGATCCACCATCCCCATTTTCCCACCTGCATCCTCAGGCCCGGCGAGGTGTTCACCAGCCGGACCGAGTACCGCTTCGGAACCCGCTGACCCATGCAAACCGTTCCCGTCGGAAAGACTCCGCTTCGCAGCTCCCGTCTAGTCTACGGCGGTTGGCGCATCGCCGGCACACAGGACGCGACCGCGGTGACCGCGGACGCGCGGAAGTCCGGAATCGCGGCACTGCAGGCCGCCTATGAGGCCGGCTACACGGGCTTCGACCTCGCCGACGTCTATTGCGGCGGCGTCTGCGAGGAGATCCTCGGCGAGGCCTTGCGCCAGACACCGGGAATGCGCGAGGGCATCCTGCTGGCCACCAAGTGCGGCATCCGGGTACCGGGAGTGCCTGCGGGGGCGCCGTACCGGTACGACTTCTCAGCCAGGTACATCACCGACTCCGTGGACGTCGCGTTGCGCAGGATGGGCGTGTCGCACATCGACCTGCTGATGTTGCACCGCCCGGATTTCCTCATGGACCCGTCGGAGGTGGCTGAGGCGTTTGGACGGCTTCGAAGCGAGGGGAAAGTCCGTGAGTTCGGAGTTTCCAATTTCCGTCCCGGCCAGGTGGATCTGCTGCAGCGGTACCTGGGCTTCCCCCTGGCGGTGCACCAGGTCGAGATCAGCCTGCGTCAGCTGGCCACGCTCTCGGACGGAACCTTGGACCAATGCCACGCGCTGGGGATCTCGCCGATGGCTTGGAGTCCTTTGGGCGGCTCCGGCCCCGGCTCCTTCAGCCCCGGGGTGCTTCGTGTGCTGGCCGGAATCGGGGAACGCCTGGGAGTGACACCCGAGCTGGTCGCCTTGGCATGGCTGATACGGCATCCCTCCGGAATCCTTCCCGTGGTCGGTTCCACGAAGCCGGAACGCATCCGTGCGATGGCCCGCGCGGCGGAGATCCAGCTGGAACGGGACGACTGGTATCGCCTGCTGGAGGCGGCCCTCGGCGCGCGGTTGCCCTGAAACGGAACGAAGCGGAAGGGGTCGGCACTCAAGACCCTAACGCCGCAAGGCCGCCGGGGAGGGGAAGCAAGACGTCGGATTCCCGTTTTGGAGCCGTACCCATTAGGTCTCCTTGGGCATCTGCCTGAGTTCGGTCTCAGCTCGAGATGGGCGGTTGAGGATCGAACTCAGCGGCCGTGTCGGCTCAGCCTGGCGGCCAGCTGAGGGGGCGTCCGCCGAGGATGTGGCAGTGCAGGTGTGGCACCGACTCGCCGCCGTCGCGTCCGTTGTTGATCACCAGCCTGAAACCGGACTCCGTGAGTCCGGCCTTGCGTGCGACGACCGGCGCCGTTGCGAGCAGATGGCCCAGCAGCGCGGCATCTTCCGCCTTCGCCTCGGCGATCCTGGCGATCGGCTTCTTGGGGATGAGCAGGATGTGGACGGGGGCCTGGGGATGGATGTCGTGGAAGGCGAAGACCAGGTCGTCCTCATGGACGATTTCCGCCGGGATTTCACGGGCGATGATGCGTTCGAACAAGGTCATGTTGTCTGCAGAATCCTCCTGCGGCGACGACTCCGCGAGCGGAGTTTTCGGCGGTGGAAGAATTCCGGTCCGGGGGCGTCGCCTTCCCCATGCTTGAACGCGTGACGCGGTCCGGTCATCTCTTCCGGGGATCTGGTCGGGTGCCGCCGGGAATCCGGGTTCCCGGAGATCCCGACTCCTCCCCTGCGATCCTCCATGTCGATGCCCACGCTCCAGTTGCTGGCCGCCCTTCTTTTGGCGGCGGCCGCCGTGCCGTGGAAGGGCGGGGCGGCGATGACCGAGTTCCTCGATCCGGGCCGGATCCATGACGGCGTTCTGACGCTGACCCAGGACCAGTGGCGGGTGCTCGAACCGAAGTCCCGAGACCTCTTCGCCGTCGCCGGATACGGGGGCTCCCGGGCGGGTCGCGACGACGGGGACTTCGCGACGGCGCATGCCGACTTCCAGATGGACGGATCCGCCTTTGCGGACGTGGCGGTCCGATACAAGGGACACGGCACGTTCCGCCAATCGCGGGCCACGCTGAAGCGCCCGTTCAAGCTGGATCTGAACCAGTTCGTCCGCTCCAACCGCCTCGGCGGTGTGTCGAAGGTCCGGCTCAACAACAACGTGGCCGACCCGTCGTTCATGAACGAGGTGGTGGCCTACGACCTGTACCGTGAAGCCGGCGTTCCGGCGCCGCGGACGGCCCACGCCCGGATCTCGGTCGTCGTGCCCGGACTTTTCGAACGCCGGTTCCTCGGGCTCTACACCCTCGTCGAGAATCCCGATGGCGACTGGAGCGAAGGATGGTTCGGGGCGAAGAAGGTGATGATCCTGAAGCCCACCTCGGAGGCGCTTTTCGTCCACCGGGGCCCGGACTGGTCCCGCTATCGTGAGGCCTACGACCCGAAGACGTCGGTCCTCGAAAGCCAGGCCAGCCGTGTGGTCGGGCTTTCCCGCCTGGTCTCCGAGGCGGATGACACGGTGTTCTCCAGGGAGTTGCCCTTGTACGTGGATGTCGACGAGTTCGCCCGTTTCATGGCGGTCACGGTCGGGACGTCCTCGCTCGACTCGATCCTCGGACGGGGAGGAAACCTCCTGGTCTGCCTGGATCCGGCGACGCGTCGTTTCGTGTTCGCGCCCTGGGACCTGGACCAGGCGTTTGGCGGGGTGGGGGGGCTTGGGACCCAGGAGCAGCGCGAGCGGCTCAGCATCGAGCATCCGTGGGTTGGGACGAACCTCTTCCTGGAACGCGTCTTCAAGGTGGACGACTTCCGCACGGCGTATCGTGGCCATCTCGGCCGTTTCGCCGCGGGCGCACTGGATCCGGATCGGATCCAAGGGAGGATCGGGGAGATCGCCGACCGGATCCGGCCGGCCGTCGCCGAGGAAGGTCTGGTGGCGCTGCGGCGCTTCGACGCGGTCCGGAAGGGCATCGCGGTGGCGCCAGTGGGACCGAACGGGGAGCTGCCGGACGCGGACGTGGAATCCCGGCCGACGCATCCGAAGCCGATCCTGAGCTTCGCCGCGGCGCGCCGGGCTTCGATCCTCGCGCAGTTGGAGGGCCGGGATGCCGGGCTGCGGATCGAGACCGGTTCCGTTTCCGACGCCGACGCGGTTCGCCGCAACGCCGTGTTCGCCGCACTGGCCGCAGCGCTCGATGCCGATCGGGACGGGGCGGTGACCCGCGCGGAGGTCTCGCGTTCCGCGGAACGGTGGTTCGGGGAATGGACCGGCAGCCCCGGGGGCGTGCTCCGGTTAGAGTCGCTGCTCACCGGCATCGGCCGACTGGACGGCCGGCCTGGAGCCGCGAGGGACGAGGTCGTGGCGGCGGTCGCGTTGGAGGTCCTGAGCCGCTTCGACACCGACCGCAGCGGCGCCGTGTCGCGCGGCGAGTTCGCCGGCGGATGGACGGGTTGGTACCTGCTCTGGGACACCACGAACAGCGGACGCCTCGGGGTCGGTGAGTTGGCGCGGTGCCTCGGCGAGTTGGTCCGGGAGGATCCGTGAACCGGGTTTCCCGGGTCGGCGCGATTGACAGCCGCACCGCACGTCTCCAGCGTCCGCCTCAGTGATTTCCGCCTCCGCCCATGGAGTCCGTCCGGCCAGCGCCCCGCGCAAGGCCGTCATGGTCCATGTCGCCAACTGGTGGGCCAAAGCCAACGTGATGGCGGAACTCGCATCGGGACACTGAACAGGAAAGACACCGAACAGCCCGTTGCGAGACACCCGCCGAGTTCCGGCGGGTGTTTCGTTTCACCCACCGGCCGGCGGCCGCAACGGCCAGAAGCCCATGAACAACATCCGGTCGGATCACCGACTCGCCCTCGCCGCCGCCTTCGCCACGGTCTACGTGGTCTGGGGTTCCACCTACCTCGCGATCCGTGTCGCGGTGGAGTCCATGCCGCCGTTCCTCATGGCCTCCGGCCGTTTCCTGATCGCCGGGGGAATGCTGCTCGCCTGGGCCCTGTTCCGCGGGACCCCGTCGCCGTCCCGGGCCGAATGGAGGGACGCTGCGATCGCCGGCACGCTCATGCTCGCCGGAGGAAACGGTCTCGTGTCCTGGGCCGAGACCTCGGTCAGCTCAGGCCTCGCGGCGGTGATCGTCGCGACGGTGCCCGCCTGGTTCGCCCTCTTCGACTGGATCCGTCCCGGAGGCGTGCGCCCTTCCGCGGTCACCCTCGTCGGGATCGCCGTGGGATTCTGCGGGGTGGCCATGCTGCTCGCGGGTGGGGTCGGCGCCGGGACCAACCTCCATTTCACCGTTACCGGCCTCGTGGCGATGGTGCTCTCCACCGCCTGCTGGGCGGCGGGTTCGATCTGGTCCCGGAACGGCAGCCGTCCGTCCTCGCCGGTCCTCGGCGCCGCCCTGCAGATGCTCTGCGGCGGAGGCTCGCTCCTGCTCATCGCCCTGTTCCGCGGTGAGACCGCGGGACTCCACCTGGCCGCGATTCCCGCCCGGTCCTGGGCCGCGTGGGGCTACCTCGTCGTGATGGGCAGCTTCGTCGCCTTCAACGCCTTCAACTACATGCTCCGCCACGCCAGTCCTGCAGCGGTCAGCACCTACGCCTTCGTCAACCCGGTCGTCGCGGTCTTCCTCGGCTGGGCGCTGCTCGGCGAGTCGATTTCCGGGAGGATGGCGGTGTCGATGGGCGTGATCGTCCTCGGTGTCGTGATGATCACCCTCGGACCCTGGGTCCTCAGGCGTTGGACTTCTCACGGAGAACGGGTTTGACCCGGGTCGCCGCTGGTTCCTAGCGTGGCCGAGTCTCCGACAAACATCCCATGAGCAACACCATCGTTCCCCTGATCAGCTCCGGCGTCGCCGGCCCGCTCGGCGTCCTGCACCTTCCCCGACTCTGGCTGAAGGCCTCCCTCGAAGCCCGTGGCCTTCTGGCCGCGGGTTATCCCGGCATCGGCGCCGGCTACGACTCCATGGTCCTCGGCGCGCTGGGGCTCAACGCCGACTCCGTCCGCGCCTTCATCACCGAGAAGCGCCCGACCTATCCCCAGTTCGAGGCGTGGATCCGGGTCCAGCCCGGCGTGAACCTGACCAAGGCCAACATCCATAAGCTCAACGTCGCCATCTCCGGCTACATCCACACCGACGCCGTCCGCCAGTCGGTCCTCTCCGCCAACGGCCTGCCCGACGACGGCTCGGTCCTTCCGGATGCGATCAACATCAACAACCTCGACGACTGGTTCGAGTTCCATCAGGCCGTCCTGAAGTGACGCCCGCCTCGGGGCTCTGAGCCCGATTCCGATCCGGGGTGGACCGAAAGGTTCGCCCCGGTTTCGTTTTACGGCCTTGGCGTCCGCCTCGGCAGCGAATCAGCGGGCGATGTCCCGCTTCACCCAGGCTGCATGCTGGTCCAGGTAGAGCTGGTTCCGTCCGGCCCGGTGCGCCGACCAGCCTGAGGCCGGCGGTTGGCTGTCGCCGACGGACCAGGCGTCCTTGTAGCCGTTCCACCAGGAGCGTTCGAAGAACGGGCTCATCAGCCATTCCTCGTCGGAGGGGCTGCTGCCCCGGAGTTGGACGACGCTTTCCGGCGTGCGTCCGCGGGTGTAGCGGGCGGCCGCGGTGTTGGTCTCCGCCAGCTTGTCCGAGATGTAGTTCGCCCAACCGCGCGAGGGCTGGTCGACCCCTTCCGACCGCCATGGGCTGAGGAAGTGGCGAAGCCACTCGTTGGAACGGATCACCGGGACCGGCGGACTCAACCACACCTTCTCGATGGAACCATGCGGATCCAGGAGGGGCATGAACGAACCCATGGAGACATAGCGCTTTCCCGAGCCGTCGACGGGAGGAGTCCTCTGGAGATCCGAGTCCGGGACGTAGGGCATCCGGTCCGCGGAGTCGCCCAGGTAGAGCGCCGTGGCGATCCCGATCTGGTGCAGGTTGGAAAGGCAGGCGGTCTGGGAGGCGCGCGATCGCGCCCGGGAGAGTGCTGGCAGGAGCATTCCCGCCAGGATGGCGATGATCGCGATGACCACCAGCAGCTCGATCAGGGTGAAGGCGCTCTTCTTCAAACGGCTTTAGAAGAATCGTTCCCGGTGGGGAGCACCATCTCCAACTCCGTTACGATCCGACGGCGCTCGGGCGGCGCCAAACCCGGCCTTGCGACCGTGGGGAGACACCCTAGCTTCACCGCCGCTGGGCCGGCTCCAGCCGACCGTCACGTTTCCAGTGCAGGGCGGTTGCGGGGGACGGCCTGACACCCCCAACATGTCCGCACTACTCGCTCCGCGCCGCAAGCGTTGGCCCCTGATCACCGGGGTCGTGCTCGGCTCGCTTGTCTTCCTCTACTTCCTCCTAACCAGCGGCTTTTTCCTGCGCTCGGTGCTGCTCCCGCAGGTTTCCTCCGCCGCAGGGGTCACGGTCGAGGCCTCCGACATCTCGCTGAGCCCGTTTTCCTCGGTGGAGATCCGCAATCTCACCGTGACCGTCCCGGGCAAGGAGTCCTTGGCGAAGGTCGAGCTGATCCGCGCCCGATACAGCCTGCTCTCCATCCTCGGGGGCGACATCGACGTCTCGGAGGTCATCGTGGAAAACCCGGTGGTCACGCTGTTCGGCAAGGCCGACGGTTCGATGAACCTGCCCACGTCCGCCGCCAAGCCCTCCTCCGGCGCCGCCCCGGCCAAGGCCGGGAGCGCTCCCCGGCTCAACGTGCGGAACATCCAGGTCAAGAACGCCACCTTCCAGGCCAGCCTGGCGCAGACCAACGGCACGCAGGCTTCGGAGATCACCGGCCTCAACCTGACCTTGGACCGTGTGGTCTCCGGTTCGCCGGGCAAGCTGACCCTCGCTGCCAAGCTCTCCTCGAAGATGCCGGACCTTTCGGCGTTCTCCGGCGGGCTCGACGGCAACCTCACCTTCCAGCTCGACCCGAACCTGCAGCCGTCGCTCGTGAACGGATCCTTGGTGGCGCAACTGGCTTCGGCCAGCGGCGCGCTGAAGGAGTTGGCCGGTCTCCGGGCACAGGTGGACGTCGACGTCACCGCCACCGAGGTGAAGCAGCTTCGGCTCGGCTTCCAGCAGAACGGGCAACCCTTCGCCGACATCCGCCTCACCGGTCCGGTCGACTTCGCCAAGAAGGAGGCGCGGATCACCTACGCGATCGGCGGCATCGACCGGCGCCTCGTGCGGCTGGCGGCGCCGACGTTGCCGTATGACCTCGGCAAGATGCTCGTGTCGGCAGAAGGACGCGTCGACCTGGGGCTGGGCGGCGAGCTGGTGACCTCGCAAGGGCGGCTGACGGTGAACGACCTCACGTTGGGCACCACCAACGGAACGACCCCGAACCTCCGGGTCACCCTCGAATACAAGGGCGGCGTGAACCTCGACGAGAAGACCGCCGTGTTGGACCGCTTGGAGGTCGCGGCGGTGCAGTCCGGCCGGAACCTGGTCGCGGGATCATTGGACCGTCCGATGAACCTCTCGTGGGACCGGGTCAGCAAGGGCTTCCGGGACTCGACGTTCAGCCTGAAGCTGGACGCGCTCCAGACCTCCGACTGGGTGGCCGTTTTGGGACCCACGGCGCCCGTTGCGAAGGTGTCGGCGGACCTGGTCCTGCGCTCGGACCGCGACGGCCGCGACCTGAAGGCGAGCCTCGTGGCCAAGGTGGAGGACGCTTCGGCTCGTTTCGGTGACCGGCAGGTTCGCGGCGTGGGTGTGGCCCTCCAGGCCGAGGCGGTCATGTTGGAGTTCGCCGACCTCGGAGTCTCCAAGCTGCTGCTGGAGGTCTCGCAGGGCGGAGCGGGCCTGCTTTCCCTCAACGGAACGATGAACCACAGCCTGGTCCAGACTTCGAGCGGCGCCCAGTTCAGCCTCGAACTCGACCTCAGGCGGGCCGCAGGGATCCTGCCCCTCGAAGGCTTGGCGGTCTCTTCGGGATCCGTGAAGGCATCCGGTGCCTTCTCGCTCAAGGACGGCACGACCAACGTCACCACGGACATCACCATCGACAACTTGACCGGCGGCCTCGCCGGCATGGAGTTCCGCGACTACCGGGCCACGGTCGGGATCGCCGTCGACGCCTCTGGAGGTTCCCTGTCGATCCAGCGGATGGGATTGACCGCCCAGAGCGGCTTCGCAGCCGGTGGGACCGTGGACGTCGCCGGACGCGTCGACCTGATCCGCGGCGGGGGTGAGATCGACTTCAAGATCGTCAACCTGAATGAAGGGGCGCTCGCGCCGTTCCTCGCTCCGTCGCTGAAGCCCGGACGCCTTCGTTCGATGGCCGTGGACGGCACCGGCAAGGTCCGGATCGCCCCCGGCTTCGATGCGGAGATCGGCTCCGAGATCCGTGTGGCCAAGTTCGTCGTGGAGGACGCCGGTGGCCGATTCCCCGCGGAGCCCCTCCAGTTGGGGCTTGGCGTCGAAGGTGGCCGCAAGGGCGGTGTGTTCGAGCTGAAGTCGGTCCGTCTCGACCTCGGGAAGACGACCAACGCCCTCAACCAGCTGACGCTCGCCGGCAGCATCGACCTCTCGCCGAGCAACGCGGCTCCCAGTCGCCTCAGCATCCGCAGCGACGGCCTCGACCTGACGCCCCTCTACAACATCCTCGCCGCCGGCGGCACCACCGGCGCGCCTCCTGCCAAGCCGGTATTCGCGGACGCCGGGAAATCCCCGTCGACCCCGCCCACCGAGCCCGCCCCGGTCGTCCTTCCGTTCCAGCGCTTCGACCTCGACCTCGACATCCGCCGCGTGGTCCTGGGCGAGATCGACATCGTCGGTTGGAAGACGGGCGTGGCGATCAAGGACGGTTCCGTTTCCCTCGATCCGTTCCAGCTGCAGCTCAACGGATCGCCAGTCTCCGCGAAGGCCTTGGCGGACCTCACGGTGCCGGGCTACCGGTACGATGTCGGCTTCAAGGCCGAGCCCATTCCCCTGGAGCCGATCCTGAACACGCTTCAGCCCGCCCGCCGCGGAATGGTGCGGGGAACGGTCCTGGCCGAGGCCAACGTGAAGGGGGCCGGCGTCACCGGCGCCTCGCTCGCGAAGAACCTGTCGGGTGCCGTCTCGTTCTCCGCCACCAACCTCAACCTGAGCCTCGACAACGTCACCAGCCCGCTCCTGAAGTCGGTGATCAGCGTCGTCACCTCGATCCCGGCCCTGATCAAGAACCCGACCGGCAAGCTGGGCGACATGCTCGGCCGTGCGCTGGGTCGGGCCACGACCGGCTCGGACCCGTGGGCGGAGGAGTTGCATGCGCGTCCGCTGGACTCGGTCGTCGTCGCGGCCGACATCGGCAACGGCGGCGTGCAGATCAAGACGGCCCGGGTCCAAAGCGCCGCGTTCCGGGCGGATGCCTCGGGCGGACTCCGCTTCGCCCCGGTGCTCGACAACTCGCCCCTGGACGTCCCCGTCGAGATCGCCCTCCAGCGGTCCCTCGCCGAGAAGGCGGTCCTCCTCGATTCGTCCGTGCCTGCCGATGCGCCCTACGCGCCGCTGCCACGGTTCCTGACCCTCAAGGGTTCCCTCGGCTCGATCCAACCGGACATCAACTACACCGCCGTGGCGGCCATGAGCGCCAAGAGCCTCGGACGTGCGGTCGGCGGCCTCGGTGGAAACGTCGGCAACAAGGTCGGCGGCGTCCTCGGTGCCTTGGGCAACGCCTTCGGCGGAAACAACGCCGCGGCCTCGACCAATTCCCCGGCCAAGTCCACCAACGCCCCGGCCAATCCGGTGGGCGACCTCCTGCGTTCCCTGGGACGCCCGAAGAACTGAGCCGAACTCCACGTTTCCCGACACCATGAGTGCCGTCCTCGATCACCTCGCCGCCAACGCGTCCCGTCATGTCGACGAGTTGTGCGCCTACCTCCGCTTTCCCAGCGTCAGCGCCCAGGAGAAGCACGCCCCCGACCTCCGCGCCGCGGCCGATTGGGTGGCGTCGCGTCTGCGGGGTCTCGGATTGGAGACGACGCTCCACGAGACCGCCGGCCATCCGATCGTGGTCGCCCGCACGCTCCCTCACGATCCGGCGAAGCCGACCTTCCTCGTCTACGGCCACTACGACGTCCAGCCGCCGGAACCGTTCGAGCTCTGGAAGACGCCGCCCTTCGAACCCCGCATCGAGGACGGCAACGTCTACGCCCGCGGTTCCTGCGACAACAAGGGCCAGCACCTCGCCCACATCCACGCCGTCGAGGGCTACGTCCGCACGGGCACCCCGCTGCCGTGCAACCTGACCTTCCTCATCGAGGGCGAGGAGGAGGTCGGCTCGACCCATCTCTACTCGTTCCTCCCGGCACACAAGGACCTGCTGGCCTGTGACGCCGTGGTGATCTCGGACAACGGCATCCCCTCTCTGACCCATCCGGCGCTGACCTACGCCCTGCGGGGCATCGTCGCCCTGGAGGTCCGTGTCGACGGCCCCGACCGCGACCTGCACTCCGGTCTCTTCGGCGGCAGCCTGGAGAATCCCGCGTTCGCCCTGTGCTCGATCCTCGCCGGGTTGAAGGACTCCAAGGGCCGGGTGTCGGTGCCGGGTTTCTACGACGACGTCGCCAAGCTCTCGAAGTACGAGCGGGCGCAGATGGCGAAGATCCCGTTCAACGAGCGTCGCTATGCGAAGTTCCTCGGCGTCCCACAGGTCACGGGCGAAGCCGGCTTCACGACCAACGAACGCCGCACTGCGCGGCCGACGATGGAGATCAACGGGCTCACCAGCGGTTACCAGGGCCAGGGCAGCAAGACCATCGTGCCGTCCTGGGCCAGCGCAAAGCTGACCTTCCGCCTGGTGCCGAACCAGAAGCCGGCCCGCGTGCTCGCGGCGATCCGTCGCCGGCTCAAGGAACTCTGCCCGCCCACCGTCCGCCTGAGCATCACCGACGGCCATGGCGGCGAGCCGTACCTAGTCGCGCCGGAAGGCCCCCTGGTTCAGGCCGGCCTGAAGGCCATGTCCGGTGGATTCGGTCGCGAGGCGCTCCTGATGCGCGAGGGCGGGAGCATCCCGATCGTCTCGGCGTTCCGGAAGCACCTGAAGGCGGACACGCTGCTCTTGGGCATGTCGCTGCCCGACGACAACCCGCATTCGCCGAACGAGAAGTTCAGCCTCGAGGCCTACACGAAGGGCATGCGGATGGCCGCGTTGCTCTGGCCGGAACTCTCCGCGGCGGTGCGTGCCTGATCGGAACCCGGATCCCATGGAGCCATCCCACGTCGACCGCCGGATCCCGGTGATCCTCCTAACCGGATTCCTCGGCGCGGGGAAGACCACCCTCCTGCTGCGCTGGCTCCAGGAATCACCGGCCACGGGACTGCGTCTCGGGGTGGTGATGAACGAGTTCGGGCTCGAGAGCGTGGACAGCCAGATCCTCGAGCGGCCAGGACTTCCGGTGCGCGAGGTCAGCGGCGGGTGCGTCTGCTGCGCGCCCGACAGCGAACTGGACCGCGCCGTCCGGCAGTTGGCCGAGTCCGGCGACTGCGACTACGTGGTGGTGGAGACCAGCGGCCTCGCCGATCCCGACAACGTGATCGACGTGCTGACGGATCCGGAGCTGCTCGACGTGACGCGTCTGCAGGCGGTGGTGACGGTCGTCGATGGCCCCTGGTACGCGCGGCCCTCCGAAGGCGGCGACATCGGGGAACGCGTCCTCGCGCGGCGGCAGATCGAGTTCGCCCACGTGGTCGCCCTGAGCAAATGCGACCGGATGTCCGCGGAGGACGTGGAGGCCGCCTCGGCGGCGATCCGGGCGGTGAACGCGTCGGCGGAACTGGTCCGGTTGCCGTACGGCCTACCGGAGATCGGGCTGCTCCTGGGTCGTCCGGCGGGTGAGATGCGGATCGAGTTGGACGCAACTCCCGCGGCCGAGGCGACTGGCCACCTGCATCACTCCTATCGCAGTGTGACCTGGCGATTCCCAGCACCGGTCGAACGTCCGGCCTTCGAGCGGTTCCTGACCCAGTTGGACCCGAAGGCGGTCGTGAGGGCGAAGGGCTTCGTCCGCTTCACCCATGCGCCGACGAAGCTGCACCTCTTCCAGACCGTGTGGGGGCACCATCTCATCGAGGAGTTTCCCCACACGCCCGCCCCGGATCCCGTGGCCGTGCTGATCGGACCGTCCTTGGATCCCGAG
>JAIXUV010000143.1 GCA_027483345.1 Verrucomicrobiales bacterium | reverse complement strand
TGCGAGTTCACGACCCGCCACGCGACGGTGTCCATCGGCGTGCCCCGCAACGTCCACACCGCCCCTTCCGGGTCGTGCTCCTTCCCGCCGCAGCCGGCGTAGAGGAAGTTCCAGATCGCATACCGTTCCGGCCGCTCGAAGTTCCAATGGTCCCCGACAGCGGCGAGGTACTTCCCGCGCAGTTCCCGGTCGAAGGCGAACCGCGTCAGCACCCAGTACGTGAAGAACGCCAGCTCGTCGTCGCTGTGGTTCCACTCGTTGCCCATGTCGTTCCCGCGGAAGACGAATCCCGTCGTCGGCCCGACGAGCTTCATCGGGCTCAGGATGTTCTCCAGGTAGCCGTGCTTCCGGAAAAGCTCCTCGGCCTCGCGGCGATACCGGACGTCGCCCGTCATCCGGAACGCCAACTGCAACGCCGCCGTGATCTCGGCCGAGTTCAGCCGCCGGTCCACGATGCTTGGCGGAAACCAGTTCACGTACTCCGGATTCCAACGTCCCCACAGCGTCGGCTGCCCATCCGTGTCGATCAGATAGAGGTTGTTGCGGAGGATGTGCTCCACCACCGGGATCCAGTTCCGCGTCACGCGCGCCTTCTCCGCCGCGTTGGTCGCCACCAGCTCCCACATCACGGCGTGCGCGAAGCACTGGGCCTGCATCTCGTCGCTGCTCGTGTGGCCCTTCCACTCCCAACCCGCGTCCGGCGCGTCGCGCCAACGGTCGGTGTCCGAGTACTTGAATCCCCGACGCTCGATCGTGCGCGCGGGGAAGCCCGCGTTCGTGTGGATCGACTGCAGCCGCTCCAGCGCCCCGAAGGCGTCCCAGGCCTGGCGGCGGACCTCCGCGTCGCGCGTCACCGCCCACTGCGCCCCAAGCGCGCCGATGTAGTAGCTCGTCCAGCCGCCGTCGTTGTCGGTGTCGATCATCTCGCTCGACGCGATGTCGCCCGGCACGAGCAGCCGTCGCTCGGCGGTCAGCCCGAAGCGGATGTTCCGTGAACGGATCTTCCGGGAGAACCACCGCGCCTTCTCCGCCAGGGTCATGCTCCGGAACTCGATCTTGTTCAGCCCGGTCGCGGTCAGCACCCACACGTGGCCGTCGCGGTCCACGTCGAGGTCCACCACCGCGTCGTCCCGCAGCCACCGTTTCCCGGCGTAGTAGCGGAACGCCGGCGGCTCGATGCCCGGCGCCGAAGGCGTCGCGTAGCGCGCCGACGTGCCGTGCCGTTCGAAGTACGCGCCCCGCGGGCTGCCGAACCAGACGCCGCCCGGCACCTCGACCCGGGCCGTCACCCCGTCCACCGGCGCACGGCC
This sequence comes from Verrucomicrobiales bacterium, assembly GCA_027483345.1. Lineage (GTDB taxonomy): Bacteria > Verrucomicrobiota > Verrucomicrobiia > Limisphaerales > UBA9464 > SXXZ01. The sequence goes on along the minus strand of JAIXUV010000143.1, from coordinate 2,273 downwards.
AAGAGGACCCTTCCACGCCGGCCGCGGCCCGGTCCGCGCGGCCACCGTTCCGTCCGGCAACGGTTCCAGCCACTCCGCCCCGGCCGGGGTCGGCCTCGCGAAGGTCCCGTTCCGTGCGTTCGACAACACCCGGTCGGCGTACAGGAGGAAGAGGTCCCCGTCGGAGACCGCGATGTCCTTCGGCACCGTGTCGGCCAGCGGACGCCAGCTCCGGTCGGGCACCAGCGTGTCGTCGTACACACGGGCCATGCCGCGGTCGGTGAGCACATGGACCACGTTCTCCTGATCCACGCAGACGCGCCGGTACACGGCGTTGGAAAGGGAGTCCGCGTGCCGGATGCGGATGGCGACATCCTGCCAGAACGGCGTGTCGGCGATGGGCTTCGCCACGACTCGGCCGACGGCGAGGACCAGGAAGGCCATGACCCGGAACAGGGAACCGCGTGAAGGAGAATGGACGCGCACGGCGGAATCGGAACAGGGCCGATGCCGACCGGGAAGCCGGCTGTGGCACAGACGGCATTCCCGAAGCCGCGGGCCTCGGTGTCCACCGCTGGTTGGGACATTTGTCACCCTTCACGGCGGACCTGAAGGTCCGATAGGGTGTCCATGACCGAGACGTCTCGCATGCATCATCAGCCCAAACCGCCGGAGTTCCGGCACCGGCGTCGGATTGGGGCCTTTGCGCTCGCCGTGATCGTCGCCCTGGCGTTCGGATGGCTCATGTTCCACCGCGATTCGCCGCGCAAGGTGGTCTTCCCCGACGGCACGCAGGTCACCTTCCATCGGGTGACCTGGGGTGCGGCGATGGAGGTTCGGAGACCGATGCCGTTGCGGAGGTGGCTCGGCAACCGGCTGGCGAGCGTCTGGAGCGTCGGACTGCACCCGTTGATTCCCTTGCCCGAGGTCGTGGGCTTCCGGGGCGGCATCGCGTCGGGGATCGGAATGGTGACCGACCATCTCGGTTCCAGGTTCACCGCTGCGCCGGTAGACCAGGTCCCCGAGCCGGGCCACCTGGAGATGATTGTCGTCCAAGGATCGCGTCCCGGCCCCTTCATCGTGGAGGTGCTGGACGAGTCCGGAGCCCCTCTCGAGGCGTATTCCGTGGCGCCGAGCCTGCCCGTCGCGCTCCATCTTGAGGAACTGCGTTGGGTCGATTGGCAGTCCGAACGACTCCGGTTCCGGATCCGTGGAGGTGGCGTCGAGAAGACCGTCGAACTGCCCAATTCACGGCCGCCTTCAAAATTGCGGAGGTTCCGCGAGCCCGTGGAGCCGCTTCCCGCCATCCGAAGGAAGAGAGGCATCGAAATGCGCCTCGTCGGAGTTCGACCCAACGGCGCCGGACTGTCGGGGAAGAAGGAGTGGGCGCCCGAACTGCGGTTTCTCAGCGGGGACCGTGATGTGACGGAAGAGATGCGATGGCAATACCGGTTCGAGGACGCCGACGGGCGGGTCCATTCAAGGCGGCTGCTGGCTTCGGAGCCGAAGTGGCGGGTCCGCATCCAGGCCTGGCCGAAGACGGTGCCCGGGCCCGATGACGACGACGGGCTCATCCTCCGTCTGCCGAAGGTACCCGGCGAGGGGGAATGGATTCCCCTCCCGGATCTGGAGGCGCTCCGCTCACGGGGCGTGGTCGGAGGCGGATTCAGCGGACCGGGGAACGTGTCGGTGACCGACGGGGTCCGCGATGAACCCCGGTCGGAAGGGGATCCAGTCGAAAGCCGGCCGGAGCGAACTCGGGTCACCGCGGATTCCTGGAAGGTCCGGAGCCGCCGGGACCACGTGGTGCTTTGGATGGTCCTCGATACGCGGGGTGTGGGCCGGCCGCCATGGCGGGATAAGGGCGAGGAACGCGAGAACTGGTGGGGCACCTACCTTACATCGGACGACACCTGGGCGCAGGGGAAGGCCGAGCTCGTGGATTTCCTCCCCGACCTGGAACGCCGTCTGTTCCGCGTCGACCTGTTCAATGCGAAGCCCGGTGTAATCCGGCTGCAGGTCCGGCTGGCGTTCAACGAGACGTTCCTCATCGCGGCACCAACGGCGGCCGCCGAATCGGAACCGACGGCCGACTCGGTCCCCTGAACCGATCCGGACCCGCCGCCGCCGCGAGGTTTTCCCTTTTTCCTTTGGCGCCGGCCACCACACTGCGGACGCAAACCGATCGTCCCGACCATGAGCAAAGCCTCCGCCCACAAGATCTCGAAGAAGTTCGCCGCCTACCCGCGCCTGAATCCGTTCGGCGTGGGCAAGGACATCTCCGCCGCCGACCT
>JAIXUV010000160.1 GCA_027483345.1 Verrucomicrobiales bacterium | reverse complement strand
GTGGTCACCATCCTCGAGGACGACTGCCGCCTCCGCTTCTCCACAACGAACTACACGGTTCTCGAGAACGCAGGACTCGCTTCCGTGGTCGTCCAGCGCGAGGGCGGAACCCTGCTCCCGGCAAGCGCAACCCTGAGGACCTCCGATGGCACCGCCACCGCGGGCAGCGACTACACCGCGACCACCGTCAGCGTGTCCCTCGCCGCGGGTGTGGCTTCGAGGACGGTCACGATCCCGGTGGTGAACGACGCGGTGATCGATTCGGATGAGACGGTCAACCTGGTATTGGAATCGCCGGTGGGCGCCACGTTGGGAACCCCGGCGGCGGCCGTTCTGACCATCCGGAACACCGACAGCGAGTTCGCGTTCTACGCAGATCGGTCGTTCGCGGAAAACGCAGGGCGCGCAGAGGTTTGGATAACCCGGACCGGCGGCGTGCTGATCCCGGCCACGGTCCGCTATTCCACCGTCAACGTGTCCGCCACCGCCGGGAGCGACTACGTTGCCGCCTCCAGCGTGGTCTCCTTCGCCGTGGGCGAGACCGCCAAGCCGATCTTCATCACCCTGCGCGACGACACGACACCGGAGGCGAGCGAGACCTTCCAAGTCGCCTTGGGTTCGCAAACCGGGGAGACGACCCTGGGAACCTTGAATCGCGTGACGGTGACCCTGACGGACAACGACGGCGGCGCGGGCGCGGTGGTCGACGGATTCCGCCTGTCGCTCCGACGTCCGGAAGGCAAGTCGATGCCGGAACTGCGGATCGCAGGACCCGAGGGATCCCGGGTGCGGCTGGAGTCTTCCACCAACCTGACCACCTGGGAAACGCGCGGGACCCTGACCTTGGAAACCGGTGAGGCCGTGTGGACCGAATCGGACGACGTGACGGAAGGCCGCTACTACCGCGGAGTGCTCGTGGAGCCGTCCGGCAATCCGTAGTGGGCCTTGGGACGGCAGGTTGCCGGCTGTCCGACCCTATTGGGCGGGTCCGGGATTCGTCGCCGGTGGAGTCGTCTTCGTCGGGACGGCCGAATCCAGATTCGTTGGGCCCGAGGCGGTAGCGGAGGAGGCGGCCGCGTTCGTGGACGGAGCCGGGGGAAGGGGGGCTTCGGATCCGCCGTTCTGCTGGGAATCCCATCGGACCAACACCAACACCCCGGCGAAGCCGGCCAGGATAAGGAACAAGGTCCCGGCCTGGAGGGACTGCTGGCGTTTCCGCTCGGCGCGGCGGGGATCGGGTCGGAGACGGGACATGGGAAGAGGTTGAAACCTGCAGTGGTTCAACGGACCCAATACCCGGGTCCTTGAGTGCCGATTCCGATCGATCCGCAAACGACAGGGATCCTGGAAGGCGGGTCCCCCTGCGATTCCACCGGTCACCCGATCCGCCGACTCAGGTCGGATGGATGTTCAGGTAGGTGTACTCCTTCAGGCCGCGCTCGTACTCGTCCAGGATGCGCATTCCCTCGGTGGGCTTGAGCTTGTCGCTCTTGATGGCGGCGTCCACCTGGGCCTTCATCTGCCGCTTCAGCTCCCCTTCGTCGTACTGCACGGAGGTGAGGCACTGGCTGATGGTGTTGCCCTCGATGACCTCCTCGACGTAGTAGCCGCACGGCTCGTCGGGTTCGAGGAACACGTGCACCTCGTTCACGCGTCCGAAGAGGTTGTGCAGGTCGCCCATGATGTCCTGGTAGGCGCCCATGAGGAAGAACCCGAGGTAATAGGGTTCCTGGCCGCCGGGACCCTGACGCAGCTCATGCAGCGGCAGCGTGTCGCGGACGTCGCGGAGGTCGACGAACTTGTTGATGCAGCCGTCGGAGTCGCAGGTGATGTCGACCAGGGTGCCCTCGCGGGTCGGGCGCTCGAGCAGCCGGTGGACCGGCATGATCGGGAAGAGCTGTCCCAGGGCCCAGTGGTCGAGCAGCGACTGGAACACGGAGAAGTTGCAGAGGTACTGGTCGCCGAGGCTGTCCTCCAGCTTGCGGATCTCCTCCGGGATGTAGGCCTGTCCGCGGAAGGTCTCCACGACGGCCTTGGAGATGTCCCAGTAGAGCGTCTCGATCTTGGCCTTCTCCGGCAGCTCCAACACGCCGAGCGTGAACATCTGGTGGGCATCCTCCTTGCGCTCCAACGCGTCGTGGAAGGCCTCGAGCTTGTTCAGCTTCGCGAGGTTCTCGCGGATATCGAGCATCTCCTTCACCAGGCGGTGCTCGTTGGGTCCGTACTGGAACTCGATCTCCTGGCGGGTCTTGTCGATCGAGCCGAAGACCTCGACGACGAGCACCGAGTGGTGCGCGACGAGGGCGCGGCCGGACTCGCTGACGATGTCCGGATGGGGCACCCCCTCGGCGTTGCAGACGTCCGCGACGTAATAGACGATGTCGTTGGTGTATTCCTGGAGGGAATAGTTCGTGGAGCTGTCGAAGGCGCTACGGGAGCCGTCGTAGTCCACGCCGAGACCGCCGCCGACGTCGATGAACTCGATGGGGAAGCCCATCTTCTGGAGCTTCGCGTAGAATCGGGCGGCCTCCTGGACGGCCTTCTTGACCGTGAGGATGTCGGGCACCTGGGAGCCGATGTGGAAGTGCAGCAGCCGGAAGCCCTGGGTGAGGTTCTCGGCGCGGAGGAGTTCGGCGGCCGCGAGCAGCTCCGCGGTGCTGAGGCCGAACTTGGCGTTCTCGCCGCCGCTCTCGGCCCACTTGCCGGCGCCCTTGCTCAGGAGGCGGGCGCGGATTCCGATCATCGGTTCCACGCCGACCTGCTTGGAGACGGTGATGATGTGGCGGAGCTCCTCGAGCTTCTCGACCACCATGATGACCTTCTTGCCCAGCTTGATGCCCTGGAGGGCGAGGCGGATGAACGCGGCGTCCTTGTAGCCGTTGCAGATGATGAGCCCGCCCGGCTGGTCCTGCAGCGCCATGCCGGCGTAGAGCTCGGGCTTGGATCCGACCTCGAGGCCGAAGTTGAAGGGCTTGCCGGCGTCGAGGATCTCCTCAACGACCTCGCGGAGCTGGTTGACCTTGATCGGGAAGACGCCGCGGTAGGAACCCTTGTAGCCGAACTCCGCGATGGAGTTGCGGAACGCGGTGTTCAGGTGCGTGACGCGGTCGCGGAGGATGTCCTGGAACCGGATCAGCAGCGGGAACTTCAGGTTCCGCGCGCGCGCCTCCTCGATGATGTTCGCGATCTCGACCTCGGCGCCCCGATCGCGGAGCGGCGTCGCGATGACGTTGCCCGCGGCGTTGATGTCGAAGTAGCCCGCACCCCAACGGTCGACGTTGTAGAGGGTGCGTGCGGCGGCGATGTCCCAGGGTGCGGGAGGAGTCGGGACGGCGGGTTTCGGTTCGCTCATGGAAGTCGGCGCGGAGGTCGGCACTCTAGGAACGAGCGAAGTGGATTCAAGAGGCGCGTTGGGAAAGTTGCCCACAGGCCTAGAAACGCAGCGGGTTCGCCGGGAAGGCGGCGACGGGACCCGAAGGATCCCGGCACGCTAGACGGCGGCCAGGACCCGATCCGGTGCCTTCTCGACCAGGATCGCCATGCAGCCGCTGGGCGAAACCAGCTCCTGGTGGATCGTGCCCGGTTCGGAATGGAGGAAGTCGCCCGGAGCCAGTGTCCGACCCTGGGTCTGCAGGTCGCCCGAAAGCAGGTACACCTGCTCGGACCCACGGTGGTCGTGGGTCGGGATCACGCCTCCGGGTGTGAGTTCCAGCAGGAGCATCCAGTAGCCGAGGTCCTTGCTGACCGACAGCACGCGGTACCTCAGGCCCTTGCCGGGTCCCTTCCTCCAGTCTTCGGAGCCGGCGGGCTTGAAGTGGAAGCCCGTGGCCGCGAGGGACGCGTCGGGGGAAGCGGGTCGCAACTGGGGGGTTGAACGGATCCGGTCGAGGATGCGTCCGCGCAGCGACGGCTCCGGGGCGACGGGGACCGATCCCGAGGCGGCCAGCGCGGCCGCGGTCTCCAGCAACGCACCGATTTCGGCCTGGACGGAGGGATTGCCCGCGGCGATCTGCTCCAACAGGGCGGCCTCGCGCGGTTCGATCGCGCCCAGCGCGTAGGCGACCGCGAGTTCCTGGAGGTTGGTGAAGTTCATAGGCGGCCTTCCATCGCGTCCCGGAGGGCGACCATGCCACGGCGCATGCGCGCCTTGACAGTGCCAAGAGGCAACCCGAGGCGCCCGGCGATCTCCTGTTGTGTGAGCCCGAGGAAATAGCCCAGCCGCAGCGCCTCCCGCTGACTCTCGGAAAGCGTCTCGAGGGCATTGCGGATCGCTTCCGCCTCCTCGCCCGCGCTGGTCGCCCGCGATGTCTCCTCCGGGGACGCGGCCACCGGCTCGGTCTCGGCCGCCACGGCCTCCATCAGGCCGGTCGCCCTCCGGCGGGCGCGCAGGCGGTCGATCGCCTTGTTGCGGGTGAGGGTGACGGCCCAGGCCAGCGGTTTCCCGAGGCGTGGATCATGGAGCGGGGCACGTTCCCACAGGAGGACGCAGGCGTCCTGGAGGACGTCCTCCGCCTCATGCGATTCGCCCAGGATTCCCATCGCGACGCCGAAGAGCAGGCTCGAGTGGCGGTCGTAGAACTCCGCGAACGCGTCCGCGTCGCCGCCCTTGATCCGGGCGAACAACGCGACGTCGTCCAATGGTTCCACCTTCTCCATGCCTTCAGGCGGGAACCTCGCCGGAGGCGGACGTCGCGCCAATCCCCAATTCCCCGGCCGTGCGCGGCAGCCGGGTCTCCGCAACATGGGCCACATGCCGGAGACAACGCCGCCCGGACCGTTCGGGATGCAGGATTTTCGCGGAGACGGCTCCGCCTTCGGGATCCGGTGTCGGTCCCGTGCGGGAGTCGATGGCCGCCAGGCCGTCCTACCGGACGTCTCGGCGTGCATTTCCCAGTCCGAATCTCCGATGCATCCAACCGGCGTGTTCCGGCGTTGAGGTGGTGTCGCCCGCGAAGGGCGATTCCAAGGATCCCTATGCTCAAACGACTCCTGACCGTCTCCATCGTGGCCCTGTGCCCCGTCGTCGCGTCGGCTTCCAGCCACCGCGAAGCCCCGCTCATCACCGCCTCGCCGAAGCTCGACTGTTCGGACTTCTACCTGTTCAACAGCTACGAACCCGGCCGCAGCAACCACGTGACCCTGGTCGCGAACTACCTGCCGTTGCAGGACGCCTACGGCGGTCCCAACTACTTCCAGCTCGATCCGGACGCGGTGTACGAGATCCACGTGGACAACAACGGCGACGCCGTGGAGGACCTCACCTTCCGGTTCCGTTTCACGAACACCCCGCGTGGCTTCGGCCTGCCGGTCGGTCCCGAGGGCAACCGCCGGACCAACGACGTCCCTGTGCTCGCCGTCGGTCCGGTGACCGCCGCCGACCAGGGCGCGCTCCTCGTCGACCAGACCTACACGCTTGGCCTCGTGCGCGGCCCGCGCCGCACCGGCGCCGTCACGCCGATCGCCAACGCGGCCGGCGGTTCCACCACCTTCACGAAGCCACAGGACTTCGTCGGCACGAAGACCTTCCCCGACTACGACGCCTACGCGAACGCCTACATCTACGAGATCACGCTGCCGGGAACCGACCGCCGCGGACGCCTCTTCGTCGGGCAGCGCAAGGACCCGTTCGTGGTCAACCTCGGGGAGACCTTCGACCTCATCAACATCTCCACCAGCCCGCTCGGGCCTGAGGACGCCAACCGCGACAGCCTCCGCTACAAGAACGTCACCGCCCTCGTTCTCGAGCTGCCCACGGAATTCCTGGTCGGCACCAACGGACCGGTGATCGGCGCCTGGACCACGGCCAGCCGCGTGTCCGGAGAGACGTCCACGCAGGTTTCCCGGCTTTCGATGCCGCTCGTGAACGAGGTCGTCATCGGACTGCGCGACAAGGACCGCTTCAACGCGAGCGAACCGAAGGACGACCTGCAGTTCGCCGACTACGTCACCCATCCCACGCTGCCCGCGATCATCGAGCTGCTCTACGGCGCCGCCGGCGTGCGCGCCCCGATCAGCTTCCCGAGGAACGACCTGCTGAGCGTCTTCGTCACCGGCGTCGCGGGATTGAACGCCAACGGCTCGATCGGCGAGATGCAACGGCTGAACACCTCCATCCCGCCCACGCCGCGTGAGCGTCAGGCCAACATGGGCGTGCTCGCCGGGGACCTCGCCGGATTCCCGAACGGACGTCGCCCCGGCGACGACGTCGTGGACATGGCCCTGCGCGTCGTCATGGGCGCGCTCCTTCCCGCCACCAACGCGCCCAGCGGCGCGCTGCCCTTCACGGACGGTGCGACCGTCAACGCCTCGTTCTTCCCGGACCGCTTCCCGTACCTCGCCTCACCGGTGAAGGGATCCCCGAATCCGCCCGAGATCCTCGTCCGGCCTTCGGCCTCCGCCTCCCTCGGTGGTCCCTCGACCCCCGTGGCCGGCAGCTATGATCCCGCGACCCGGCGCATCAGCATTCCGGCCCCGTCGGGTGGGAACGCGTTCATCTCCCTGGAATCGGATGGGAAACTCCGTTTGAGCCAGGTCCGCCTCGAAGACGGCAACATCTCCGCCCGGGTCGAATAGGCGTCCCGGTCGGTGGAATCCGAAGAACGCAACGTGGGCGGGGTTTGCGATGGCATGCCCGGAAGCGGACCCCGCCCACCTCTCCTCTCCCCACCGGTTTCGAC
>JAIXUV010000110.1 GCA_027483345.1 Verrucomicrobiales bacterium | reverse complement strand
CGGGCGCGGGCGAACCGCTGGCTGCTCGGGGACTTCCTGCCGCTGGCGGAGAAGCGGGAACGCATGGACTTCACCGTCTCCAGCAACGACGAGTTCATGCCCCACCTCCGGATCAGCAACACCTACAAGGACCTGCTGGCCCAGGCGGAGACCTCGGCCGAGGTCCGCGAGTACATCCGGGACAAGATCAAGGCCGGCAAGTTCCTCATCAAGAGCCTCCACCAGCGCCAGAGCACCATCCTGAACATCGGACGCGAGATCGTGAAGCGGCAGCGCGAGTTCATGGAGCGGGGCGTGGAGCACCTGAGGCCGATGACGATGGTGCAGGTGGCCGAGGTGGTGGGTGTCCATGAGACGACCGTCAGCCGTGCGGTCTCGGGCAAGTACATGCAGACCCCGCAGGGCCTGTTCGAGATGAAGTACTTCTTCACCTCGGGCGTGGCCACCTCCGACGGGCAGACCATGTCCAACACCTCGGTGAAGAACATCCTCTCCGACCTCATCTCCGGCGAAGACCGCGCCAAGCCGCTGTCCGACGACCAGTTGGTGAGCAAGCTGAAGGAGAAGGGGATCATCCTGGCCCGCCGTACGGTCGCCAAGTACCGCGCGGAACTGAACGTCCTGCCGAGCCATCTCCGCCGCGCCTATTGATCCCATGCCCGTCGGCGGAAGACCGGGATGCCCATCCGGAATTTGACACCGCGGGCCTCCCGCCGTACCGCTAGGATTCCTTTTCGGAAAACACACAAAACCTACCTGAACCATATGCCTATCGCCGTCGGATCCGCCGCCCCGGACTTCAAGCTGAAGTCGAAGAACTCCACCGGTCTCGTGGACGTGCAGTTGAGCGCCAACTTCGGGAAGAAGAACACCGTCATCCTGTTCTTCCCGCTCGCCTTCACCGGCGTCTGCACCCAGGAGCTGTGCGACATCACCGCGGGCCTGAGCCAGTACAGCGGCCTGAACGCGGAAGTCGTCGGGATCAGCGTCGACAGCCCGTTCGCACAGGAAGCCTGGGCGACCCAGCACAAGATCGGCATCACCCTGGTGAGCGACCTCAACAAGGAGACCACCAAGGCCTACGACGTCCTGTTCCCGGGCCTCGCCGGCATCGGTGACACCTCGGCGCGCGCCGCGTTCGTCGTCGGCAAGGACGGCAAGATCGCCTATGCCGAGCAGACCGCCACGCCGAAGGACCTTCCGAACTTCGCTGCGGTGAAGGACGTCCTCGCCCAGTTGGGCTGAGACGATTTCGACTCCGGCCATCGGCCGGAAAGCAGACGGGGCGGACCACCAGGTCCGCCCCGTTTTGTTGGTTTGGGACGGTTTGCTGGCGGCAAGGCAGGCAGGCGTTCCAGGTCCGCTGGAAATCGGCCGGATTTCCTGTGCGGGTTCCTGACGCGGCGTCTTGATGTGTCGCACAAAGTGGCCAAGCTTCCGCCGAAGTTCCTCCACTACCTTTCCCGTGCCGAACACGACCGTGCCGAAGACGTACTTCCAACTCCAACCGCATGTCCGCGCCGCCAGGGTGGGGTTCGGTGTCGCCTGGGCTCTCCTGTGTATGGTCGGCAGGCTCTCCGCCGCCGAGGATCCGTTCTGGAGGGACCACGTCGAACCGCTGTTCCGCGACCGCTGCGGCAATTGCCACAGCGGCGTGAAGACCAAGAGCGGACTCGATCTCGGCGACTTCGCCTCGATCCTGAGGGGTGGCGACCGCGGGTCGGCGATCGTTCCGGGGCGTCCGGACGACAGCCTGCTGTTGAAGGTCCTCGCCCCGGGAGGCGATCCCCACATGCCGCCGAAGGGGCAGTTGACCGATGAGCAGATCGGCCTGGTCCGGACCTGGATCCAGCGTCAGAAGGCCTCCGACGGAACGCCGGTGTCCAATGGTGTGCCGGCCGTGGCCGCATCGGCGCCGCCACGGAAACCGCCGGTCTGGACACCGCCGTCGGATCTTTCCCCGACACGGGTTGTGGACCGGTTCCTGGAACTCGGATGGAAGGAGCGCAAGGTGCGGCCGTCCGATGCGGCCGACGACGCGGCGTTCCTGCGCCGGCTCCACCTGGACCTGGTGGGCCGGATTCCCACCGAGACGGAATTGGCCGAGGCGCTGGCCGACCGGAAACCCGGACGCCACGGGCGTTGGGTCGACCGGTTGCTGGCGTCGCCGGAGCATCCGCGGCATCTGGCGGAGGTGTTCGACGTGGTGCTGATGGGACGTCGGCGCGGCGACTTCGAGGACCAGCGGCGCCAGAACGGCTGGTTCGACTACCTCGAGGCGTCCTTCCGGGAGAACCGCCCTTGGAACGGCGTCCTGCACGAGCTGATCGTGGCGCGGCCGCGCAATCCGGAGGAGCGGGGCGCCGCGTGGTTCCTGTACGAGCGCAAGGGCAACGCGCAGGCCATGGCCGAGGCGGTCGCGCCCCTGGTGTTCGGCGTCCAGATCCAGTGCGCCCAATGCCACGACCACATGATCGCCCGCGAGATCAAGCAGGCCCACTACTGGGGCCTGGTCGCGGCGTTCAACCGGACCCGGAACGTGGACACGCCGAAGGGGCCCGGCCTGGCGGAGTCGGCCATCGGAGGGTTCGTCTCGTTCGCGAACCTCAAGAAGGAGTCGCAGCCGGCCCTCATGACCCTGTTCAACGGCCGTCGTATCGACGAGGCCTGGCCCAAGGAAGGCGAAAAGGAGGTCGACGAACCGGCCCGCTACAAGGTTCCGCCCACCACCGACAAGGGACCCGTTCCGGCTCCGGCGGAGCCGCTGTTCTCCCGCCGTGCCGCGCTGGCGGAAGCGGTCACCACGGACAACCCGCTCCTCGCCCGGGCCATGGTCAACCGCGTCTGGGCCATGCTCTTCGGCCGCGGGCTGGTCCATCCGGTGGAGCTGATGGATTCCAAGCATCCGGCCAGCCACCCGGACCTGCTCGACTGGTTGGCCGCGGATTTCCAAGCCCATGGAAACGATGTCCGCCGCCTGATCCGGACGCTGGCGCTCACCCGGGCCTACGCGATGGATTCGCGTCCCAAGGGATCCAAGGCGCCGCCCGCCGATGCCTTCGCCTGCGGTCCGGAGAAGCCTCTTTCGGCCGAGGCATTGTACCGGTCGATCGTCCAGCTGACGGCGGCCGGCGACGCCGTGAAGGCGACGGACCGCGACCTGCGTCGGGCGTTTGTCCGGCAGTTCCCGGACCTGTTTCCGACCGAGTACAACGCCACGCTGCAACAGGCGCTTTTCCTCTCCAACGCGCCCGGATTCGACGCGCTCCTGGAACCCCGGGACGGAGGCCTCATGCGTCGGTTGGCCGGCATCCCCGATCCGTCGAAGCGCGCGGCCGAAGCCATCCGGATCGTGCTCGGTCGCACCGCGGCGAAGGACGAGGTCCGCGAGGCGGCCGGTTTCCTCGCCTCGCGCACCGTCGAAGCCGGGACCAAGCAGCTGCTCTGGGCGCTGCTGACTTCGCCGGAATTCCAGACCAACCACTGAACCGATGCCGCTTCCCGAGTCCATCCCCGGCCTGAACGGATCCCTCTGCGGCGAGTCGGACCATGTGCTGCACCGCCGACGTTTCCTCACCGGCATGGCGACGGCGGGGGCCGTCTCGGTGTCCAGTTGGGCGGGACTGTTCTCGGTGCCGACCTTCGCGGAAACCGTCCGGAAGAAGGCCAAGAAGTGCATCCTCCTCTGGCTTTGCGGCGCACCGAGCCAGTTCGAGACCTGGGATCCCAAGCCCGGCCGGGTCAGCGGCGGACCGTTCCGCAGCATCCCCACGAAGATCCCCGGGGTGCACTTCGGCGAACTCATGCCGCGTTTGGCCGGCATCGCCGACCGGCTCGCGGTGGTGCGGTCGATGAAGACCAACCAGAGCGAACACCTCCAGGGCATCGACCTGCTGAACCGCGGGTCCGCTCCGAGGCCGCCGTTCATCCGGCCCACGCTCGGCTCCGTGCTCGCCCAGCAGCTGGGTCACCTCGAGAACCCGGTCCCTAACTTCATCCTGCTCGATCCCTGTCCCGAGGGGAACGAGTTTAAGGAGTTCAAGGCCGGCAACTGGGCCGGCTGGCTCGGGGCGCAGTACGGTCCGGTCCGCGTCGGCGGCGAGTACCGCATCGAGAACGCCGTGCGGCAGGCGGACATGACCACCGAGGACCACGAGGCGCGCTCGGCGCTGCGCCGGTTCTTCGCCAAACGCTATGAGAACGAACGACGCTCCGCCGCCGCGGCCTCCCAGAACGCCGTCTTCGAGCGGGTGAAGGGCCTGATGAGCTGCGCGCATCTCTTCGACCTCGACCGGCTTCCCGCCCGCGACCGCGAGCGCTATGGGCCCGGCGCGTTCGGTCTCCACGCACTCCAGGCACGGCACCTCGTTGAGAACGGCGCGCCGTTCGTCATGGTCGCCAACGGAATGCCCTGGGACACCCACGTGTTCCACAACGAGATCTACCAGATGCTGGTGCCCGAGTTCGACCGCATCGCCTTCAACCTCATCACCGACCTCGAGGAGCGCGGCCTGCTCGACGACACGCTGGTGGTGATGATGGGGGAGTTCGGCCGGACCCCTTGGATGAACCAGGCCCGCGGACGCGACCACTATCCCAACGCCTGGTCGCTCGCCCTTGCCGGATGCGGCATCCGTCGCGGCGTGGTGGTCGGAGAGACCGATGCCGACGGCGTGGACGTCGTCGGTTCCGCCCACGACGAGAAGAACCTCTTCGCGACGATCTTCACGGCGTTGGGCATCGACCCGCATGCGCCCTACGACCTCGGCGACCTGCCGACCCTCCATCGCGTGGAGGACCGCGCCGAACCGATCCGTGGCGTGCTGGCCTGAACCGCTTCCCCCAAACCCGCCATGTCCGAGAACGCACCGAAGACCCCGCCGACGAAGGCGGTTCCGCGCATCGAGCGCCTCCGGGAATTCCGTCTGCCGTCGCCCGTGCTGGCCCTAGACGCCACACCCGACGGATCGCTCCTGCTCGCCGCGGGACAGGACGGATCGATCACCGTCCTCGACGCGGAAGCCGGCTCGCCGCGGATTGTCGGACGCCACGAAAGCTACGCCTCCTCCGTGGCGTTGCTGCCGGACCGCAGGACCGTGGTCTCGGGCGGCTACGACGGCACGCTGCGTTGGCACGACCTGACCGAGGGGAAGGAGATCCGCGCGGTGAAGGCGCACCAGTTCTGGTCGTGGGACATGGCGGTCTCCGCGGACGGGCGGAGGGTGGCGACGGTGACGGGGCGTTATGAGGTCGGGGATTACCGCTATGAACCCGCGCCGGAGACCGAGCCTTCGGTGAGGGTGTACGACACGGCCACCGGGGAACTCCTCTGCGCCTTTCCGCACGTTCCGCCGACCCAGGCGGTGGCCGTCTCCGCGGACGGCTCCCTCGTGGCCGCCGGCAACCTGATGGGCGAGGTCCGCGTGTGGGAGGTGGGAACGGGCCATCAGGTCGGCGGATGGAAGACGGACGACCTCACCGGCTGGGGCGTCATCAAGAGCCACCACTTCGTCGGCGGCGTCTTCGACCTGACCTTCAGTCCGGACGGATCCGAGATCTACACCTGCGGGATGGGACCGATGGCGGATCCGATGGCAGGCAACGGCGTCCAGCGCTGGCAGCGGTTCGATTGGCGCAGCGGGAAGAAGCTCGACCAGACCCATGAAGGCGAGAGCGGGCAGGGACTCATGGAGACGCTGGAGTTCCACCCGAAAGCCGGGCTCTTCGTGATGGCCGGACGGCTTTTCCAGGGAACGTGGAACCTGGCCCTTTTCGAAACGGCGACCGGGAAATCCGTGTTCACCACGGACGCCAAACATCGCATCAGCCAGGTGCGGTTCTCGGCGGACGGCTCCCGCCTGTTCGTGGCCAAGGTGAAGGGACAGGACCGTCCCAAGGAAGGCCGATGGTCGGATGCCGGGCTCGTGGAAATCCATTCGGTGGTGACCTGAAGGACGGTCTCCCTGCCGATGTCCCACCCCGTCTGCGAGGTTGGGGATGTGATCCGGTTTTCCCAGGTGGTCGAGCTCCCGTCCGAGTCGGGTTGGCGGGTGGTCCTGTTCCGAGTCGGGCGCGACGGGTTGCTCGCGCCGTGTGCCGAGGTCGAGGTGGGCGACGCCTCCTCGGCCCGGTTGTGGGCGATCGCGGAGACCCGACGACGCGGCTGCGGCGTGCGCGCCGTGGTGTTCCGACCGGACGGAAGACGGGACTTCACCACTGGCGACCCGGCGGTGACGGGGAACGGTTGAGCTGCCCCGGAGGAGCCTCACGCAAATCCGCAAAGCCGCGAAGGGGAGGGGCTTCCAGGAGCCGTCGGCGACATGGGCGGCGGGAACTCCATCCTCCGCACGCGCCGCGCCTCCGCGTGGGAAGGAATCCCCCCTCGTCCAGGATTTACGCGTCCTTCGAGACGCGCAGACGGAAGTGAACCTCCTCCGGGGTGATCAGCGTGGCGAAGAAGCGCTCGAAGAGGACGGGTTCCAGGTTGATGAAGAAATTCAGCCAACGCAGGACCGCAAAATTGGAGAAATGGAACCGTTTGGACTCCACGACGAACCGGGCGGGGCTGCCGTAGTTCGTGCGCTGGCCGAGCTTCCACTTCTCGTAGAAGCGGAGACGGCGGCCTCGGATGTCCTCGTAGTTGTCGAACGAGCGGATGCCGAAGGGGATCCGGTGGTCCGGTTCGGAGTAGAACTTGGTGCTGAGGAAGAAGGGGACCTTGACGGTGATCACGGCGCCGTGGCGGCACACCCGCCAGATCTCGGTGACCACGGCGTTGAAGTTCCCCATGTGCTCGAGGACATGGGAGGCATAAACCTCGTCGAAGTGGTTGTCCGGGAAGGGCCAAGGAAACCGGTTAAGGTCCCACACTTGGTTCCCGCCAAAATCAATGACGTCGAGATTGACCCATTCCGGCTTCAGGTCGACTCCGCAACCGACGTTCAAACGCCGCTTCTCGGCGGCTTGCGAGATCATTGACACGGTTGAGAAGGTGCAAGCTGGGAGCCCTGATTTGAAGGAGAGAGTTGTCCAAGTATCGCAATCATTCCGAGTTGCCTTTGGGTGGTCTTCTGCTTCAGAATTCTTGCACGTGGCTTCGCACCTTTATAGTGGCTTTCTGAACAAGTTCAGGTGGTTCGTCCTTCGCTTCGGGTGGTCGGAGGTAGTCCTCAAGCCTCTGCGTTCGGTGAGCGCTCCCTTTGTTTTACCTTTTTTGAAGCGGGAGAAGTTTCATTGGAATGGTATTGAGTTGGAAGGATTTTATCATCGATACAATGTGACTTGGGCGGGTGAAAGAATTGTTGAAATCCCGATAGCTAAATCGTTTCTTGATAAGGTTGAAGCTAGTCGAGTTTTGGAAGTGGGGAATGTGATCTCCCATTATTGGGAAGTTCGACACAGGATTGTGGACAAGTTTGAGGCTGGTGAAGGGGTGGTGAATTGCGATATTGTTGACTTCAAGTCTGAGAGTGAATATGATTTGATTTTGTCTATCTCAACTTTTGAGCATATCGGCTTTGATGACAATGCTGCTAGTTCCTCTGGAGAGAAAATTCGGGACGCGGTCTTTCATTGTAGAAAGATTCTATCACCACGCGGTCTTCTCGTAATCACGGTTCCCCTCGGCTACAATCCTGAATTGGATCAGTTAATCTCCGCTGGAGAGCTTTCTCCGGTCCGACAGACTTTCTTGGTGAGGTATGGTTTTTCTCGGTGGAAGCAATGTGACCTTATGACGGCTGTGGAGCATCCGTACAGATTTCGTTACCCGTATGCGAATTCAATCTGTGTCCTTGAGTTCAATAAACAGGGTACTTGAATTTGAGTGGCGGTAAAATTGTTTGGTGAACCTGAAACAAGATTTATGAAAAATATTCGTAAGCTTATCCTAACCTCAAGTCTGCTGGCGCTGCAGTCTTTTGCACAAGGGATCATTGAAATTGGCTCCCCGAATGACCTTTGGGATCTGAGTTCGGGTACTGTCATCACGAGTCATAGTGGCGAAGCTGAGCCGTATCATATCGAGAATGCGTTTGGTGGGCGCTTGCCTACTGTTTTTGGGGCGCAACTATTTGATCACATTTTCACAGACGGAAGGCCGGCTGGTTATGTTCATTTTGTGGAGTGGAAGACTCCGGCGCCGGTGATCTTGAGGTCGTTCAATTTGTATGCGCAGGGAGATGGTGCTGATGTTGATAACGGTCGGGAGTTTGGGACCTTCAAACTGTTCGCCAAGACTGCGGGGACAACGGCTGGTTTTCAACTGATTTACCAGTTTACTCCTACCCATCCGTATTCTTTTGTGAATTATGCGCAACGCTTAGTTCTATCTGCCAATGTTGGACCGTTGCTGGCTCAAGAGTTTCGTGCTGAATTTACGGATCGGGCAAACCGATTCTGGAGTGGGCCCCGCATTATTGAGTTGGATGGCTTTTCAACTATTGTGGCGGCTGAAATCCGTCCCGCGGTGGAGTTGATCTGGACGGTGACCCCGGGGCTTCGTTATCAGATTCAGGTGACGGATTCATTGCCTTCGGGAGTTTGGACGAACTTCTCTGATCCATTTGTCGCGTCTTCAGGCTCCTATCGGCACTTTGACTCGACCCAACCCGGCGGTGCTCGCTTCTACAGAATCAAGGAAGTGCAGTAGTCATTGAAAATTCTGATAGTTTATAATACGGCCATAGACCGGAAATCCATTTCCGGCGTTCAGACGTACTTCTCTGGCGTAGTAAATCATTGGATTCAGGCTGGGGCGCAGGTTGACTTCTTGATTGGTCAGTCTGCGCTCCCGGTATTTCAATCCCTATTTCCAAAGAGTTTCTTGTGGAGTTCGGATTCCCTCTTTGATCCTAATCAGTATCTTGGAACTCCGTGGCGCTTTTTCCCGGTTTATGCGTGGCGGGCTCTCTCTCCTCTGAGGGGTGTTCCTTCTGGTCGATACGACCTCATCCTGAGTTGCGCGCAATTTGTCTACGAGATCTGGCCAGCCCGATTTATCGCGCGTCGGGATTCGGCCGCCTTGACGGTAAAGATTCACCATCTGGTCTCGGCCCAGAGGAAGCCCACCGGATTGATTGATCGGATTCATTTCCTCTCCGAGCGCATCTCCACCCGATGGCTCAACCGGGAGGCGGATGCGATCCTGTGTGGCACGGAGTTGATCGCCCGTGATTTCAATGCGCTGGAGTCCCGGCTGGGTTTGACGCCTTCGCG
>JAIXUV010000072.1 GCA_027483345.1 Verrucomicrobiales bacterium | reverse complement strand
CGGCCCCGTCTTCGCCACGGGCACGAAGCCGACGGCGCGGCCGGTCACGTTGGACTACGTGCGCTGGGCCGCTTCCTCGGTTTCCGTGCCGTGGTTCGCGATCGGAGGCATCAACGAGGCCACCTTGCCGGCCGTGCTCGAAGCGGGTGCCCGACGCGTCTGCATCGTCAGCGCCATCCTGCGCTCCTCCGACATCGCGGCCGCGTGCCGTCGTGTCCGTGCCATGATGGACGCCGCGTAGGGGGCCGAGGCCTTAGCGGCGCGCACGCAAAGCCGCAAAGCCGCAAAGCTGCTGTGCAAGGCGAGGAAACCCGCCAATTCCCCGCCTCGAATCCGACCCAAAAGACTGCTCGCTGTTTCACCATCGGCTCCGGCGCTCCCTCGGCGTCTTTGCGTTTTGGCGTGAGGTTCGTTTTTCAGCGAGCCCGCATTCGTTCCACGCAGATCCCCGCGTGGCAACTTGCCCCTCGGCTGAACTCTCCGTAGTTTCGGCCATCATGGGTCCGATCGATCCGAACAACCCTCCCGCGTCCGAGATTCCTCCGGTCCCGCCGCAGGTTCCCCCGCCGCTTCCATCGGCTCCCCCTGCCGCAACGCCTGCCGCCCCGACCTACGCCGGACCGGTTCCGCACGTGGCCCCGAAACGTTCCGGTGGCGGTGGCTGGATGTGGTTTGCGATCGTGCTGGCCGTGGTCCTGGTCGCCGGACTCGGCGTGCTCGTCCTCTTCTCCGTTTCGCAGTTCTCTCTGCCGGACAGCTTCGCCCACGGGCGTTCCCACACCGCGTCCGACCTGCATGAGGTCGTCGTGCGGGACGCCGATTCCCAGGATCGGATCGCGGTGATCAGCCTCGAGGGGGTGATCACCGGCGAATACATCGAGTCGATCGACCGCACGCTGGTGGACCTGGTGCGCGACCAGTTGGACCGCGCGGCGGAGGACGAGGTGAAGGCGGTGATCCTCAAGGTCGATTCACCGGGCGGCGAGGTGCTGGCCAGCGACGAGATCTACCTGCTCATCGAACGCTTCCAGAAGGAGAACAAGGACATCCCCGTGATCGCTTCCATGGGCTCGCTGGCGGCCTCGGGCGGCTACTACGTCAGCGCACCCTGCCGCTGGATCGTCGCCAACGAACTGACCATGACCGGCAGCATCGGGGTGATCTTCCACAGCTACAACTACCGCGGCCTGATGGACAAGGTCGGCATCCGGCCGGAGATCACCAAGAGCGGCAAGCTGAAGGACATGATGAGCGGCGAGAAGCTGCCGGAGGAGGAACTGCCCGAGGAGAAGAAGATCATGCAGGGCCTCATCAACGAGAGCTACGCCCGGTTCAAGGCCGTGGTCCGCAACGGCCGCCGCAACGCCGCGGACCTCAACGAGAAGGAAAACGTCGAGGGCGGCCGCGTGCTCTCCGCCAACTGGCAGGAGTTCGCGGACGGCCGCATCCTTTCGGGCAACCAAGCCCTGGAAATCGGGCTGGTCGACGAGTTGGGCAACTTCGACGTGGCGGTCGAGCGCGCGAAGACGCTGGCCGGCATCGAACAGGCCCGCCTCGTGAGCTACATGCCTCCGATGCGTTTCCCGGGACTCTTCTCGCTGCTGGGTCAGTCCGGGGCGAAGACCGTGAAGGTCGACCTCGGATTCCCCCTGCAGTCGCCGCTGCCGCAGGGACGCCTCTATTTCATCTCGCCCCTCCACCTCCACTAGCCCCGGAATCGCCGCCATGGACGGAATCATCCTCGTACAACATCCGCTCCTGGCGGCGGCACTCACGCGGATCCGCGACCAGTCCACCGACACGACCGGGTTCCGCCGGGCGGTGACCGAGGCCTCAAGGCTGATGGCCTACGAGGCCACCCGGCATCTGGAGTGCCGTTCGATCGCCATCCGGACGCCGGTGAGCGCTGCGCGCGGCGTCGTGTTGCGTCGTCCGGTGGTGCTGGTCCCGGTGCTCCGGGCCGGGATCTCGATGCTCTCCGCGTTCCTCGAAGCGGTGCCCGACGCCACGGTCGGGTTCGTCGGGCAGAAGCGCGACGAGACCACGCTCGAGCCCCACAGCTACCTGTTCAACGTGCCCGCCGGACTGGAGAAGGCTGAAGTGCTGGTGCTGGATCCGATGCTGGCCACGGGCGGCAGCGTGGCCGCCACGGTCTCCGGCTTGAAGGAACGAGGCGCGAAGCGGATCCGGTGCGTGCACCTGCTGGCCGCACCGGAAGGCGTCCGTCGCTTCCAGGAGGTCCACCCGGACGTGCCCCTGTTCGCGGCGGCCTTGGATCGCCGCCTCAACCGCTCGGGCTACATCGTCCCCGGCCTCGGCGACGCCGGCGACCGCTGCTTCGGCACCTGAGTCCCGCGGTCCGGCATCCATCGCCGGCCGCACCGCCTACGAACAGGCGGCCCAAGCAGGAGAAATGCTCGCCAGGTTCAGACGGTCCGGCCAAGCCGGGAAGTCCCGCTGACCTTTTCGCGTTTCCGCCCCTACCAACTCGACTCGATTGCCGATTCCGCGGAAAGAGTGACCGCCCGCCCTCGATTCCATCTGAGAATGTGGATGCAGAAATGGAACGATGACCTGATTCTTTCCGTGGAATTGGAGTCTCCGAGTCTCCAGACAAGAGCCAAACCCGTTTTGGACTGACCGTTTTCCGAACCTGTAGGTTGCCATGAATATCCAGCAAGTTCTAGCCGCAGCACTGCTGTGTGTCTCTTCTCTGACCTCTTTTGCCAAGCCGCTCAAGGTGTTCATCCTTGCAGGTCAGTCCAATATGGAAGGACACGCCATGGTCAGCACGTTTGACTACATCGGCAAGGATCCGCTGACTGCGCCCATACTTAAGGAGATGCGGAATCCTGACGGAACTCCCCGTGTATGTGAAAAGGTTTGGATGTCTTATCTGACAGGCCCTTACGATGGTAGTGCCAATGGCGAAGGTCTGGGAAAGTTGACAACCGGCTTTGGAGCACGTGGGGAACAACCCACCAAGGATGGCGGCAAAATCGGCCCCGAGTTCACATTCGGAATCTACATGGAGAAGGAGCTCAATGAGCCGATCCTGATCATCAAGACCGCTTGGGGTGGTAGGTCACTCAACACTGAATTTCGTCCGCCCAGTGCTGGCCAATACCAGTTGCCCAAGGAAATCGAAGAGCTGTGGGACAAACATCCGCAAGGCGCGCACGGAATTCCGAATGCCAACGAGCGGAAGAAGTGGCGGGAGGACAAGGATGCCGCCTCAGGGGTGTTCTACAGAATGATGATTGATCATGTCAAAAAGGTGCTCGCGGATCCCAAAAGGGTTTGCCCCGAATACAATGAGAAAGAGGGATATGAGCTGTCTGGATTTGTTTGGCTCCAAGGTTTCAACGATCTGGTCGATGGAACCACTTATCCCGGTCCTGAAAAACCCGGAAAATTCGACGAATACTCCCGACTTTTAGCCCACTTCATCCGCGATGTGCGCAAGGATCTCTCGGCCCCGAAATTGCCTTTCGTGATTGGCGTTCTCGGAGTGGGCGGCGAGAGCGAAAACGAAGAGTTTCGCAAAGCCATGGCTGCACCCGCCGACCTGCCTGAGTTCAAGAGTACTGTCATCGCGGTGGAAACGGCTCCCTTCTGGGATCAGGATATTGCTGCCGCAGAGCCCAAACAGGATAAGTACAATGAAATCGTCGGCACCTCGCACATGCTGAAACGAGATGGTACTCTCGACAACGAATGGAAATGGGGGAATTACTGGAAACCGGTTGGAAAGCCCCTGCCAGAGGAACGGGTTTGGCGTTTCACAACGGTGGATGCGACCGAGAAGGCAGACAAGTTGGAAGAGTACACCGATAGGAGATTCCGTGACATCACCTTGCCTGCGGGTATGGAGAAGTGGTTCATGCCCGACTTCGATGACAGTGGTTGGGAACAAGGCAAGGCACCCATTGGAAAGGGCGTCTGGAAACACAGCGGAATCACCTTGGACAAGTTTCCCTCCCAGTGGGGAGCTCACGAGTTCTTGTTGATGCGCACCACGTTTGAAATTGATGATCTGAACTTCGATTCCTATCGCATTTCGAATCTGGCGAGACAGGGGTTTCACGTTTACCTGAACGGCGTCAAACTGCACACCTACATCTGGTGGCAAGACAAGCCGGTTTATGGTTCCATCGTCCTCGAGAAGGAACAGATCCGTATCCTGAAGAAGGGGAAGAACGTGTTGGCCGTCTATGCGAACGATCAATATGAACAAAACTCTCCAATGCGCTATGCTGCGATCGACATGCGGATCGAGGGTATAACCAAAGCGGATCAAGAGAAGCTCGACCGCGCTCTGGAGGAAGTCCTTCCGGTCAAGGACAGAGAGGCACTCAAAGGTGCTTCGAATGGCGGCTACCACTATTTTGGAAGCGCGAAGATCTTTGCCCAGATGGGTAAGGCATTCGCGGCAGCGAACCT
>JAIXUV010000332.1 GCA_027483345.1 Verrucomicrobiales bacterium | reverse complement strand
TCCTTCCAGAACACCGCCGGCAGACCCCAGAGTGTACGGTGGGTGTTGGAGCCCTCGTTTCCGGCGATCAGGTCCAGTCGGCCGTCTCCGTTCAGGTCGGCGACCGCCACCGAATTCCACAGCCCGACACCGCTTTCGAGACCCAGCGCACGGGTCCGATCTTCCCAGCCGGATTCTCGACGGCTGAAGACACGGATCGTCCCAAACTCCGCGGCCACCACCAATTCGGGCCGCCCGTCGGAATCGAGATCGCCGGAAACCGCAGCGGTGACCAGTCCGAGCCGACGGAACACCTCCCTCGCCATGGGATCGGCTCGCATCGTCCCGCCGTCCGACAGGAAGACGATCGAGGACGCGGGCACGGGCCACCGACCGGGAACCACACGACCTCCCACGAAGAGGTCCAGGTCGCCATCGCCGTCGAAGTCCGCCGCGGCCAAGGCGGAGGGACTGGCCCCGATCGACGGCAACGGCGGCAGGGAACGGAGGCCCTCGCGGGTGACACGCCATCGCAGGACACTTGGACCGTTGGTCATGGACGACTCGAAGGAGGCCAACGCACCGGCCACCACGCCGTCGCCTTCCGCGGCCCCGGGCAGGAAGGCCAAACCCAGCAGGTCATCCGGAAGCTCCGGTCCATCGGCCTCCAGGGTCCGGAAGCCGCCTTTGCCGTCGCCCAGCTTCACCGTCAGACGTCCACCGCGACCGGACCCGAGGACCACGTCGACGTTCCCATCCTTGTCCAGGTCGGTTGCCAGCACGGAGGGACCCTCCTGCCCCAGACGCCGCGGCAGTTGGGGCTGACTTGCGAAGTCGTCGAAGGGTTCCTCCTGGTGGCGATGACCGAGGTTGGTCGTCGCGTCGCGGAACAGGCCGGGAACCGTCGCTTTCGGCGTCGATGCCAACCCTGCCGGAGACGTTGCGGGTTCCGTCGCCTGCGATTCGTCCAAAACATGAATCCAACCGGCCTTGGCTTCCGACATCCGGGAGACTCGCCCCGACCGCCACCGCACTTCCACGCTCATGGAACCGCTCCCGGCGGCGAAGGTCCGGATCGGCTCGCCGTGCGACTGATACTGCCCGCCCGCCACGATCTCCTGGGTTTGCACCACAGGCCCGCCGGACACGGTAACCTTCGCTCCGAGTCCGTCCGGGTTTCCACGCCTGCCCCGCAATCGCACGGTCATTCGCGGCGCGTGGGTCCGGTTCAGCAGCAGCAGCGGCGTCCCCGGCATGCAGTTCGCCACGATGTCGAGGTCCCCATCGTGATCCAGGTCCACGGCGATCATCCCATGGGCGATGTCGGTCATCGCAAATCCCCAATCCGCGCCGACCTCCTCGAAGGTGAGATCCCTCCGGTTGCGGAAGGCGTACTTGGGTGGGGTCAACGGGGGATAGTCCCGGAGCAGGTTCCGGGCACCCCGCCGCGTCTGTGCGTCCTGCGCGCGGATCCGGTCGGAGGTGTCCCAGTCATTGACATCGTGATGGTAGCCGTTGGAGACGAGCAGGTCCTCCCAACCGTCGAGGTCGACATCCAGAAACAACGGGGTCCACGACCAACCGGTGGCGGCCAAGCCGGCGAAGATGCCGATCTCGGCCCAGGTGCCGTCGCCGCGGTTCCAGTAGAGGCAGTTCCTCGGGACATCCTGCCGGTCTGGGGAAAGTCCCGGACTCCGACGGTTGTTCAACGAGAACCGGGTGGTGCGGAGATTCCTCCGCAGGTCCCTATGCATCATGTCAAGGGTGACGAACTCCAGATGCCCATCGCGGTCGAGGTCCGCGAAGTCCACTCCCATCGAGGCGAAGGTCATGTTGCGCAGCGCCCATGGCGACGGTGCCCGGAAATGTCCCTTTCCGTCGCCCAACCATATCCGGTCCGGGGTGTGGAAGTCGTTGCAGACATAGATGTCCGGGGTTCCGTTCCCGTCGATGTCCCGGATCTGGACCGCCAATCCGAGGTCCGGCGGTGGCGGGACTGGGGTTCCATCGTGATCCTGGAAATGGGCTTCCCAAGGAGCCGGGGTGAAGCGGCCGGTGCCGTCGTTCAGATACAGGACATCCGGATCCCCCAACTCGATGAGATTGTCGTCCACCACGCGGAGCCGCTTGGCATACCGGCCGGTCACCACCGGTTTCCCATCGACCATCCGGGTGGTGACGTTGCTGCCATCCCGCAACAGGGCCTCGAGCGCGAAGTTGCACCAGTAGAGGTCGAGGTCCCCGTCGCCATCGACATCCGAAAGCGCCATGGAGGTCGATCCGGACTTCCCGGTGATGCCCGCCTCGGCGGTCACCTCACGGAAGTTCCCCTTCCCGTCGTTCTTGAAGCAGGCGTGGGGTCCACCGAAGCTGGAAACAACGAGGTCCGGAGAGCCATCGCCGTCGATGTCGCCGAAGATCGCGCCCGATGCGTTCAGCTTGAGTGCCGCCAATCCGGCCTTGGCCGTGATGTCCTCGAACCGGACCCCGCCGAGGTTCCGATACAGGCGGCTGACGGACTGACGGTGGCAGAAGAAGAGGTCCACCCATCCGTCTCCATCCACGTCCGCAGCGGCCACGCCACTGCCGTTCATCAGGTTCTGGAATTGGCCGGCCCGTTCCGCCGACAACTCGTTGGTGAAGGTGATTCCCACCGAAGCGGGTGGAATCCGGTCGAATCCGACACGTCCGTCGCCGGACGGCGGCAGCAGGGGCGAACCGCGGAATCCGGGCCCGCTTGGGCCGTCGACGGCAAGACACGTCATCGTCACCAGTCCGAGACAGAATCCAGGCAGCGCCTTCATGCAGAGGGAGGGGAAGGCCGAAGTGAGCGGCAACGAACCGCGCGGGTCAATCCGCCGGCGTCGAATAGTCGACTTCCTGGAAGGCCCCAGACTCGTAGGGCACCTCGGATACAGGATACCGGAATCAAACGCGGCCGGCGGTGCTTTCACAGCGACCGCCGGCCGACGATAGGCTTCCCTGCCACGCCGAGTTGCCTTGGGGCAACTCCTTGTTCAGAAGTCCCGCTCAGCGGGAAAAACGGAAGAACCTCGCCGAAACGGAAGGATCAATCGTCTCCCCGGAGGTGACCGTGGTCCAGTTCGTGGAACCCAGTGACGGCGCCGCCTCGACGCCGTTCCAGAGGGCCAGGGTGTCGAGAACCAGTCGTGGGCCGACTTCCCCCCGCTCGAACCGCACAGGATGGAACCGATTGCCGGCACCCACCATGGGCGGTTCACCCGGTTGTCCCAGACCGAAACCCCGGAGCCGCACCTCCAGATTGCCCGGTCCCCGTTCAGGAAAGCCGCCTCCAAGGTCCCGGAATCCGATGGCCACCCATCCATGCCGTTCCTCGGCGCCGGTCCCGATGCGGACCCGGAGGTGGTAGGGTTCTTCGCGAGTCGGGACACGGCGGGCGATGGTCCCAGTGACCACAGAAGTCGGGATGAAAACGGGGGGCGCCGAGAACGTCGCCTGCACCACCGAGGAGACAAACACAGGACGGGGCGACCATTGCGTGGTGTCGCCCGGGAATTCGCCTTGGGGATTGCCCGGTGCCGCCCAACGGACCGGCAACGGCTCAGCGGTTCCCGAATCGGTCTGGATGAAGACGCCTTCCCGGGGCACCAGCGTCAACTCTTTGCTCCATTCGACTCCACCGCCAAATGGAGGAGTCAGGGCTCTGAAATGGGTCTCGACCCACTCCAACTCCAACGTCCCATCCCCATCGAGGTCGATCGGGTATCGGTTGACGGAGGTCGTCGGGATGGGGCCTTGCCCGGGCGCGGCGCCCTTGGCGGAGATCAGTGAGAGGGAGAAGAAGCCCAACGGCAGAAGGGCCCAACCCGTGGAGGTTCGGATGGAATTCATGACGTGATTGCGTTTCAGGAGCGGTTTCTCGGGACCGTTGGAT
>JAIXUV010000360.1 GCA_027483345.1 Verrucomicrobiales bacterium | reverse complement strand
ACCCGTGACAGGGTACGCGAGGCCGCCCGCCGGCTCGGATACCTCCCGAACCGGGTCGCACAAAGCCTGATCCAGGGGCGTACCCGCACCATGGGCGTCGTCCTTCCGTCGCTGGCCAGTTCGTTCGTCGCCCGAATCGTGGACGGCATCGGGTCCGCGGCGACTTCGGCGGGCCTGGGACTGCTGCTCGCCCACTCCCGACACGATCCGGAATCCGAGGACCGCCAACTGGAAATCCTCCTGGGACAGCGGGTCGAGGGGATCGTCATCGTGGCCGGCGAAGGCACGCTTCCCACCCTGGGCAGGCGCCTGGACCGCCTGCAGCAGTCGGCGACTCCCTTCGTCGTCGTCGACGACGACACCCATGGGCACCGGGGCGACTGCGTGGTCAGCGACGACCTCCAAGGAATGGACCTGGCTGTCGCCCACCTCGCATCGTTGGGCCATCGACGGATCGCCCATCTCGGGGCCGGGACCGCCACCAGCACCGCGCGGGCCCGACAGGACGGCTACCGCGCGGCGATGACGCGACTCCGGCTCCGGGTGGACCGCGACTGGATCGCGGGTGACGCATTTCGGTCCGCCGATCCGGCCGCGTCGCTGATGTGCCTGCTCCGGGCGCGTCGGCCTCCCACGGCGGTGGTGGCGGCCAACGACCGGCACTTGGCGGCGGCGCTTCCCTCGCTTCTAGCGGCGGGCGTCCAGGTTCCCAGGGACCTCTCCATCGTCGGCTATGCCAACTACGACTTCGCCTCCTACCTTGGGCTGAGCAGCGTCGAACAGGATCCGGAACTCATCGGGGCCAAGGCGTTCGAGCGGCTTCGGTCGAGGATCGAGGAGGGCCCATCCAAGCCGACCCGGATCCGGATGCCGGTCCGACTGGTCCTCCGTTCCTCCACCCAGCCTGCCTTCCTCCGCGCATGAATCCCTTCCTGTTTCTGGCGGCCATCCTCGGCTCCGCCCTCGTCCTTCTTCCACGATCCGAGGCGTCGGACTTCAACTATGTCGAGGCGCTGCAGAAGTCCCTCTATTTCTACGAGGCCCAGCAGGCGGGGCGGCTCTCGCCGAACAACCGGGTGGCGTGGCGGGCCGATTCCTGTCTCGAGGACGGTCAGGACATCGGCCATGACCTCGCGGGTGGTTGGTTCGACGCCGGGGACCATTGGACGGCCAATCTGACGATGGGATTCGCGGCCATGACCCTCGCCTGGAGCGCGGTGGAATCCCCCGAGGCGTGGCGACGGAGTGGACAGATGGGGGTGCTGCTCGAGTCCCTGGTCCATGTGAACGACTACTTCCTCCGGTGCGTGCTGAACCCCGATTGCCGGGAACCCGCGACGGAACTGGAGGTCGCGATCGGATGCGGCGGACGCGAGGGTGTCGAGGCACCGAACGTCCATTCCATATGGGGTCCCGCGGAGACGGCCCACCTGCTGACCCGGAGACCGACGTTCCGGCTGAACCGGAAGGTGCCGGGTGGTGACATCCCGGCGGCGATGGCCGCCGCGATGGCGGCGGCGGCGATGGTGATCCGGGACCATGGCGAGATCCTGCGGAAGAGACCGGGATTCCACGACTTCCAGGCCGGGGAGTTCGCCTCGCGGCTGCTCGATCGGTCGGCCAAGCTGACCGAGTTCGCCCTCGCCAACGCAGGTCCGGTCCTGGCGCCCACGCTTTCGACCGCGCAGAAGGAGGAGATCTCGAGGCGCCGACGTCTCGCGCTGCGTGCCGACGGAAAGGTGGTCGAGACCGGCTACCGGGCGGATCCGTTCGACAAGATCGTGGCGGCGGCCTCGTGGCTGGCCAGGGCCGAGGCTTCGGGCCTGCGTGGATCGGAAGGACGCTGGTTCGGCGTCGCGCTGGGGGTCTACACGAACCAGTACCGGCTTGAGGAGAACCAGGACTGGTGGAAGGACTACGGCGCCGGGAACTTCGGGAAGCTGGCGGCCTTCAACCTGATGCGGCTGCACCCCGAGGACCCGCGCTTCCACGAGGAGCTCCAGTCCTACTGCACCCGGTTCTGCGGTTATCGCAGCACCCCGGGAGGATTGCGCCTCAGGGAATGGCATGCGCACGAGTACGGCAGTCTCCGGCATGCGAACAACGCCGCCACGATCGCGCTCCACTACAGCGACCACGTCGGGAACGCACCGGCGATCCCGGGCAACACCTGGTGGAAGGAAGGACGTTCCAACGAGGCCCTTCGCGAGCTCTTCCGGGGCGTCGGGCGGAAGCAGGTGGACTACGCGCTCGGGGAGAATCCATACGGCCGCAGCTACCTGGTCGGCTTCGGCAGGGATCCCTTCAACGACGTGCACCACCGGGGCGCCTTCGGCGCATGGGCCGGATTCGACCACTTCATTCCCGGCAAGGCGGACGACCGTGCGACCAGCCGCCATGTCCTCTACGGCGCCCTTGTCGCGGGCCCGGACCACAACGACGTCTTCCTTTGCGGACCGAAGAGGAGGCTATGGGGCCCTCTGCCCCTCGGCGGCGACGGTTTCCTCTACCTGTTCCCGGGGAGGCAGAAGGCCATCCCCAAGGATGGCTACGTCTGGAGCGCTGGCGATTCTCCGGTCCAGGACGTGATGGACTCCCAGTTCAACGAGGTCGCCCTCGACTACAACGCAGGCATCACCGCTTCCTTCGCCTGGTTGATCGAACACGGACACGGAAGCGGTGCACCGATCCCCGACACCGGTTTTCCACCGCGCACGGTTCGCGTACCGGACGACAATCTCCGCCGGACGGACCGTGAACTCTTCCTTTCCGGTCGAAGGGCGGGTGCCGCATCCGGCGGCGCAACCTGGGAACTGCGTCTTCACAACCGGACCCGATGGCCCGCAAAGGTGGTGCGCAGGCTGACCACGGAACTGGCTCTGCCGGGAGATCGTCCGACTCAGGAGTCCATGCCACGGGTCGAACAGGATTCGACCCGGGGTGTGAAGGCGGTCGTTGAGCTGGATCGGAAGAAGTCGCCCACGAGGATTCGGATCACCTTCGAAGGACTGCTCCTCCATCCGGGCAATGCGGAGTCCGCCACCTTCGGATTCCGGCTCATCTGGCCAACGGCCAGCGATGTCGACGCCATCGCAGCCGGCCTCCCGGCCGGCACGGAGGAGGTGATGATCCCGGGCGCGGAGGTCTCCGCGATGGAATCGATCCCGTCTCGGCCGTAAACCGCGGTGTCCAGACGCGGTTGGCCGACGGCACCAACGAAACCCAGCGCTTTTCGCGCCCCTTCTACCCTTCAGCCTTTCAACTCCTCAACCGCTCACCCCTTCCTCGGAGCCGGCGGCGGCTTGGCGAGGAACTCCTCGGTGTCCCGCACGGCCTTGGTCGGCGTCCCGGTCTTGGCGAGGAACCCGAGGTCGCGGAACCACTCGATGAAGCGGTCCTGCCACTTGCCCAACGGCGTTCCGTTGCGGTCCGTGATCCCCGCGGTCGAACCGCTCCCGGGGTGGAATCCGTTCCCGTAGATGTGCATCTCCAGGTTCGGGATCCCCGCATCGAGGAAGGCGTCGAAGTACTGGTCGGCCCAGATCGCATGTCCCCGATCCCCGGAACCCGGGCACATGATGAACGACGGCGGTGCGTTCCGCGGCACCGTCGGCTTCGGATCCCGGGCGAAGGGCGTCGGACCGGGATAGACCAAGGCCACGAAGTCCGGACGCGCGGAGTGCGCGGCGAAGGGGTCCGAGGAATCCTTGTGTTCCGCGGCCCAGGACTCGAACAGCACCCCGGCCGGGGCCGCCAGTTCGGCACCGGCCGAGAAGCCCATGATCCCGATCCGCGCCGGATCCAGCTTCCACTCCTGGGAGTAGGCCCGGACGATGCGGATCGCCTGCATCGCGTCGTCCACGGCATCGGTCTTCGGCTCGTAGCCGTCGCTGCGCAGACGGTTCCGGAGGATCACCGTGTTCACGCCGTAGTTGAAGAAGTAGGGCACGAGGTCCGCGGCCTCGGAACCCACGTTCAAGGTCCGGTGCCCGCCACCCGCCGCGAGGATGACCACGGCCCCGGTGTTGAGGCTTCCGTCCACCAGATGCACCTCGATCGAGGGGTTGTGGATGTTGGTGACGCTGGCGATCCGGCCCGGCACCGAACGGCTCATGATGTAGTGCTCCGCGTCATGGACCCGCGCCCCCCGGAGCTGCGGCGCACCCTCGGACCAGAGCGGGACCACGATGCCGCCCGGCAGGATCGGTTGCGGCCGGTACGGCAGTCCGTTCGTGGGTCCCGGCGACGGGATCCCGGACGGCTGCGGCAGGGGAGGAAGGGCGGAGACAACCCCGGCGACGGCGGTCATCACCCAGCAGGAGGCCAGGATGCGGAGGGGAGTTTTCATGGCGGTCCGGAAAGCGTCGCAGGCGTCCCCGGATCTGCAATCGCGGCGTCATGCGCGGGAGCCATTCGGGAATTGCCGCGGCAAGGCCGGCCCGACGAACGTCCCCGGCCGATGATCGCCTACAACCCGAAGGACTGGTTCTCGATCCTCTTCCGCTTCCACAAGGCGGACACCTTCAGGAAGCTGCTCCCGCTGATCCTCGCCATCGGCGTCTATTCGGCGGCGGTGGCGTGGCTCGAACTCGTGGTCTGGAAAGTCGGCCCAGACAGCCGCGTCCGGAACCTCTCCCTCATCCACAGCACGCTGGGCCTGGTCATCTCCCTGCTCCTGGTCTTCCGCACCAACACCGCCTACGACCGCTGGTGGGAAGGCCGCAAAATCTGGGGCTCTCTGGTCAACGCCAGCCGCAGTCTCGCTATCAAGATCTCCCACCTCGCTCCGGACCAACGTGGGTTCTTCCGCATCATGATCCCCAACCAGGTCCGGGCCCTGAAGAACCACCTGCGCGGCGAGTTCCTGCCCGAGGACCTCCACGCGTGCGACGGCTTCCACGTCGGCGGGATCGACCCCGGCGGCCATGTCCCGAACCAGGTGGCCAAGGTCCTCGTCGGACGTCTCTACGCCTTGGAACGCAAAAGCGTGCTGCGGCCGGAACACCTGCTGGGACTCCAATCCGAAATGGTCGCCTACACCGACGCCGCGGGCGCCTGCGAGCGGATCCGCAAGTCTCCCATCCCCTATTCCTACTCGGTCTTCCTCAAGAAGTTCATCTTCCTGTACGTCATGACCATGCCCTTCGCCTACGTGTTCTCGCTGGGCTACTGGGTCGTCCCCGTGGTCGGGATCGTGTTCTACGTCCTCGCGAGCCTCGAACTGATCGCGGAGGAGATCGAGGACCCCTTCGGAAAGGACGCCAACGACCTGCCGCTCGAGGCGATCACCGACACCGTCCAACGCTCCGTCGAGGAAATCCTCGCCGACTGAGACCTCCCAAAGGAAACGGGCTCCCTCCGCGCACCCTTGGCACCCTTTGTTGTGAACCACCGCCCGTAGGAGACGAGGTCACGAGGCTCACTCCTCCGCCACAGACCACCCCAGGATCCCCGGGTGCCGAAGGATTCCACAACCAAGGGTGCCAAGGGTACCAGGACTCGTGGTGGTCACTTCTCCGGGTCCGGATCCGGTTCCCCGTTCGCGGCTTGGCGATTCTGCGTGAGGACCCGTTGGGCCCGCTCAGAGCGCGCGCTTCAACCAGTCGACGGTGAGGGTCAACACACGGTCCGGGATCGGGCTTCCCGGTTGGAACACGTTGAAGACATGGTCCGCGCCGCCGATCGAGACGGCCTCGCGCGGTTGCCCCTGGACCGCCTTCAGGAACTCCGCTTCCCGCGCCGGCAGGTAGTCCTCGGTGCCGCGGATCGAGAGAAACGCCCCGGTGTACCGGCGCAGGTCCTCCTCCACGACCCGTCCACGGAAGCTTTCGAAGAACCCACGCCGCAGGGTCACCGTCTTCCAACCGGGAATCTCCAGACGCCCCTGCCCTTCGCGGGCCGCCTGCTCGAACGTCGCCGCGAAGTTTCCCCGGGTGAATCCTTCGTGCAGATCCCCGCCGGCCGAGGACCACAGCACCATGCAACGGATCCGGTCCGGGACGACTGCCGCCGCACCGGCCGCCGTGGCGCCACCCAGGCTCCATCCCATCACTCCGATGTGCCTCACGTCGACGCCGGCCTGCGACCGGACCCATTCGAGGACGTTGGTGGTGTCCGCGACGCGGCCGTGGAAGGTGGACAGGAGATTCGTCCGAAACCGGTCGCCTTCGCCGCGGAAGTTGATCCGGAAGCTCGCGATGCCCGCGGACGAAAGCGCCTCGGCAAGGCGCTTCTGAAGGTTGCCGGCGCCGTCCATGTCGTCGGCGAACCCATGGAGCAACAGCATCGTCCTGCCGTCCCAGGACGCCTCGGGCGTCCTCCACGCGCCGTTCAACCCATCGGCCAGTTCAATCCGCCGCTCGCTACCCAGGACGCACACGTCCGCGAACGCGAGGAGAAGCGGGATCGCCACCAACAGGCGCAGGAAGGGGGCGAGGTTGCGAAGCCGGGACTTCATCGCGGAACCCTCTCCGCGCCGGCGGGGTTTGGGCAAGCGGTTCGCCGGCCACCGACCGGATGAAGTCGGCGACGGGCCGCTGCGTCTCGTTCCCCGTGATTCGTTTCCGACTCGTCCTGCCAGCCGCCTGCATCCTGCTCGCGAACGTGCTTCTCCTGCGCCTCCGGGCGGAGGCGAACCCGGAGCCGTATCCGCAGACCGTTTCCCGCAAGGGCCTCCAGGTGCAGATGGTCGACGACGCCCTCGCGCTCGGTGTGAAGCACGCCGCGCTGAACTTCAACCTCGCCCAGTTGCTGGATCTCTCGGGCAACACCAACGGTCCTTCCCGCGAGGTCGACGGACGACGCTGGTTCTTCCGCACCGACTACCTGGAAGCGATGGACCGCCAGATCCGGCCGCTCTCCGAGAATGGCGTCGTGGTCTCCCTGATCCTGCTCAACTACGAGTCCCAGGATCCCGCGTTGCGCCGGGTGCTCCTGCATCCGCGCTACGATCCCGCCTGCCCCAACCACCTCTCCGCCTTCAACACCGTCGGCGAGGAGGGCCGTTCCGCCTACGCGGCCGCGATCGGTTTCATCGCCGCCCGATGGTCGGATCCCGCCGCCCGGCAAGGCAGGGTCTGGAACTGGATCGTCGGCAACGAGGTCAACTCCCACTGGTTCTGGTCCAACATGGGACACCTCCCCATGGAGGACTTCTGCGACGACTACCTCCGGACAGTCCGCCTCACACACCGGGAGGTTCGTCGCTTCTCCCGCGAGGCCCGGGTGTTCGTCTCCCTGGAACACCACTGGAACATCCCCTACCCCGGCGGCAAGGAGGGCGAGGTCTTCCCGGCGCGTCCGTTCCTGGAGCGGTTCGCCCGGAAGGCCCGTGAGGAAGGCAACTTCGACTGGCATGTCGCCTTCCATCCCTATCCCGAGAACCTCTTCGAACCGCGGTCATGGAAGGACGCCTCGGCGAAGCCCGATTGGCGCACGACGCCACGGGTCACCTTCCGCAACCTCGGCGCCCTCGGGGATTTCCTCGGCCAACCGCCGCTCCTGCACGCGGGAGCCCGCCGACGCGTGATCCTCAGCGAACAGGGCTTCCACACTCCGGCCGGTCCGGACGGCGAGACGGTGCAGGCCGCCGCCTACTGCTACGCGTGGAAGCAGGTGGCCCTGCAGCCCTGGATCGATTCGTTCATCCTGCACCGCCATGTCGACCACGCCGGAGAAGGCGGCCTGATGCTGGGGCTCTGGTCTCATCGCAAGGGATCGATCGCCGATCCCGACCGCCGCAAGCCCATCTACGAGGTCTTCCGGAAGGCCGACACCGAGGAGGCCGACACGGCCTTCCGGTTCGCGTTGCCCGTGATCGGAATCGCCGACTGGAACGAACTGCAGCCCGGTCGCTGAGACGTGGGAGCCGAGGAATCGCCGAGGTCGCCATTGCACGTCGCGCCAAACCGGAGTGCGATGACCTCCGACCGCACCATGATCTCCGTCTTCAAGTGCCCCGCCTGCAACGCCGCGTTGGGGACTCCCGAACGACCGACGCCCGATCCGCTTCCGCCCTGCCCGCAGTGCGGATGGAATCCCGCGAAAGCCCGGGACCGCGGTGGCGTGGGCTATCTCGTGCCGAGGGCGGTCGTGTGGTCGCTGTTCGGGGCCGCGACCGGCTTCCTCACCGCCCACTCGCTGCTGTTGGTGCTCTTCGCCGTGATCGGGTTCGGTCCCGTCGTCCTCGTGCCACTCGCCTTCGCCTCCCGTAGCGGCTGGTTCCTGCTGCCGTTCTCCTACTCCGTCGGATTCATCGCCACCCTCCTGCGCTTCACCGATCCGACCGGAGCCGGTGTCGGATGGCAGTTCCCGGTGGTGGCCGTGCTGGGCAGCCTCCTGCTCGCCTGGCTGGTCGGTTGGCTGCGGCATTCCCGCTGAATCCTCCACCCCGTTGGCCGCCGAACACCACCCGGCTCACCAGACTCCACGCACCGGGAAGTCGCGTCCCTCCTCCACCACCCGGCGCATCTGGTCGAACCACCAGTCCGCCCGCGCCCGCCCACACGGCTTGACCTCCCGGATCCGACGCTGTCCGCGGCGCGCCCCCGACGAGGGCAGTTCCATGGGCAGGAGTCCGGTCGTGACCCGATCGATTTCGTTCTTCATGGCCACATCCTCACACGGTTGATCAGACAAACGCTGTCCGAGGGTGGACGACTCTTCGGTTTCGAGGCGGCTCCGCCTCCAAGGAAAGGAACGGTCGGAAACCGTCGTCGCACCAGCGCGTGGATTGGCGGGAATCCGGCCGATTTTGACGTGTCCCACGGCGTTCCGTAGGGTGGACGCCAGATGACCGATTCCGAGCGTGCCCGGCGGATCCGGGAGGCGCTGCCTCCGGGTGGACTTTTCGCCGGCATGACATGGCGGACCTCGCCACATCCCTTCGCGCTCGGCGAGACGCTCGCCAAGGAGCTGGAGGGGCTCGGCCGCGTCCTCCACCAGTTCAACCGGGCCGTGAACCAGCTCTATCGGCGGTCCTGCGAAGGACGCGCCCCGGCCTGGGTCGCCGAACTGCTGGACCAAGGCAAGCCGGCCTCCCTCGTCGCGGTGCAGCGGGAAGCGGCGCTCCGCAACGAACTGCCCCGGGTCATCCGACCCGATGTGCTGCTGACCGAGGACGGTTTCATCCTGTCCGAACTGGATTCCGTGCCCGGCGGCATCGGCCTCACGCAATGGCTGAACCAGACCCATGCGGCCCTCGGCGACCCGGTCGTGGGCGGCGCCACCGGGATGAAGGACGGCTTCGCCGGCATCTTCGGCGCGGCGAAGCAGGTGCACCTGGTCGTCTCCGAGGAATCGGCCGGCTACCGGCCGGAGATGGCGTGGCTCGCCGGTCAACTCGGAGCGGAACGCTTCCAGGTCGTCGGCTCGGACTTCGCCTCGCCCGCCGAGGGCGACGCGGTGTACCGATTCTTCGAGCTGTTCGACCAGGCCCAGGTGCCCGGCGCCGCCGAACTCTTCCGATTGGCGATCGAGAAGCGGATCCGGCTCACGCCGCCGCCCCGGCCGATCTTCGAGGAGAAGCTCCTCTTCGCGCTGCTGTGGAACCGGAACCTCCGCGACTTCTGGAGGCAGGAACTCGGCGACGCCTTCCTCCAACGTCTGCTCCGTGTGGTTCCCCGGTCCTGGGTCATGGATCCGGCTCCGCTTCCGCCGCACGCCGGCATCCCGGGCCTCGAGCTGACCGATTGGAACCAGCTGAAGAACCTCTCCCAGCGCGAACGCGAGCTGGTGGTCAAGGTGTCGGGCTTCAGCGCGGACGCCTGGGGCTCGCGCGGGGTCCATCTCGGGTCCGACCTCAGCACCGTGGAATGGAGCGCCGCCGTGGACCACGCGCTCGCCGCCTGGCCGACGTCGCCGCACCTCCTCCAGCGGTACCACAAGCCCCGTCGCGTCGAGGCCGCCTTCGTGGATCCCGATTCCGGCGCCACCGTCGCCATGCCCGCCCGCGTCCGGCTTTGTCCCTACTACTTCGTCACCGGCGAAGGCGACGCCGCGAGGCCCCAGCTCGGTGGCGTGCTCGCCACGCTCAACCCGGCGGACAAGAAGATCATCCACGGCATGACCGACGCCATCCTGACCGCCTGCGTCCCATGAACCTGCACCCATGCCAACCGAAGCCGGAGGCGACATGACCCTCGGCTCCTACCTCCTGCTCGCGTTCAGCAGTCTGTTCGTGATCGTGGATCCCATCGCCACGGTCCCGGCGTTCCTCGCCATGACGCCCCACGACACGCCGGCGGAACGGATCCGCATGGCGCGCCTCGCGAGCATCATCATGGGGATGGTCCTCGTCGCCTTCGCCGTGCTCGGCCAGCACCTCTTCCGCTTCCTCGGCATCACCCTGCCCGCCTTCCAGATGGCCGGAAGCATCGTCCTGCTCCTCATCGCTCTCGACATGCTCCGGGCCCAACGCACCCGGGCTTCGGAGACCAAGGAGGAGGTCGCCGCCGGTGCCGAAAAGGACGACATCGCCGTGACCCCGCTCGCCGTGCCGATGCTGGCCGGACCCGGTGCCATCTCCTCGGTCCTGCTGCTTCAGGGCAAGGCGGACTCCATCGAGAAGCGCATCGGGCTCTGCGGCGTCATCGTGCTGGTCGCCGCTTTGAGCTACCTCGTCTTCGCAGTCTCCGCCCGCGGCGCCCGTTGGCTCAGCCCCATCGTCCTCCGCATCGTCGAACGCATCATGGGACTGCTGCTGGCCGCCATCGCGATGCAGTTCATGGTCAACGCGCTGGTCACCCTCGGCATCATCCCGAACCCGCCGTCCTGAAGCCGGGGCGGTCCCGTGGGATCGGGAAGCCGGAGAGTGGGAAGGGACCGCGGCCTGGCGGCCGCGGCTACGGGAATCCCGAATCCGGAATCCCAAATCGAATCACTTTCCCGTCACCGGTCTCTCCGGGATGGCCTTGAGCCCTTTCCGCGGAGACACTTCTGCCGTGCTGTCCTTCCACGTCCTCCGTCGCTGGATCTGGCTTCCGCTCCTCCTCCTGATCGGCTGTCGCACCGCGCCCGCGCCCAGGAAGGGTTCCATCCCGGAATACACCCTTGAGGCCAAGTCCGCCTGGACGCTCCGCCTGCCCGCGGGTCGGTTCGACGCCTCGGCGCTGCTGCGGATGCCAGACGGGCGCCTGCTCACCGTCAACGACAAGGAGCCCGCCCTTTTCGAGATCCGCTTCGGCCAGGAGGCCGGTTTCGCCGACCTCGTTCCCGTGCCGCAAGTGCCCGCCTCCCACTTCGTACCCCTGGCCGCCGGGCGCGACCTTCCGTGGGACCTCGAGGGACTCGGACTCGACGAACGCGGACGGATCCACTTCTGCGAGGAAAACTCCCGGTGGATCCTCCGCCAAACGGCACCCAACGGACCGCTCGAGCGTCTGCCCATCGACTGGAGCCCTTCGGAACGCTGGTTCAGCAAGTCGGATCGGAACGCCTCGTTCGAGGGTCTAGCGGTTGGCGGCGGAAGGATCTGGGTCGCCAACGAACGCAACACGGGACGGATCATCGAGGTGGACCAGAAGTCCCTGCGGATCCTGGGCGACTTCCGCGTCGCGGCTCCCGGGGTCACCGCCGAGGACGTCCACTACACCGACCTCTGCTGGCATCGCGGCGAGCTGTGGGTGCTTTGCCGCGAGCTGCGCCGGGTGCTCCGGGTCGATCCGGTCCGGAAGGAGGTCCTCGCCTCCTACTCCTACTTCGACCTCGAGATGGATCCCCGTCACGCCTACCGACACATCCTGCCCTACGGCTTCTTCGAGGGCTTGAGCGTGGACGACGACGCGATCTGGCTGTTGGTGGACAACAACGGCTACCCGCGGAGGTCGGACGCCACCGATGCCCGTCCGCAGTTGTTCCGTTGCCCTCGGCCGGATCGCAGCGGAGGATCGCTCCGATGAGAGTCCTGACGCCGCTCCTCCTGGGTCTCGCGCTCGCCGCCTCTTCCCTCTCCGCCGCCAACTGGCCGCAATACCGCGGTCCGCAGGCCTCCGGCGTGGACGCCTCGGCCGAGGCGCCGACGCGGTGGGACGTGACCACCTCCAGCAACGTGCTGTGGAAGGCCCCGCTGGCCGGACTCGGCCATGCCGCGCCGATCCTCTGGGGCGACCGCATCTACACGATCTCCGCCACCAAGTCCGGGAAGGCCGATCTCAAGGTCGGCCTGTACGGCGACATCGATCCGGTCGAGGACACCGAGGTGCACGAATGGCATCTGGTCGCCTTCGACCGCGCCACCGGCCGACAGGTCTGGGACACCGTCGGCCACCGCGGGGTGCCGCGCGTCAAACGCCACACCAAGTCCACCCACGCGAACTCGACCCCGGCCACCGACGGCAAGCGCATCGTGGCCATCTTCGGATCGGAGGGACTGTTCTGCTTCGACACTTCGGGCAAAGCCCTGTGGAAGAGGGACCTCGGTCCGATGGACTCCGGCTACTACCAGGTGAAGTCGGCCCAATGGGGATTCGCTTCGTCCCCGGTGATCGACGGCGGCCGGGTCCTCGTCCAGTGCGACGTCCAGGAAGGTTCCTTCCTCGCCGCCTACGACCTGGAGACGGGCAAGCCCCTGTGGAAGACGGACCGCGCCGACGTCCCCACGTGGGGCACGCCCACCGTGTTCGAGCACGGCGGACGCAGACAGGTCGCGGTCAACGGATGGCATCACATCGGCGGCTACGACCCCGAGACGGGTCGCGAGCTGTGGCGTCTCGACGGCGGCGGCGACATCCCCGTGCC
Organism: Verrucomicrobiales bacterium; assembly: GCA_027483345.1. Classification (GTDB taxonomy): domain Bacteria; phylum Verrucomicrobiota; class Verrucomicrobiia; order Limisphaerales; family UBA9464; genus SXXZ01. The sequence goes on along the minus strand of JAIXUV010000360.1, from coordinate 924 downwards.
GACGCCCGTGGTGGGCAACGGCCTGATCTACCTCACCAGCGCCCACGGGAAGCTGCGTCCGATGCGGGCCGTCCGGGCCGGTGCAACCGGGGACGTCACTCCCGCAGACCCCGCGCAGACCAACGCCGCCATCGCCTGGGTCCATCCGCGTCAGGGCAACTATATGCAGACGCCGATCCTCGTCGACGGACTGCTCTTCGGCGGCTTCGACATCGGGCTCGTGACCTGCTTCGACGCAGTCACCGGGGCGATCCAGTACTCGGAGCGCCTGACGCCTTCTGGGCGCGGTTGGACGTCATCTCCGGTTTCCGACGGAAGGAACCTCTTCTTCACCAGCGAAGAGGGTGAGGTCGCGGTGGTGAAGGTCTCTCGGAAGTTCGAGCCGCTGGGCGTGAACCGGTTGGAGGAGACCCACCTTTCGACGCCGGCCTTGGCCGATGGCGTCCTCTACTTCCGCACCCGCGGACACCTGCTCGCCATCGGGCGGAAGTGAGCGGTACCGACACGGGCACACTTCCCCAAATCGGAAGGAGTCGCGCGGAGCCGCGGAGGAGCAGGAGCTTGATTCCTCATCCGCTCCCCCTCCGCGTTCACCGCGCCTCCGCGTGACACAAACCGTCCGCTGGGCAAACGAACGAACCCGAAAGGCCGGAGCCACCCGGTTCAGAGCCCGCCGAAGCGCCGATGGCGACGGGCGTATTCCTCGATGGCCTCGTACAGGTTCGCCTTCCGGAACTCCGGCCAGAGCGTCTGGGTGATCACGAACTCGGCGTAGCTCAACTGCCAGAGGAGGAAGTTGCTGATGCGCATCTCCCCGCTGGTGCGGATCATCAGGTCCGGGTCCGGCCAGTGGCGGGTGTAGAGGTGTTCGGAAACGACCCGCTCGTTGATCTCCGCCGGATCGAGGGTGCCGGCCTTCACCTT
>JAIXUV010000139.1 GCA_027483345.1 Verrucomicrobiales bacterium | reverse complement strand
GCCGGCGTCCGCCTCAGCCCCCACGTGCGCGCCTTCGCCCAGCAGAATCCGCCGACGCCGAACCGCATCCGCATGAACCGCCTGCTGCTCGAGGAGGCCTACCCCGGCCTGTTCACCGAGAGCCCCGCCGGCCTGTATCCGGATCGCGAGATCCTCAGCGCCACCCCCGAGGACGCCGCCCGCAGCTTCACCGAGTACGTCAACGACGCCTCCAAGCGCTATCCGGACCGCCTCAAGCCGGGCGAGGTCGTCGTCCCGCTCCCCGACGGTCGCTACTCCGTATCGGGCCAGGTGGCCGTGATGCAGATCAACGGCCTGCTCACCAAGGTCATCTTCGACAAGAATCCGTCCCACGAGTTCTACATCGAGGAGTCCTTCGCCCTCGACTGGATGTACCCGCACCTCGTGCCGTACGGCATCATCCTCAAGATCGAACGCAACCCGGTGGCCGAGATCACCGAGGAGATGGTCCGCCGTGACCACGAGTACTGGAGCCAGTACTCCGAGCGCTTCATCGGCAACTGGATCGGCTACGACACCCCGGTCCGCGAGATCTGCGAATGGGCCCTCAAGACCTACCAGCGCCGGGACCTCACCGGCTTCAAGGGCGACCCCGCCTTCGTCCGCGACGACAACGCCCAGAAGGCCTTCTCGAAGCTGCGCAACGCCATCGGCAAGTCGGTCTACGCCTGGCGCATCAACAACACCACCTCCCCGGTCGTCCAGCAGCGCATGGTGCGCGAGGCGGAGTTCGCCCTGAAGCAGGCCTTCGCCTTCTGCCCCTACAGCCCGGAGACCGTCTTCAACTACGCCCAGCTCCTCGCCACCATCGGCCGCTACGAGGACGCCGTCCTCGTCGCCCGGACCTGCCAGGTGTTCGACGCCGACAACGCCGGCATCGAGAACCTCATCCAGCAGCTGGAATCCTACCGCCAGGCCGCCTCCCCCGAGGCCACCGCCGCCCTCCGGGCCAAGGCCACCGGCCCCAACCCCGACGCCAAGGCCGTCTTCGGACTCGCCTCGACCTACTACTCGATCGGCCAGACCAACGAGGCCATCTCCGCCCTCGACCTGCTGCTCACCAACGCTTCCACCAAGCCCGAGTACTTCCTCTCCCTGTCCGAGGCCTACCGCCAACTCGGCCGCAGCGACCGAATGGAGGCCGCCCTCAAACGCCAGATGTCGGTCGATCCGTCCCGGGTCGAGTCCTGGTACGACCTCGCCACCGCCCAGGCGTCCCAAGGAAAGTCCGCCGAGGCCAAGGCCACCCTCAAGGAGGCCCTCCGCCGCAGCGACGAACGCCTGATCGCCGAACCCAAGGCCACCGACCTCCGCAAGGTGCTGAAGGGCGATCCGCTGTTGGCCCCGCTCGGCCAGCCCTGAACCGGCGCTGCCGGTCTTCGTCCGCCCGTCCCCGGGATTCCACTCCTGGGGACGGGCGGTCCTCCGTCGGACTTGCAGGTCCCGCCCGGCGAACGGATGGTGTGCCCATGCTGTTCCGCGCCCTGATCCCGCTGGTCGCGCTCGCCGCCCTCCACGCCGCGGAGATCCCCGACCGTCCCGAGAAGCTCTCCTTCCCCGCCCTCGACTACGAGGCGCCGGATCCCGCCAAGTTCCGGGTTCCCCTCAAGTCCGGTCCGGTCGCCTATGTCGTCCCCGACCGCGAACTGCCCCTCGTCACCGTCCAGGTGACCGTCCGGACCGGAAGCTACCTCGATCCCGCCGGCCGCGAGGGCCTGGCCGGTTTCGCCGGAGCCCTGCTCGTCCGCGGCGGCGCCGGTGAAAAGTCCGCGGAGGCGATGGAGGAACGCCTCGCCTTCCTCGCCGCTCAGCTGGGCTCCGGCATCGGCGGCGATTCCGGTTCGGTCTCCCTCAACCTCCTTTCCAAGGACCTCGACGAGGGCCTGCGCCTGCTCAAGGACGTCCTCTCCAACCCGCGCTTCCAGGCCGACAAGGTCGAGCTGCGACGCCAGCAGAGCCTCCAGGAACTGAAGCAGCGCAACGACGACTCCGCCAACATCGAAGGCCTAGAGCTCTCCATCCTCACCCTCGGCAAGGACTTCTGGGCCAGCCGCCAGCCCACCGGCGCCAGCATCACGGCGATCACCCGCGAGGACCTCGTCGCGTTCCACCGGAAGTGGTTCCACCCCGCCAACTTCACCGTCGCCGCCAGCGGCGACTTCGACCGCGAGGACATGGTCCGCCGCCTCGAGACCCTCTTCGCCGACTGGCCCCATCGCGGCGAGATCCCGCCTCCCATCCCTGACAAGCCCACCCAGGCCGCCCCGGGCGTCTACCTCGCCGACAAGGACGTCCCCCAGGGCCGCGTCTCGTTGGTCCTGCCCGGCGTCCTCCGCGACGACCCGGACTACCCCGCCATCATGGTGATGAACGACATCCTCGGCGGCGGCGGATTCACCGCGCGCATCATGAGCCGCGTCCGCGACGACGAAGGACTCGCCTATGCCGCCGGCAGCTCTTTCCCGGGCGGAACTTGGTATCCGTCCACGTTCCGCGCCGCGTTCCAGAGCAAGAGCCGCACGGTCGCCTACGCCTCCTCCATCGTCCTCGAGGAGATGCGCAAGATCGTGGCGAAGCCCGTCACCGACACCGAGCTCCAGACCGCCAAGCGCTCCTTCATCGACACCTTCCCCGAGAACTTCAACACCCAGGGCAAGGTCGCCGCGATCTTCGCCCGCGACGAGTTCACCGGCCGCTTCCAGAAGGATCCCGGCTTCTGGAAGTCGTACCGCCGGAAGCTGGAGTCGGTGACCGCCGCCGACGTCCAACGCGTCGCCGCCAAGCACCTCACCCCGGAGAAGGCCGTGATCCTCGTCGTCGGCAAGAAGGAGGAGATCCTCAAGCCGCATCCGGACCACCCGGTCACGCTGGAATCCCTCTCCCCCGGCGGCTTGCATCTCCTGCCCCCGCGCGATCCGGTGTCCTTGGAGCCGCTGCCGCCGAAGGACGCGAATCCCGCCCGCTGAGCCGCCTCTGCGACGGATCGCCCCACCGCAGCAATGAAACGCTGGCTCCGTCGAATCGCGATCGCCGCAGGCTCGCTCGTCGCGGTCCTGCTCGTCGGAATCGGGACCGCCGTCGGTCCCGTCGACCACACGCCTTTCGGCCGGACGACCTACCACCGGTCGACCCTCGACGGATTGGATTCCGCCGCCCGGGAACATCGCCCCGTACGCGGAACTCTTCGCGCCGGATTCGGCCGGGCGCGCCTGACTCCGACGCTCGGAGCCGAGGTCGACGACGGCCGGAACGGACGGTTCCGATCCCTGCCGCTCGCCGGATTCGGCAACCGCCGCGGCGCGCCCGCCACCGGCGTCCATGACGACCTTTGGGTGAAGGCCACTGCCGTCGAAGTGGGCGGGAGCCGGATGATCCTGGTTTCCGCGGACTCCCTGATCGTTCCCCGCGAGGTCTGCGAGGCCGCCGTGGACGAACTCCGACGGCTCACCGGACTCACCCGCGACCAGCTCCATTTCGGCGCCAGCCATACGCATGCGTCCATCGGAGGCTGGGGTCAGGGGATCGTGGCCGAGATGTTCGCAGGTCCCTTCCAGCCCGAGGTCCGGATCTGGTTCTCCAGCCGGCTCGTCGCCGCGGCCACCAACGCCCTCGCCGACCTCCGCCCCGCTTCCTTCGCCACGGGAGCCTTCGCCGCGCCCGAACTGATCCGGAACCGCCTCGTCGGCGACCGCGGCACCGTGGACCCGGAGTTCGTGCTGTTGGAGTTCCGCAGGGACGACGGGGCGAAGGCCGTGCTCGGCAGCTTCGGGGCCCATGCCACGGTGCTGTCCTCGAAGCTCATGGAGTTCAGCGCCGAGTACCCCGGTTCGTGGCAACGCCGCATGGAGGAAACCGGCTGGGCCCACGCGCAGTTCTTCGCCGGCGGCGTCGGAAGCCATTCCCCCAACGCCGGGGCGCCCGGATTCGAGGGAACCGAACGGATGGGCCGGATCCTCGCCGAAAGGTCCGCCGAATCCCTGAAGTCGCAGCCCGCCACCAACCGCGCCGAGTTCGCATCCTTGGCCGTGCCGGTCGCCCTCCCCGAACTGAATCCGCGGGTCTCCGACCACCTCCGCCTCCGTCCATGGCTCGCGTCCGGCCTCCTTCCGGTGGCCGACCGGACGTTCATCACCGGCTTCCGGATCGGCGGCCTCGTCTGGCTGACCACCCCGTGTGACTTCAGCGGCGAGATGTCCCTGCCCCACAAGGCCGCGCTCGCCGCCCGCGGCTTCCGGGCGAACATCAGCAGCTTCAACGGCGACTACATCGGCTATGTGGTCCCGGCCAAGTACTACCACCTCGACACCTACGAGACGCGGACCATGTCGTTCTTCGGTCCCGCGGTCCCGGACCTCTTCGACAGCGTGTTGAGGGAACTCTCCGCCCGCCTCACCGCGGATCCGGGCTGAACCCGGATTCCCCACCGCATGGACTCAAGTTTTCCAAGTCGATTCCGATCTTCGATCCAGGACTCGTCGCCGATGGAATCCGGGAAGACCACCGCCAATCCGAACCGCCGCCTGCTGCTGGTGGTGGACTCCGCACCCGCGGATCTGGAGGCGCGCCAGCCTTACATCCCGGGTCGCAACTATCGGTGCCCGATCGGCAGGGTCCTCGCCGATGCCCCCAAGGAGGCCTGGTCGGACTTCCAATCGCGGGTCCCCTACCCGATCGAGATTCTCGACGGTCCCACGTTCCGCAGGAACTTCCCGGATTCCGCCGACACGCTTCCGATCGTCGGCCTCGATGAAGGCCGGAACGTTCAGGTCCTTCTCGAATCCCACACGCTTTGGGGAACCTCCGACCTCGGACATCTCGGCTGGCTGCTGGACGTCAGCCTCGCCACCCACGCCCCGCTCCCGGCGCGTGCCGGTTTCGCCGCGGCCGCCTGAGCCGGAGCCGCGGATCTTCCCGTCATCGGCGCTCGGCCGGCTTCAGCACGTAGCCGACCCCACGCAGCGTGTGCAGACGGGTCTTGTCGGGATCGATCTTCGACCGCAACCGGTGGACCAACACGTCGACGACATTCGTCTGGGGATCGAAGGCGAAGTCCCACACGTGCTCGAGGATCATCGTCTTCGACACCGGCCGTCCCGCGTTGCGCAGCAGGTATTCCAAGAGCGAATACTCCCTCGGCTGCAACTCCACCCGCTCGTTCCCCAACGTCACTTCCCGCGTCAACAGGTCCACCGCGATGTCCCCGCAGGCCAACCGGGTCGCTTCCGCCGTCGGCGCCGAACGCCGGAGCAGGGCCTGGATCCGGGCCAGCAGCTCCGTGAAGGCAAACGGCTTCACCATGTAGTCGTCCCCTCCGGCCTGAAGACCACGGACCCGGTCGTCGACGCTGCCCCGCGCGCTCAGAAACAGCACCGGCATCCGGAGCCCTTCCCGACGCCAGTGCTGCACCAGGCGGATGCCATCCAGTCCGGGCAGCATCACGTCCACCACCGCCGCGTCATAGGGCGCCACCGCCGCCTGGGTCATCGCCTCGTCACCCCGCGCACAGTGGTCCACGGCATGCCCCGCCTGGCGCAACCCCTGGGCCACGAACGCGGCGATCTTCGGATCATCTTCCACCACCAGCAGTCTCATGTCGTCTCGGGAACCGGTTGAACCGCGCTCATCCGAAATACGGCCTCAGGACGTTGCCCGCCACCTTCAGGGCGCGCTGACGCCCCTCCAGGTCGCGGCCGAAGGTGTCGTCCTCCACCTCGATGCACACCGGCCCCCGATAGCGCGTCGCCATCAGGTCGCCCAGGAACCGTCCCCAATCCATCTCCCCAAACCCCGGAATCCGCGGCTGATGCCACTCGAGCGGATGGGCGAACACCCCAACCTCGTCGAGCCGGTCCCGCCGGATCCTCACGTCTTTCGCATGCACATGGAAGATCCTGTCCTGGAACTCCTTGAGCGGTGAGGACGGATCCATGTGCTGGAGGACGAAATGGGACGGGTCGTAGTTCAATCCGAGGTTCTTCGACGGGATGTCCCCGAATGCCCGACGCCAGATGACCGGAGTGGTGAAGAGGTTCTTGCCGCCGGGCCACTCGTCGCGGGTGAACGACATCGGGCAGTTCTCGATGCCGATGCGGACGCCATGGTCCTCGGCGAACGCGACCAGAGGCCGCCAGACCTCGAGGAACCGGGGCCAGTTCTCATCCACACCGAGTCGCCAATCACGCCCCACGAAGGTGTTCACGGTGTCCAGGCCGAGGGCGCGGGCGCCGGCGATGACCTTCCGCAGATGGCCCACCGCGTTTCCGGAGACCTCCGGATCCGGGTCGAGCGGATTGGGATAGTAGCCCAGGGCGGACAAGGTCACGCGGTGCGACGCACAGCGCCCAAGGATCTCGTCGACGCGGGCCGCGGAGAGGTCGTCGACGTTGACGTGCGTGACCCCCGCGAACCGGCGTTCCGCCCGGCCATGGGGCCAGCACATGGCCTCGACCGTCGAGAAGCCATGGAGGCGGGCGAAGGCCAGGACCTCGTCGAGGGTGAGTTCCGGTAGGATCGCGGAGACGAAACCGAGCTTCATGGGACGCCTCCAGCATCGCGTCCGCGGCGGACGGAGCAAGCCGGCGTTGACAAGACCCGCTGCGTCACACGGTTGGGGGGAAGTCAGAGAGGAAATTTCGTGATGGTCGGACTGGTACCGCTTCGGCATGCTCGACAACCAACCCGTTAGGTTCGGTTACTTTGTCATGCCATGAGAGACGAACTCGAGAAGCTGGTCGCCGCCGGAAAGATCCAAGGAAAGCATGTGGGCCCCCTGATGGCCCTCGCGGAAGCCGGTTTCTGCCATCACAAGAGCTGGGGATTCGGCCGGGTGGTCTCCGTGGACGTGACGCTGGGGCGTCTGAACATCGACTTCACCTCCAAGGCGGGCCATTCGATGGACCTCACCTTCGCGGCGGAGTCGTTGCGCTCCATCCCCAAGGATCACATCATCGCCCGCAAGTCTCTCGACGCCGAGGGATTGCGCCGTGAGGCGGCCCTGCACCACCTCGAGGTCGTGAAGCTCGCCCTGCGCAGCTTCGGCGGACGCGCCACCGCCGACCAGCTCCACGGGATCCTCAAGGACGTCGTGGTCAGCGACTGGAAGAAGTGGTGGGAAGTCGCGCGCTCCGAGATGAAGCGCAACGGCCACTTCACCGTGCCGCTGAAGAAGAGCGAGCTGATCATCTACCAGGAGTCCGAACTCGACATCGGCGAACGCCTCGCCATCGAGTTCAAGGCCGCCCGCGGCCTCAAGGCCCGCGTCGCCGTCGCCACCGAGATCCTCAAGAGCGTCCCCGACATCACCCGCCGCGAGGTGCTCAGCGAGATCATCGCGCTGCTCAACGCCGACATCGCCAGCCACTCGCCGACGATGCCGTCCCTCGCGCTCGAGGGCGTCTTCGTCCGCGACGACCTCCGCAAGGCGGCCAACCTCGAGGCCCCGGCCGACGAGGTCGGGGCCGCCCAGGTCGTCACCGCGCAGAACCGCCTGGTCGAGTTCTTCACCGAACTGCCCGCCGCCAAACACCGCCGTGCGCTCGAGGTCCTGCGCGACTCCAGCCCGGACTGGGGCGCCCGGCTGATCATGATCCTCAACAACGTCGGCGCGAAGCTCGCCGGCGAGATCGCCCGTCTGCTCCTGCTCGAGGGCCGCGGCACCCTGCTCAAGCAGGAGCTCGTCCGCCTCATCAGCCAGCACGGCGCCAGCAGCGAGCTGCTGCTCTGGCTCGGCAAGGAGCGCGGCGACCACTTCGCCGACATCCTCGGACCCGAGGTCTTCCGCGCCATGCTCACCGCGATGGAACGGGACGCCTTCAACGAGAGGAAGACCAACCGCCTCCACGACTTCATCCTCGACGACGTCACCCTATTGCCGGAGCTGATCGAGTCCGCCGACATCGAGGTCATCCGCGACCTAACCCGGAACCTCCAGCTGTCGCCGAGCTTCGACGACATGGACAAGCGCTCGCTCTTCGCCCGGATCGTGAAGGCCTACCCGGCCATCCAGGAGATGATCACCGGCGAGAACAAGAAGGAGGACCACACCTTCCTGGTCTCCTGGGAAAGCCTCCAGCGCCGCCAGACGGAGTACCAGGAACTGGTCGAGAAGAAGGTCCCGGCCAACATCAAGGACATCGCCCTCGCCCGCAGCTACGGCGACCTCCGCGAGAACCACGAGTACAAGTCCGCCAAGGAAATGCAGCGCGTGCTCCAGCGCCGCAAGGCCGAGCTGGAACGTGAACTCGGCCGTGCCCGCGGCACCGACTTCGCCGGCGTCCGCACCGACATCGTCGGCCCCGGCACCCGCATCGGCGTGACCGACCTCGCGACCGGGACCCGCGAGTCCTTCAGCATCCTCGGCGCCTGGGACGGCGACCCGGACCGCAACGTCCTCAGCTACCTCACCCCGTTCGCGAAGACCTTCGTCGGACAGCCGGTCGGGGCCGAGGTCTCCTTCGCCTCCGAGGGCGTCAGCCGACGCTTCCGGATCGACAGCATCGTCCCCGCCTCCCAGGCCGCCTGACCCGGCGGGGCCACCCGCCCCAGGACGGATGAGCGAGATCACCGAAGCCACAGCCGACGCCCCCGGGGAGGCGCGGCTGTGGCATGTCGCCCATATCCGCCCCCGCGCCGAGAAGAAGCTCGCCGCCTTCTGCACCGAGCAGGGCCTCGAATCCCGCCTGCCGCTCTACCGCAGCGTCAAACGCTATCGCGGCAAGCGGGTGGTGTTCCTCAAGCCGCTCTTCCCCGGCTATGTCTTCGTCCGCATCGCCCGCAACCAACGCCTGCTCCTCCAACGGAACAACCACGTCGCCAACCTCCTCGACGTCCCCGACCAGGCCGAGTTCGAACAGCAGCTCCAGGACATCCTCCGTACGGTGGATTCGGACCTCGAGATCACCGTCGCGCCGGAGATCCGCCCCGGCCTCCGCGTCCACATCCGCAGCGGTCCCCTACGCGGCATGGACGCCTGGGTCGAGTCGCGGGAGAGGATCGCCGACGTCCACATCCGGCTCGACTTCATCGGCCAGGCCGCCGTCGTGAAGGTCCAGGCCGAGGACCTCGAGCTTTCCTGATCGTCCAGCCGGCCCCGATGGGCCCGGCTTCCTTCCCATCCGAAGACTTCCGCATCCCTTCCAGAACCCTCCCATGGCGCAGCACAATTCACGGCAGGTCGCCTGCCAGGCCCTCCTCCGGGCCGAGAAGCCCGGCGACTTCCTCGAGCATCGCCTCGATGCCGATCCCGGCTACCGGTCCCTTTCGCCCGAAGACCGTCGCCTCGCCCGTGAACTCGCCTCCGGTGTCCTGCGTCAGCGCGCCGCCCTCGACTGGCTGATCGCCGGCCGCACCGGCGGACGCAACCAGCGCACCGAGATCCAGGCCGTGCTGCGTCTCGGCGCCTACCAGCTCTTCTTCCTCGACCGAATCCCCGACCATGCCGCGGTCCATGAGACCGTCGAACTCGCCCGCTCGATCGGCCTCGGCGCCCAAAGCGGATTCGTCAACGCCGTCCTGCGCGCCCTCACCCGCGAGAAGGCTCCGCTGCGGGAAGCCCTCGAAGCCCTGCGTCTCAAGGATCCCGCCACCGGCTGGTCGCATCCCAAATGGCTGGTGGACCGCTGGGCCAAGACCCTCTCGCCCGAGGATCTCCAGGCGCTGCTGCGGTGGAACAACACACCACCCCGCACCTTCGCCCGGGTGAACCGGCTTCGGACCTCTCCCGCCGATCTGCTCGCCCGATGGACCTCCGAAGGCGTCACCGCGGTGGCCTTCGACGTGGCTTGGGCGCCGTCCGGGACGCTGTTCGAACTCGAGTCCCACCCGCCCCTCGAAGGCCTCCCCTCGTTCCTCGAAGGCGGATTCTACGTCCAGGACCCAAGCACGCTGCTCGCGGTCGAGGCGCTTTCGGTGGAACCCGGACAACGCGTGCTGGACCTCTGCGCGGCCCCCGGAGGCAAGTCCTTCCGCATCGCCGAACTGCTCGACGGCTCCGGGGAACTCGTCGCGACCGACTCCAGCGTCGAACGCCGAGACCTGATCCTCGACAACAGCGCCCGTCTCGGGATCAGCCACATCCGCGTCGCCGCACCCGAGACCGCCGGCGACGGCTTCGACCGCGTCCTTGTGGATGCCCCATGCTCGAACACCGGCGTGCTCCGCCGACGCGTCGAACTCCGGTGGAGGCTTCAGTACGAGGAGTTCGGCCGACTCGCACGGCTCCAAGGCAGCCTGCTCGACGACGCCGCCGCCCGCGTGCGTCCCGGTGGACTGCTCGTGTACAGCACCTGCAGCATCGATCCCGAGGAAAACTCCGGCGTCGTCGAAACCTTCCTCAAGGGACAACCCGGCTTCGGGCTTGAAGGGACGCGCCTGGCCCACCCCGTCCGCGACGCCGTGGACGGCGCCTACTGCGCCCGCCTACGGCGCAACCCCTGAAAACCTCCCCAACCCGGTATAGAGACACGTATTCCGAAGATTGTCGGAACTAGACACGGATTCCACCGAAGGGTTCTCCATCACCCGAAGCCCCCCCGTCCCATAGGTCCCATCCGTCCTATCCGTCCCAAAAGTCCGCATCCACCGCTCCCCGCTCACTTCTTCCCCTCTTCGTCCGCATCCACCGACTCCTCCTCCGCCCGGCTCGCCTCCTCCACCCAACGGATGGTCTTGAAGATGAGCCAACCGATCGCGCTGAGGACCACCAGGGCGGAAGACAACCCCAAAACCACCTCCAACCGCTTCTCAGGGCTGACCAGCCGAAGCGGGTAGAGGAAGCAGCCGACGGCGACCAGCAGCAGCGCGGCACCGGCTCGCCACAGTCGCTTGGACTTGTCCTCGGAGACGCCTTCGTCGAACCGGAAGATCAGCCTCCAGAATCCCACCGCCAGGGCCGCACCGACCAGGAACAGCACCGGGGCAGACCAGTGGAAGCTGAAGTGCAACCCCTCGCGGTCGCGGCCCACGACGCCGAGCGACCCAAGCATCCCGCCGAAGGCCAGCGCCGTGCCCAACACGACCACGCTTCGGAATTGCCGGTCCTTGATGTCGATTCCCATCGCTTGCCCTCTTGGTCCCATCAGATCGGCCGGGCTCAGACGACGCGGCACTCGCCCGAACCCGGGACGATTTCGCCGATGATCCAGGCCGGATGCTTGGCCGCGCGGATCACGCGCAGGACCTCGTCGGCCCGGTCCGGCGGCACCACCGCGGTCATGCCGATGCCCATATTGAACACCTGGTACAGCTCGGCCTCGTCCACCCCGCCCTTCTCCGCCAGAATGCGGAACAGCGGCGGGATCTCCCACAGGCCCTTGCCGATGACCGCGTCCAGCTTCGCCGGAAGCACACGGGGCAGGTTGTCCACGAATCCGCCGCCCGTGATGTGGGCGAAGGACTTCACCACCGGCTTGGCACCGGGGAGGTTGAACTTCCGCACGAGCTTCTGGACCAGCGGACCATAGGAGACATGCACCGCGAGCAACGCGTCACCCAGCGTGGTGCCCAGCTCCGCCACGCGGGACTTGGGCTTCATTCCCAACTGGTCGATCAGGATCTTCCGGGCCAGCGAATAGCCGTTGGTGTGGAGGCCGCTCGAGGCGATGCCGATCACGACGTCGCCCCTCTTCACCGTTTTCTGGCCGACCAGCATGCGGTCCTTGTCGACGACACCCACGATCGTGCCGCTGACGTCGTATTCGCCCTTCTGGTAGAAGCCGGGCATCTGGGCGGTCTCGCCGCCGATCAGCGCACAGCCGTTGGCGGCGCAACCGCGGGCGAAGCCCCGGATGATCTCGGTGAAGACATGCGGCTCCAGGACGCCCGTGCCGAGGTAGTCGAGGAAGAACAGCGGTTCCGCGCCCAACACCGCGATGTCGTTCACGCAGTGGTTCACCAGGTCCTCGCCGATGGTGTCATGGCGGTCCATGGCGAAGGCGATCTTCAGCTTGGTGCCGACGCCGTCGACCGAGCTCACCAGCACCGGCTTGGGGTGCTTCTTGAGATTGAGGGCGAACAGGCCGCCGAACCCGCCCACCTTGCCGAGGACCTCGGGGCGATGGGTGGAGGCGAGCAACTGCGGGAGGGTGCTCTTGACGCGGTTGCCGAGGTCGATGTCGACGCCGGCGGCGGCGTAGGCTTTCTGCTTCTTCACGGGAAGACAAGGGAACCACGGGAGCGGCGCCTTGAGAATGAATTATCGACCCGCCTCGTTCCGGGTTGCCCAACCCGGGTCGCCCTGCGAACAACCCGGAAGCCTCCCCATGCGCTTCATCGGACTCAGACACCTGCACTGGTACGACCTGGTCCTTCTGCCCCTGTTCGCCTTGGTGATCTACCCCGACCGGGTCGCCACGTGGTTCACCGAAACCACCGGTCGAGAGACGAATTGGCTCCACGCCATGGCTCTCTCCGCGGGCGCCTTGGCAGCCGCCATCCTGTTCGTCGCCCGCATCCAGATGACCCACCCGGAACTCACCTGGCAGAAATTCTGGGTGATACTCGCACTCGTCGGCCTTTTCCGCGCCGCAATGTCCATGATCCGCAACCTCTTCGGCTTCGACGAATGACCATCCCATCCGTCCCATCATTGGCACTCCCCCCATCTTCGACGAGAGTACCGCCCCATGAGCCCCGCTCCCGAAGGTGCCGCGAACGACCGCCAGGAACGCGTGCGCCAGACCGCCGAGGGCCGCCGCCTCGCCGAGAACGCGCTTCGCACCGCCAATTGGCAGCGGTGGGGTCCCTACCTCGCCGACCGGCAATGGTCCACCGTCCGCGAGGACTACTCCGAAAACGGCACCTGCTGGGAATACTTTCCCCATGACCACGCACGCAGCCGGGCCTACCGCTGGGGCGATGACGGCCTGCTCGGATTCACCGACCGCCAGTGCCGGCTCTGCTTCGCCCCGACCTTTTGGAACGGACGCGATCCGATCCTGAAGGAACGTCTTTTCGGGCTCACCAACGCCGAGGGCAACCACGGCGAGGACGCCAAGGAATCGTGGTTCCACCTCGACTCCACCCCCACCCATTCCTACGCGAGCGCGCTGTACCGGTATCCCCAGGCCGAGTTCCCCTACGCCCGCCTCGTCGAGGAGAACCGGCGTCGCGGCAAGGACGCCCCGGAGTTCGAGCTCGCCGACACCGGGGTCTTCGACGGCGACCGCTGTTTCGACGTCACCGTGGAGTACGCCAAGGCCGACGCCGAGGACCTCTACATCCGCGTGGAGATCCACAACGCCGGTCCCGAGGCGGCGACCATCCATTTCCTGCCCACGTTCTGGTACCGGAACACGTGGACCTGGGACTGCACCCACGAGGGATGCACGCCGCGGCCGCGGATGCGGGCGGTCTCCGAGGTCGAGGTCGACTGCGAGCACCTCACACTCGGACGCTACCGCTGGGAGGTGCTCGGCGAGCCGACGGCCCCGCCGCTGCTCTTCACGGAGAACGAGACCAACCACGTCCGCCTGCACGGCACCCCCAACGCCGGTCCGTACGTGAAGGACGCCTTCCATGAGCGGGTGATCGCGGGACGGCTCGACGCGGTGAATCCCGACCTCGTCGGAACGAAGTCGGCCGCATGGTTCCAGGTGGAGTTGCCCCCGGGCGGATCTCGGGTGTTCCGACTGCGGCTGAGGCGAGCGGACCAGGTCGGTTCCGTGGACATCGCGGGTTTCGAGCGGGTCTTCGCGCAGCGGCGCGCCGAGTGCGACGCCTTCTACGAGGCCGTCCTGTACCCCGGGATGTCGGACTCCGAGCGGCTGGTCTCCCGCCGCGCCTACGCCGGCCTTCTTTGGTCCAAGCAGTTCTACCATTACGTCGTGGAGGACTGGCTGCTCGGCGATCCCGCCTCGCCGGCGCCGCCCGCCGCCCGTCGGAAAGGACGCAACCGCGAATGGCGGCATCTGCACGCCCGCGACATCCTCTCGATGCCCGACAAGTGGGAGTACCCGTGGTTCGCCTCGTGGGACTCGGCGTTCCACATGATCCCGTTCGCCCGGATCGACGGCGAGTTCGCCAAGAACCAGCTCCAGCTATTCCTGCGCGAGTGGTACATGCATCCCAACGGGCAGGTCCCCGCCTACGAGTTCGCGTTCGGAGACGTCAACCCGCCGGTGCTCCCCTGGGCCGTCTGGCGCGTGTACAAGATCACCGGTGGACGCGGCCGAAGGGACCGGTCCTTCCTCGAGAGCGCCTTCCAGAAGCTGCTGCTGAACTTCACCTGGTGGGTCAACCGCAAGGACGCCGCGGGCAACAACCTGTTCTCCGGCGGCTTCCTCGGCCTCGACAACATCGGCGTGTTCGACCGCTCCCAGCCCCTGCCGGGCGGGGGTGCGTTGCTCCAGGCCGACGGCACCGCGTGGATGGCCTTCTATGCGGCGACGATGCTGGCGATTTCGCTGGAGCTGGCCCAGGACGGCGACCGGGTCGTGCCGGCCTACGAGGACATGGCCAGCAAGTTCCTGGAGCACTTCGTCCAGATCGCCGAGGCGATGAACACCCACGGCGGAACCGGGTTGTGGGACGAGGCGGACGGCTTCTACTACGACCGCCTGGTCCGCGGTGAATCCTCCGAGCCGCTGCGAACGCGTTCGCTGGTCGGCCTGCTGCCGCTGATCGCCGTCGAGGTCTTCGACGAGGACCTGCTCCGTCGGCTTCCGGGATTCGCCCGACGCCTGGACTGGTTCGTCCGGAACAAGCATTCGCTGACCCGCGGCATCGCGCTCGGGCGTTCCAACAGCCGACGCAAGCTGCTGCTCGCCATCCCCACCCGCGAACGGCTCCGCCGCCTGCTGGCCGTGCTCGGATCGGAGGAGGAATTCCTGTCGCCGTTCGGCATCCGTTCCCTGTCCCGCCACCACGAGCGTCACCCCTTCCTGTTCGAGGCCGACGGCCGGACCCACCGCGTGGACTACGTGCCCGGCGAGTCGAACACCTACCTGTTCGGCGGGAACTCGAACTGGCGTGGGCCGATCTGGTTCCCGACCAACCACCTGCTCATCGAGGCCCTCGAACGCTACCACCTGTTCTACGGCGACGAATTCCAGGTCGAGTTCCCGACCGGCAGCGGACGGATGCGTTCGCTTCAGGAAATCGCCTGGGACCTCGAGGGAAGGCTGTCGAAGATCTTCCTGCCGGACACCTCGGGGCGCCGTCCGTGCGAGGGTACCGATCCGCGACCCACGACGGATCCCCGCGGCGTCGGGCTCGTGCGTTTCCACGAGTTCTTCCACGCCGAAAGCGGCCGTGGCTGCGGGGCGGACCACCAGACCGGCTGGACCGCTCTCGTCATCGGCTGCCTCGAAGACGCCGCCCACGCGCGAAACGCGGGAAGGGATTCCTGATTTTCCTGACGCCCGGCGCTTCCTTTGCTTCCTTGCCCGCGCTCACCGGACTGAAGAGGTGGACACAGATTTCACGGGAAACTTCATGGCTTCGGCTCCGAGCCCGCTCCCCAGCTCCCGTCTCCATGCAAGGATCCCAGGGGTCCCACCCCACCCACCCGACCCGTCCCACCAGTCCCACCAGTCCCATGAGTCCCATCCGTCCCCTCCACACCAGAAACCACAAACCCCGCCCCGCTCCCCGATACAAAGCCTACGGCCTGTGTTCGATCCGCACGAGCTGTGTGTCCTTGTTGCCGACCCACGCGCTGCCGTTCTCCAGCACGTAGAGACAACCGTCAGGACCGATGGCCAAGTCGGTGGGTCGCATGAAGGTCATGTTCTCACAGAATCGTTCCATGTGGAGCGAACCGTCGGGCTTCTTGGCGATGCGGTTCTCGCCGTCGAGATGCACCGCGATGATCCAATTCCTCGACCACTCGTGAATGAAAAGCGTGTTGTCGAACTCGCGTGGCAGCTTCGTGGGCGAAACCAGCGTCTCATCGAAGTGGTAGACGGGCCCCGCGCAGGCCGTCCGCCCGCCGTCCTTCACCGCCGGAAACCGGGTCGAGGCGGAATACGGATACCAGATGAACGCCGGCTGCGCTGGGGGCAGCTCCTTCGGGCCCGTATTGTAGCGCGATTCATTGAGCGGCTTCAGCGGGTCCCACGCCTCGCCGTTCGTGCGGCTGGCGAAATCGTGGCGGCGATACGGCTTGTTGTCGGCGATGACCAGCGGCCATCCGAAGTTGCCGGCGGCGCGGGCCTGGTTGATCTCGTCGAAGCCGGCCGGTCCACGCTGCTCGTTGGGACCGCCGGCGTCGGGTCCGACCTCGCCCCAGTAGAGGAAGCCGCTGCGACGATCCGCGGCGATGCGCCACGGATTGCGGTTGCCCATCACGTAGATCTCGGGACGCGTGTTGGGCGTGCCGGGCGGAAAGAGGTTCCCCTTGGGTATGGTCGCCGTGCCGTCGGGCTCGGGATGCACCCGGAGGATCTTGCCGCGGAGGTCGTTGGCGTTGGCGGCGGACTTCAGGGCGTTCCACGGACCACGGCCATCGCGTTCATCCACGGGCGTGAAGCCGTCGGACTCGCCCGGATGCGTGTTGTCGCCGGTCGCAGCGTAGAGATTCCCCTGGGCGTCGAAATCCAACGAACCGGCCGAGTGGCAGCACTGTTCGCGTTGCGTTGGGATCCGGAGCATCTCCTTGCGCGAGGACAGGTCGAGCGTGTCGCCCGTCAGCTGGAAACGGGATACCAGGTTGTCCCCCATCTTGCCCACACCCTCGACCTGACGCGTCGCCGGTTCCGAATGGAAGAGATAGACCCAGCCGTTCCGCGCGAATCCCGGGTCGAGCGCGATGCCGAGCAGGCCGTCCTCGAGTTCCTTGAACACTTCCAGCTTGCCGGCCACCACGGTCGCCTTCGTGTCGGGCTTCCAGATCTTCACCACGCCCGCCCGCTCGATGAAGAGCACCCGGCCATCCGGGGCGACGGCGATCTCCAACGGATCCACCACGACGTCGTCCACCTGGCCATCACCGTCGAGGTCGCGGTCGGCGTCGAGCACCACCTTGTGGAAGGCGCCGTCCTTCTGCGGACCCGACGGCACGGGAAGCGGCTTTTCGGCGGCCATCGAAGTCAGGAGGGAAAGGCACAGCGCGCTGCCCAGCAGGGCCGGATTCAACGAGGTCGGGGACGCCATGGGCGCGATTCAAGCCGAGGTTCCCGTCACCGGCACGTGCTTTCGGAAAAACCCGCTCAGATGGGCCGCGGAGGCACAGAGGACACAGAGGTTTCAGCTCTCCCGGCCACCCAAACCCGGGATTGGGACACGGATTTCACGGAGGGATTCCCGACTTCCTGACACCGAGGGATTCGTCCAACGAACTGAAAACTGAAAACCAGAAACGTTTCCCCGCACTTTCCCGACAGCGTGACACGGACTTGTCCTTCTGACACAACCGCGCCGGATGAACCCCGCCCTTTTCGCCTTCGGCCGCCGGCTGGCGGGTGTGCTCCTCGTCCTCTGCCTTGTGGCCGGATGCGTGTCGCGGCCCGGTCGCCCGATCCGTGTGCGGGTCTGGGATGAGCGCCAACCGCAGCAGAAGCAGGCGTACCCCAATTGGCTCGGCAACCAGATCGCAGCCCATCTCCGGACCGTGCCCGGACTCGAAGTGCAGTCCGCCGCCCTCGACGACCCGCAGCAGGGGCTGGGCGACCTCGACAAGGTCGACGTGCTGGTCTGGTGGGGACACGTCCGGCAGATGGAGATCGAGCCTCCCGTGGCCAAGGACATCGTCCGCCGGATCCGATCCGGCCGGCTGCAGTTGGTCGCGCTGCATTCGGCGCACTGGTCCAGGCCCTTTGTCGAGGCGATGAACGAACGCGCCCGGCTGGACGCCCTGGCGGCGCTGCCTGCCGCGGAGCGGGCTACGGCGAAGCTCGTCGAATCGAACCTCTTTCCCCGCCCGCTGATCGCTCCCCGCTACACAGACCGACTGTCGCCTTCCGCGATCTACCGGAAGCCGACCGGGGGACCGGTGGAGGTCCAGCTGACCCTCCCCAACTGCTGCTTTCCGGCCTACCGCGGCGACGGCAAGCCGAGCAGGATGACCGTGCTGCAGCCGCGACATCCCATCGCCCGCGGCCTGCCCGCGGCGTTCACGATCTCGCAGACGGAGATGTACGACGAACCCTTCCACGTGCCGCCGCCCGACGAGGTCGTGCTCGAGGAACAGTGGGCCAACGGGGAATGGTTCCGCAGCGGCAGCGTGTGGAACCTCGGCTCCGGACGGGTCTTCTACTTCCGACCGGGCCACGAAACGTATCCGGTCTTCTTCGACCCGAACGTGCTGAAGGTGGTCGAGAACGCCGTC
>JAIXUV010000020.1 GCA_027483345.1 Verrucomicrobiales bacterium | reverse complement strand
TCCTTCGCGGCACGAAGGTCCCGGGACAAGGTGGGCGTGGCGGCCGATTCGCGGACGGCCCAGACCGCATAGACGAACGGGAGTCCGGTCTGGCGCCGCCATTCCTCTCCCAGGTCCAGGATCCGGTGGTCGCGGGGCCCGCGCGCGAACTCGATCGCCGGATTGCCGATCAGCAGGACGTTGTCGGGCATCGATCCGCGGTCGTAGGACTCCAATGAACGGTATTCCGGATGCAGTCCACGGCCGGCCAGCAGGATCCGCAGGAGGTTCACGCTGGTGCAGGAGGCGGGATCGAGGTGGACCGTCCGGATGGATTCCAACGGTTCCCGGTGGGCGAGGAAGACGCTGTAGACCGGGCCGTCCGAGCCGATCGCCACACCGTCCACGATCCGGAAACCCGGCCGGAGCAGCGCCTCGGTGACGCTGACCAGGGCCACGTCGAGCGTTCCCGCCGCGAGGCGTTCCGCCAGGGCCGAAGGCGGGAGGAAGAGGCAGTCGTCCTCGATGCCGTCGGTGAGCGGCACGGCGTTGAGGTACGGTACGGAACCGATGCGTTGCGGAAAGGCCACGTCACCGGGACGGTCGTCCGGATCCGATGAAGTTCCAACCCGATGTGGACCGGGATCCGACGGGTGCGGACCCGAGCCCTGTAGAAGGTACGGTAAAAAAG
This sequence comes from Verrucomicrobiales bacterium, assembly GCA_027483345.1. Classification (GTDB taxonomy): domain Bacteria; phylum Verrucomicrobiota; class Verrucomicrobiia; order Limisphaerales; family UBA9464; genus SXXZ01. The sequence continues at coordinate 2,343 of JAIXUV010000020.1, read as the reverse complement.
TTCACGATTCACCTTAAGGGATCGCGGGGTGCGCCGATGGGATAAGTGCGTCCGCGAGCGCCATGGTCCGACAAAGGCTCCGATCCCTCCCGTTGGAGTCCCAATCCCCCCCATAGCGCGGATCGAACCAAGTCGAGTCCCCCAACCGACAGTTCAATTTTGGTGCTCGCGGACGCCCTTTCTTTTCCCCGCCTTGCCCGGTGAGGACCACCCGGTAGGCTGAACCCCGTCCTTCAATGATCCGTTCCTTCGCTTTCACCACGGCCGGCCGCCTGCATTCGCAGGACCTGGACGTGTTCCTGATGCCGACCCTGCTCGCGGACACCAACCTGTTCCTCTGGGTCGACCTCGAGGCGTCCAGCGTGGAGGAGGCGAAGTCGATCCTGGAGGGCGTGTTCCACTTCCATCCGCTGTCGATCGAGGACTGCATCAACGAGAGTCCCTCGCCGAAGGTGGAGACCTACGAGCCGAAGGAGGACGACCGGTTCGCGAACTACCTGTTCATGGTGATCCACGCAGTGGACTACAGCCGGAAGAACGGCGTGTTCGACACCAGCGAGCTGAACTTCTTCCTCGGGAAGAACTTCCTGGTGACGTTCCACTCGGTGCCGCTGCGGAGCGTCGCGCAAGTCGAGGAACGCTGCCTGAAGAGCACGGTCCACGTTGCCCGCGCGCCGGACCGGGTCGCCCACGCGCTGCTGGACACCCTGGTGGACAACTACAAGCCGGCCCTGGAGGAGTTGAGCATCGAGATCGCGGAGCTGGAGGACGAGGTGCTCCGCAAGCCCGAGCCGGAGACGCTCCAGCGCATCCTCGCGGTGAAGAAGGAGGTTCTCCACCTCCGCCAGATCATCGGACCCCAACGCGAGGTGCTCAAGCGCTTCGCCCTCGGCGAGTTCAAGCTGATCCGGGCCCACCTGGTGCCCTACTACCGCAACGTCTACGACGGCCTGTTCCACATCGGCGACCTCTCCCAGGGCTACATGGATGCCCTCACCGGCATCCTGCAGATCTACCTGAACCTCTCGGCGAACAAGACCAGCGAGATCGTGAAGATCCTCACGATCATCACCATCATCACCACCCCGTTGATGATCGTGGGAACATGGTACGGCATGAACTTCGAGAACATGCCGGAGGTGAAGTGGCAGCACGGATACGCCTTCGCGTTCGGGCTGACGCTGGTGACCACCGCGCTGACCCTGATCTACTTCCGCAAGAAGCGATGGCTCTGAAGCGCCGCAACCGAGTCCGTCCCGGGTTCCTGGACAAGGCGCTCGACCGCATCGAGCGCCTCGACACCAGCGGGCTGCACGACGTCATCCAGCGTCTCGCCGTCGAACGGGAGTTCCTGGAGACGGTCTTCAACGCGATCGAGGACGGCATCGTGGTGGCCGACGAACAGGGGCGTGTGGAGTACCTGAACGCCTCCGCGACGCGTCTGCTGGGGATCCCGCCCGACACCGCGGTGGGGCATCCGGTGACGCGCTACCTGCCGGAACTCGACTGGAAGAACATTGCCGAAGCCGACCAGGCCGGCGGGCCGTCCGTGTTCCGGCGTGAGTTCCAGGTGGACTACCCACGTCCGCGGCTGCTGCGGCTGCACGTCTCCCCGCTCGACGGTTCCGCGCCGGGCAGCCGGGGTCTGGTTTTGATCCTCCACGACGCGACCGAGGCCCGTCGACGCACCTCCGAGGCCATCGAGGCCGAGCGGGTGCATGCGTTGACCCTGCTGGCCGGCAGCCTCGCGCACGAGATCGGCAATCCGCTCAATGCCCTGGATATCCACCTCCAGCTGATGGAGCGGGAGATCCGGCGTCTGCGCCGACTGGCCGGGGCCTCGGATCCGGAGGCGGTCTCCTCCTCGGAACGGCTGGAGAAGTACCTCGGCGTGGCGAAGGGCGAGGTGCACCGGCTGGACTACATCATCACCGAGTTCCTCCAGGCGTTGCGTCCGTCCGCGCCGAAGTTCCAGACCGGCTCGCTCAACGACGCCGTGGAGGAGTCCCTCGCGTTGCTGCGGCCCGAGTTGGAGGCCCGTGGGCTCACCGTTGGGGCCGAGCTCGTCGCCGGCCTGCCTGCGGTCCAGTTCGACCCGACCCAGATCAAGCAGGTGCTGGTGAACCTGGTGAAGAACGCGATGCAGGCCACGCCGCGCGACGGCACGATCACCCTCTCCACCGGCGCCAACAACGAGGACGTCTGGCTCTGCGTCCGCGACACCGGATCGGGCATCCCGCCCGAGCGCCTCAACCGCATCTTCGAGCCGTTCTACACCACCAAGGAGAAGGGCACCGGACTCGGGCTGCTCATCGTCCAGCGGATCATCCGCGACCATGGCGG
>JAIXUV010000103.1 GCA_027483345.1 Verrucomicrobiales bacterium | reverse complement strand
GCGGTCGGCGAGATCCCAGCCTTCGCCCATGCTTCGGGTGCGGCCCGCGACGAACAACGCAGCCGCCGCGTTCATCAACACCGCATCACGCCGCGGCCCGCGTTCCTCGCCCCCGAGGAGCCGCATCAGGATGGCGGCATTCTCGCGGCAATCGCCTCCCGCGAGATCCTCCAGCTGGGCCGGTCCCGCCGGGAAATCCATGGGCGACCAGGTGGAGGTGGCGAAGGCACGATCCTGGTAGAATTCGGCCACCCGGTTGTCACCCAGGGTCGACAACTCGTCGAGGGATCCATGCCCAGGGACGTTTCCACTCACCACCATCGCCCGCCGCAGTCCCAGCGACTGCAGTGTCTGGGCCATCGGTTCCACCAGCTCGGAGCGTGAAACCCCGAGCAACTGGGCGGTTGGCCGGGCCGGGTTCACCAGCGGTCCCAGGAAGTTGAAGATCGTCCTCTGGCCCAGGTCGGCACAGGCCTTCCGCGCCGGGGCGATGCCCTTGAAGGCCGGATGGAAGCGCGGGGCGAACAGGAAGGCGAAGCCGTGTTCGACGATGGAGCGCGCCGCCGCCTCCGGGGTGAGGTCCACCGGGATTCCCAGGGCCTCCAGGACGTCGGCGCTGCCCGACTTCGACGTGATGGCGCGGTTGCCGTGCTTGGCCACCGCGACACCCGCCGCGGCGCAGACCAAGGCCACCGTGGTGGAGATGTTGAAGGTGTTCAGGCGGTCGCCGCCGGTGCCGCAGACGTCCAGGACCTCGCGGGATTCCCGGAATCCATCCGGCAACGGAACCGGGATGGCCCGCGCCAAAAGCTCGCGGGCGAAGCCGGCGATCTCCTCCGCCGTCTCCCCCTTGGCGGCCAAGGCGGTGAGGAAGCCGACCTTGGCCTCCACCGGCACCGATTCGTCGACCAGCGCCTCCACGGCGCCGCGGATCGCCTCGGGTGGCAGGGCGCCGCCGCTGGCGACGTTTCGGATCAAATCCGGAAGCATGGGACCAGACTACCGACCGCCAACCCGGCCGGCCAGTCCCACCGCTTGCCAGCGCCCACCCCTGAAACGAATCAGGTTCCGGATTCACAACGAACCGAACTCAGTTCCAGCCGGCCTTCCCCGCTTGATGCACCCGCCTTCCGAATACCAAAAAACCATACCTAGAACTTGCATACATTGCACTTCAATGCATAGTAGCTCCATGAAGATCAACAAGGACCTCAACGCCGCCTCCGCCAAGGCCATCGTTCTGGGCATCCTGCAGGGCGGTGAGAGTTACGGATATGCCATCATCCAGAAGGTCAGTGAACTCTCCGCCGGGGAGGTCGAGTGGACAGATGGCATGTTGTACCCAATTCTCCACCGTTTGGAGGCCGATGGACTCATCACCGCCCGCTGGGGCGAGTCGGATACCGGTCGCAAGCGCAAGTACTACCAGCTCACCGCCCAATCCCGTCCCGTCATGGAAGACGAACGCCAGCAGTGGCAGACCGTTCACGGCATCCTCAACCGCCTTTGGGCCACGGGAGATCAACAGCCATCGCCTTTGCACACGGCCTCGGCGACGCCCCACTGAGACAACCTCCATCGAACCCCGGAAACCCGCGCCCATGAACACCCACCCCTTCGGCCCCGAACTCGCCGGATTGCCAGCCGAACTGGCCGCCGAACTCGAAGACCACCTCATGGAGTCGATGGAAGCGAAGATCCGATCCGGGATGTCCTTCGAGGACGCCCGCGAAGCCTCCCTCCGGTCACTGGGCTCACCCGTCGAAATCGCCAAGCGGTGCCTCCGCGAATCCGATCCTCGGGAACCGCACCGCGTGCCGATGCCCCTGCAGCAGCGGGTGGCCGTCGTAGGTTGGCTCCTGCTGGCAATGGGATTCGCCTCCCGCGTCTGCGTGGCCAACGATCCCAGCCATGCATCCATCGCCGCCTGCCTTGGGCTGTCGGCTGGTTCGCTGGCCATGGCCCTGCTGATCCGTCGGGCACGCATCGCGCGGCACGTCGCGATCGGACTTTCGATCTCCCTGACCGCAGCGGCGATCGCAGGCCTGGTGCAGGCGGAATGGCATCCGTGGATCCAAGCCGGTTTCGCCCTGACGCCGGCATCCTTGGGATTCCTTGCCGCCTTCGGCGCGCTATCCGGAGGCGCCCTCAGCACCTCGCATCGGAGAGCCGCCTAACCAGCTCTCCCCCACCTCGGCATTCTTGCCGCGACACGCCCACGGGGTCCTCTTGGGCTTTCTTTGATTAGTTATACTACTTTATTTCATTATACACAGCCACAGTTCCGACAACCAACTCCATCATGAAAGCCTGCGTTCGAAAGGACCCGACACTCCTCAAATGCGACCACGCCCTGCGATTCGTCGCAGTTCTTGCCGCGGCGATTTCCCTCAACTTGGAGACGTCCTCGGCACAGCAGATCATCTTCGCTCCGAGGCCGGTCCCGGTGGCCGACGAGATCTCCGACACCACGCCTCGGCCCATCCAACCGGAGTCTCCGGCAGCGCCTCGGACTCCACCCGCGGGCACGGTTGCTGAAGGCCCTACGACCAACGCCGTCGTCTCCCGAACCGAGGAGGCCCCATCTGGAACGAATTCCGCAGCTCCAACGGAACGGACGGACAACGGGTCTGGCGCCGGTGCCCTGAGCGCTGCCGGCGGCCTCGAAAGCCTGTACCTGACCCCGGACAATCCACGTCTGGAGATCTCCGAAAGCTCCTACATTCCTCTCTTCTTCACGATCCTGGGAACCTACACGGGCACGAACGATGTCGTGGTGAGGGCCCGATTCATCAGTGGTTCCGCCACTCCGGGCGAAGACTTCGACCTCAGCCAACCCGTCAAGCTCGTTCCGGCCATGGGTGGCCTCGGATCCCTGGGCTGGCTGCCCGTTCCAACAATCCTCGACGAAGTCAACGAAGGGAACGAGACGGCCCTCTTCGAGTTGTCGATCGACGGAAGCACCAATGCACCGATCCGCATCGAGGTGACTCTCCTGGAGGACATGAACCCCGGTCAGGTGGGCTTCGTCTCGACCCGCTTTCAGATCAACGAAGGCTCGACCAACGGCTACGCCCAGATCCGTCTTTGGCGCACCCTCAACACCCGGCAGGCGGCCACCGTCACCTACCGTCTGGAAGGCCCCGCCTCCGCGATCGCCGTCCTGGGCGGCGAGACCCGGCGAACCGCCACGTTCAACCCCGGCGATTCACAGATCTTCGTCCGGATCCCCCTCGTGAACGACACCGAGGCACAGGGAACACAGGACGTCAGACTGGCCCTTGAGCCCAACGATGGCACCGTCCTGATGGAAGCCTTCGGGAGTTCGGTGCTGACCGTGGCCGACGACGAGACGCCGGGCGTCGGAGCCCCTCTTTCGATATCGGAGTACGAGAGCGGCGACGGTCGACGCGGGGTCGCCGTGTCCACGCTCGTACCTCGCGGATATCAGGTACGGCTTGAGTACTCCGAAAACGGGATCGCAGGTCCCTGGCAGCCCTCCTGGATCTTCGAGGGTGCCGATGTCGAACGCATCACCTTCGATTCCTACGATTCTTCAACGATGCGGTTGTACCGGATCCTTCCCCCCGAGCCTCTCGACTTCACCTTCCCTTGGTGAGGCAAGACGAAAGGACTTCCGGCAAGGACCGGCAGAACTTGCAACCAGCAACCGCCGTAGAACTTGGGTGGACCACCCCGGTTCTACGGCATTTTCGTGCCTTCCACCAACCCCTCCCCTCCGCCCCCAACTCAAGTCGACAGCGTTGTCTTCCGATTCCCCACGGTTGTTCCGAGGTCGTGGTTTCCGAGCTGCTCCATGCCGGAAAATGCCCGTTGACCCACGCCACAATTCACGCATCATCAAATCCTGATACGTAAATACGTTCACAACGCAGACATCATCACCACGCATCCACGCTCATGAGCAACCGCTTCATCTTCTCGTCCGAGTCCGTCGGCGAGGGTCATCCGGACAAGGTCGCCGACACGATCTCCGACGCCGTATTGGACGCCTGCCTGGCGCAGGACAAGTACAGCCGAGTCGCGTGCGAGACCTATGTGAAGTCCAACATCGCCGTCGTCGGCGGTGAGATCACCACCAAGGCCAAGCTCGACTACGTGAAGCTGGCGCGTGAGGCGATCCGCGAGATCGGCTACGTGAACGACGACGACGTCTTCCACGCCGACAAGGTGATGGTGAACGTGTACGTCACGCAGCAGTCGCCCGACATCGCCCAGGGCGTCGACGCCAAGGCGGCCAAGGGCAAGAAGAAGGCCGAGCAGGGCGCCGGCGACCAGGGCCTGATGTTCGGCTACGCCAGCGACGAGACCCCGGAGCTGATGCCGGCCCCGATCATGTTCGCGCATCGCCTCGGACGTAAGCTCACCCAGATCCGCAAGGCCGGTAAGCTCGCCCCGTGGCTGCGTCCCGACGCCAAGTCGCAGGTCTCCGTCGTGTACGAGAACGACAAGCCCGTCGCCATCTCCAACGTCGTCATCTCCACCCAGCACTCCGCCGATGTCGACCACTCGACCATCGAGGAGTTCTGCGTCGAGGAGGTCATCAAGAAGGTCCTCCCGAAGGAGCTGCTCACCAAGGACACCCTGTTCCTGATCAACCCGACCGGCCGCTTCGTGGTGGGCGGGCCCCAGGGCGACACCGGTCTGACCGGCCGCAAGATCATCGTCGACAGCTACGGCGGGTACGGCCGTCACGGCGGCGGCGCCTTCTCCGGCAAGGACCCCTCCAAGGTCGACCGCTCGGCCGCCTACATGGGCCGCTACGTGGCCAAGAACATCGTCGCCGCCGGACTCGCGTCCCGCGCCGAGATCCAGTTCGCCTACGCCATCGGCTACCCCGAGCCCGTCAGCGTGTACGTCAACACCTTCGGCACCGCCAAGGGCGGCCTGACCGACGGCGCGATCACCGAGGCCGTGGAGAGCGTGTTCAGCTTCAAGCCGGCCGACATCGTCAGCCAGCTCAAGCTCCTGCGCCCGATCTACTCCAAGACCACCAACTACGGCCACTTCGGCAAGGACGACAAGGACCTCACCTGGGAAGCCACGGACAAGGTCAAGGCCCTCCAGAAGGCGGTCCGCTGATTCCGGAGGTGAACGGTTTGCCCGTCACCCAGGGTCGGTAGCCAAAGGACCGATCCCCAGCAGGGAAACTGATTACCGCCAACCGACTATCGACAAATATTTAATAACATGGCCAAAGCTAAAAAAGCCGCCGCAACCGCCGCTCTCGCGGACGTTGCCGCCGCCCTCCCCAACCTCGCCGCCTTCGCGGCCAACACCCCCAAGGGCAAGGACTACATCGTCCGCGACATCGCCCTCGCCGAGTGGGGTCGCAAGGAGATCGCCGTCGCCGAGCATGAAATGCCCGGCCTGATGTCGGTCCGTAAGAAGTACGCCAAGCAGAAGCCCCTCAAGGGCGTCCGCATCACCGGATCGCTCCACATGACGATCCAGACGGCGGTCCTCATCGAGACCCTCGTCGACCTCGGCGCCTCCGTGCGCTGGGCCTCGTGCAACATCTTCTCCACCCAGGACCACGCCGCCTCGGCTATCGCGGCCACCGGCACCCCCGTGTTCGCCTGGAAGGGCGAGACGCTCGAGGAATACTGGGAGCTGACCCTCAAGGCGGTCCTCTTCCCCGGCGACCAGGGACCGGAACTCGTCGTCGACGACGGCGGCGACGTCACGCTGCTCATCCACAAGGGCTACGAGCTCGAGAAGGGTGACAAGTGGGTCGACTCCAAGAGCGGTTCGCACGAGGAGCAGGTCATCAAGAACCTGCTCAAGCGCGTCGCCAAGGAGAAGCCCGGCATCTGGACCAAGATCGTCAAGGCCTGGCGCGGCGTCTCCGAGGAGACCACCACCGGCGTCCACCGCCTCTACAAGTTCGCCGAACAGGGCAAGCTGCTCGTTCCCGCGATCAACGTGAACGACTCCGTCACCAAGTCGAAGTTCGACAACCTCTACGGTTGCCGCGAGTCGCTGGCCGACGGCCTGAAGCGCGCCACCGACGTCATGATCGCCGGCAAGGTCGCCGTCGTCTGCGGCTACGGCGATGTCGGCAAGGGCTCGGCCCATTCGCTGCGCGCCTACGGCGCCCGCGTCGTGGTCACCGAGATCGACCCCATCAACGCCCTCCAGGCCGCGATGGAAGGCTTCGAGGTCAACACCATCGAGAGCACCCTCGGCACCGGCGACATCTACGTCACCACCACCGGCAACTGCGACATCATCACCGTGGACCACGTCCTCAAGATGAAGGACCAGGCGATCGTCTGTAACATCGGCCACTTCGACAACGAGATCCAGGTGGACAAGCTGAAGGCGGCGAAGGGCGTGAAGATCGAGAACATCAAGCCCCAGTACGACCGCTACCACCTGCCCGGAAACAAGAGCATCTACCTGCTGGCCGAGGGCCGCCTGGTGAACCTCGGCTGCGCCACCGGCCATCCGTCGTTCGTCATGTCCAACTCGTTCACCAACCAGACGCTCGCCCAGATCGACCTCTGGCAGAACAAGGACAAGTACGAGAAGACCGTCTACCGCCTGCCCAAGAAGCTCGACGAGGAGGTCGCCCGTCTGCACCTCGAAAAGATCGGCGTGGTCCTGACCAAGCTGACCAAGCCCCAGGCCGATTACCTCGGTGTCTCGCCCGACGGCCCCTACAAGCCGGAACACTACCGCTACTGATCGGCCCGGCCGCCCACCGGCCCGCCACCCAGGACGGACGCCCCAAAGGCGTCCGTCCTTTTTTTTGTCAGATGGGGTGTCGGCCGTTGCCCGTTGCCAGTTGCCAGTTGTCTTCGATGGCTGGCGGAGGTCCTCCCACCGTTCTTGGCTTCCGGCTCCGGGACCCGGGCTCAGGATTCATGCGAACCCGCAAATCCGCCCAAGGATTTGTGAGACCTGATCCGGGACCTCACTTCCCAATGCCCGACGGCCCCTCGGACCGCCGCAGGACATCCGTGCAATCCGAATCCACCACGGGTGCGCCCCGCTTTCCCGCTCCCTGCTCTTCGCTCTCGGCTTCCTCAAGCCTCCGGTTCGGGAGGCGTGAGCCCGGTACGCTGGTAGAACCGCGGGGTGTCCTTGTCCTTCTTCAGGCTGGTCTCGTACTTCCGGGCCGCCGACTGCGAGAGCCCCTCGTGCTTCCACACCAACGGCCACGGCCCTTCCTGACGCGTCCACTTCGCCACCTCCACGTCGGCCGTCCCAAGGAAGGCCGCCAGGTTGTCGGTGTGGCCGACGAAGCAACGTCCGGCGGGATTGCGCAGGACGAACACGGTCCAGTTCTCGGCAAAGGTCGTTTCCACGGCCCTTGGATGTCATCCACACCCGGGTGTTGGGAAGGAAAACCCCGGTCCCGGGTCACGAATCGCCGCGACCGCAGGAATGCCGCCCACGGATTCCAAAGGATTCCGGCGCCGAATCGTTGTCTCTTGTGAACTTACGGCTCGCCTCCCGTCGGGCCGGTGCGATTACCTCACGAAGTCCTTCAAACCGTCCCGCCCCCTTCCCATGAGCGAAACCGTCCGGTTCCTCCAGTCCTGCGCCTCCGACGCCGAAATCGATGTCGTCCGCCTGGTCGACTGCGTGATCATCGACGCCGTCCGGGCGGGTGCGAGCGACATCCACATCGAGCCGTGGGAATCCAGCATCGCCGTCCGCGTCCGTCTCAGCGGCGTCCTTAACGAGCTCGTCCACCTGCCCAGCGACTTGCTTCCCAAGATCACCGGCCGGCTCAAGGTCATGGCGAACCTCATCGGTCACGAGACCCAACTGCCCCAGGAAGGCCGCGCCAACACCTTCCCCGAGGCCGGCAACGTCGTCCTCCGCGTCTCCACCTTCCCCACCGTCCGCGGCGAGAAGACCGTCATCCGCATCTTCGACCCGACCAACCGCGCCTTCAACCTGGAGTCGCTGGGCATGGAGGAGGACACGCTCGCCACGCTGCGCCAGCTCCTGACGCGCCCCTCGGGCCTTCTCCTCATGACCGGCCCCACCGGCTCCGGGAAGACCACCGCCATTTACGCCTCTCTCTACCACATCGTCGAACGCGCCGGCCCCAGCATCAGCGTCGCCACGGTCGAGGATCCCGTGGAGTTCAACCTGCCCCTCATCGCGCAGTCCCAATGCAACGTCGCCCGGGAATACACCTACCCGATCGCGCTGCGCTCGCTCATGCGGCAGGACCCGCAGGTGATCATGATCGGCGAGATCCGCGACGCCGAGACCGCCCAGATCGCCGTGCAGGCCGGCCTCACCGGACACCTCGTCATCAGCACCATCCACTCGGGCAGCACCGCGGGTGTGTTCGCGCGCCTCATCAACATGGGCATCGAGCCGTTCCTGCTCTCTTCGTCCATTGCCGGCGTGCTCGGCATGCGCCTCATCCGGAAGAACTGCCCGGTCTGCTCCGAACCCTATCGGCCCGAGGACGCGGTCCTCCGCAGCCTCCCCGAGGAACTCCGGGAATCGACCGGCTTCCGTCGTGGCGCCGGCTGCCCCGCCTGCAGCCACACCGGCTTCAGCGGACGCGCCACGGTCATGGAGACCCTGCTCGTCGACGAGGTCATCCGCGACGCCGTCATGCAGAAGATGGCCACGCGGCGTCTGCAGGAGGTCGCCGTCGGCCAAGGCATGGAAACCCTGTGGCAGGCCGGACTGAAACGCGTCCTCCGCGGCGAAACCACCCTCGAGGAAGTCCTCCGCGTCATCGGAATGGAAGGGTTCTGAAACGGCGGCGGGCGTCAGGCGTCAGGCGTCGCCGGGGAGGATCCTGAAATCAGGAATCAAGAATCCCGAATCAGGAATCCCAACCCCTATTCCCCATTCGGGTAGGATCCCAGCACCTTGACGAAGCTGCAGTGCTGGCCGAGCTGGGTGATCGCCTTCGCCAGCTTCGGGTCCTCGGCATGGCCGTCGACATCGGTGAAGAAGAAGTACTCCCACGCCTTCCTCTTGGAGGGCCGGGACTCGATCTTCGTCATGTTGATGTCCAACCGCCGGAACGGCGCCAGGCATCGGTGCAGCGCCCCGGCTTCGTCGCGGATGCTGAAGAGGATGCTGGTCCGGTCCGCCCCGGTGCTCGGTCCGCATTGGCGTCCCAGCACCAGGAAGCGGGTCGCGTTCGCCGAGTTGTCCTGGATGTCCCGCTCGATCAGCGGCAGGCCGTAACGTTCCGCGGCCAGCTCGCCGGTGATCGCGGCCGCCCCCTTCTCCTTCGCCGCCAACTCGGCCGAACGCGCGTTGGAACTGGTCTCGATCAGCTCCGCATGCGGCAGGGTACGCTGGATCCATCCACGGCACTGCGCCAGCGTCTGCGGGTGCACGTACAGGCGCACGATGTCCTCGCGACGTCCTTTCGCGGCCAACCCGTGCGAGATCCTCAGGACGATCTGCGACACGATCTTCAGGTCGCTGTCCACGAACATGTCCAGGGTGTGCGTCACCACGCCCTCGGTGGAGTTCTCGACGGGGACAACGCCGTAGTCGGCGCGTTGCTTCGACACCTCATGGAAGACGTCGGCGATGGTCTTCTGCGCGGAATAGCCGAGGGACTGCCCGAAGCGTCGGATCGCCGCCTGATGGGTGAAGGTCGCCTCGGGTCCGAGGTAGGCGATGGTCAGGCTCCGCTCCAGCGACAGGGCGCTCGACATGATCTCCCGGTAGATCGCCCGCAGGCCGTCGTTGGTGATGGGTCCCTGGTTCAGCTTGGTGACCCGCTGGAAGACGCTGCGCTCGCGGTGCGGCGCGTAGATCTCCTGTCCCTGCTTCGTCTTGATGGCCCCGATCTCGAGCACGTGCTTGGTGCGCTCGTTCAGGAGTCGGACGATCTCCGCGTCGATGGAGTCGATGGCCTGGCGGTGTTCCTGCAGGGACATTGCGGAGGGAAGATGACGGAAACGGCGAGCCCGGCGAAGGAGGTTTTTCCGCCGCGTGGCGCCCCCCGTTCCGGAATCTCAGCCGCGGCGACGACGCCAAAGGACGACGGACCCGAGTCCCGCGAAGGCTGCCAACGCGAGAGCCGAAGGCTCGGGAACCGCGGAGACCGTGGAGATCCTCACCGAGAGGGGAGTGGTGCCGGACCAGTATCCGTTGTGGACCACGAAGTCGAAACGATCCCCCGCGCTCAGGGCTTGGGTCGCGCTGAAGCTTCCCGAGTCGGTCCCGGACCAGACCGTCGCGCCATTGAACAGGACCGCGAGGCCCATGCTGCCGGAGTCACCCGCACCGAAGACGGCGGAGATGGAGTAGGAGACGCCCATATCGCCCGCGGGGGCTGTCCAGCGGACCACGGCGCCCTGGCCTCCGGATCCCGGATGGAGGGCCACGGAACCGGCCGGATTCGCGAAATGCTCCTGGGAGGTCCGGTTGTGCCAGACCGTGGGATTGCCGTCTCCGGGATCCGAACTGTGCCACTCGACGGACGGCGCATAGGGAGCGCCTGACACGCCGCCGAGCACCCACGGGGTGAACGGGGAGGACAAGGTGTCGAGCTGCCCGTAGGACCAGACGCCGTTGGGGTTGCCGTTGTCGACGGAGAAGTCGGCGGCGAGGTCGAATTCGGCGGCCGATGCGGCAGTGGTGGACAGGAGCCCAATGGCGAGAGCGCCAATTCTGGGAGTCATGATGCTTGCGGACCTCAGCGAGGCCCAAACGGGACGTGGTCCATACAACACGACGCAGGGCGCGTCCACCTGTTACACCAGCGCCAGGGGTGGACCCGGTTTCCGCGGAGGGGTCGCCGAGGCGGGCAATGGAACCGCGGGCCACGCTGCTCGAACCCCAAAGGAAAAAGGCCGCCCCGAAGTCGGGACGGCCTTTGGGACGAAACTGGGGCCGACGCGGCTCAGTCGAAGGCGTGACCGGCGCAGCAGAGCACGTTCCGCAGCTTGTGGCGCACGAGTTCCTTCACCGCCTTGCGGGCCGGGGCGAGGTACTTGCGGGGATCGAACTCCTTGGGCTTGGTGACGAGCACCTCGCGGATCGCCGCGGTCATCGCCAGACGGAGGTCGGTGTCGATGTTGACCTTGGTGCAACCCACGCGGCGGGCCACTTCGATGTCGGCCTCGGAAACGCCGGCGGTCTCCTCGCCGAGGTCGCCGCCGTACTTGTTGATCTTCTGGGCCAGGTCCTTCGGCACCGATGAGGCACCGTGCAGGACGAGCGGGTAGTCGCCCATGCCGGCCTCGAGCAGGGCCTTCTTGATGGCCTTCAGGCGCTCGAGGTCCAGGTGCTGCTCACCCTTGAACTTGTAGGCGCCATGGCTGTTGCCGATGGCCACCGCGAGGGAGTCGACGCCGGACTGGCGGACGAACTCGACGGCCTCCTCGGGATGCGTGTAGGCGCCGCCCTTGGAATAGCTGCCACCTTCCTCGCCGTCGTCGTGCTGCGCGCCGACCAGCATGCCCAACTCGCCCTCGACCACGCAGTTGTGCTTGTGGGCGTACTCCACGACCTTGCGGCAGATCTCGACGTTCTTCTCGAAGGGATCATGCGACGCGTCGATCATCACCGAGGTGAACCCCTCGTCGATGCACTGCTTGCACAGCTCGAAGCTGTCGCCGTGGTCCAGGTGGACCGCGATGGGGATGGTCGAGAGGCTCACGGCCGCCTCGATCAGCTTCTTCAGATAGACCGGGTGGGCGTAATCCCGGGCGCCCTTGGAGATCTGGAGCATCACCGGAGCCTTCTCCTCTTCGCAGGCCTCGATGATGGCCTGGAGAAGCTCCATGTTGTTCACGTTGAAGGCACCGAGGGCGTACTTGCCCTTCAAGGCCTTCGCGAACAGGTCGCGCGTATGGGTCAGTGGCATAGTTCTGGATGTTTCTGTGCCTTCCCGGGACGGGTCGGCGAAGACGAAACACTAGGAAAGCCTCCACCCGCTGGGAACTGGTTTTTTGGCGACAACGGGAGGGCGGACGGATGGCGTCCGCGGCGCCTAGATGCCCAACTGTTTGCCGAGCTCCGGGTTCAGCGCCTTCAGCACGTCCCGATAACGGTAGATCAACCCCAACGCGAGGAAGCTGCTGGCGTCGAAGAACCCATGGGCCAGCACCGCGGTCCAAAGGGAGCGGTGCGCCACCATCACCAACCCGAGGATCAGTCCTACGACCCCGGTCAACAACACCGCCCCCGGACCCTGGATCAGATGGCCCAGGCCGAAGACGACCGCCCCGAACAGGATCCCCGGAAGGTGCAGCGCCATGCGCCGAAGCGTTCCCGAAACCACCGAGTCCGCCGGTTGTGGAGCGAAGCGCCGTCGCCATCCGGCCGGCAGCAGTTCCTCGAACGCCCCGAGGAAACCGGCACGCCACAACTCCTCACGCAGACCGGCGGTGATGAAACTCAGCACGGTGCAGGCGAACAGGAGGTAGAGCGGATCCGCCAAGGCGCTCAGGTCCACCAGGGCCTCCACACGCGGGCGACTCTCCTGGAGCACCTGTTCGAGCCCCTTCACCGCATCGGTTCCACCTTTCCCGGCGGCGCCCGTCGCGGCGTCCCGGACCATGCGGAAGGCCAGGAACAGGATCCCGCCGGCCAGCAACGCCGCTCCCGCCCCGAACCGGACGACCACCGACCAGATTCCACCCCACAGCCAGTCCCACCAACGCATCGGCCACCAGAAGATCTGGTCCCGTCGGAGTCGTCCGAAATACCAGGCCAAGGCGAACAGCGCCGCGAACGTGCCGAAGCTTTCCAGGCACACGAGCGCGAGCCCCTGGATATCCGACGGCAACGCCGGTCCCGAGGATTCCCGCCCCCGTTGCACCCAATGCCCAAGCAGACCCAGCAGCAACGGGTAGAACCCCACGATCGCCAGGAAGACCACGGCCCGCCAACGCGGCCGCGGCGATGGTGACGTCAGGGCGACGACCGGTCCGACAGGCGGTGGGAGCGGCGGGGCTTCGGGCGGGGTCATGTCGGGAAATCAGCGCGGCGGCCGCACCGAGTCGTCGGCTGCCTGGCGGCAGGCCGCCGCGACCTCCTCCAATTGCTGGAGGAACCGCTCGCGGTCCGATTCGGGCAGCACCGCCAGCACATCCGACTGGAGGCCCACCGCCAGCTCGCGCACCTCGTGGAACCGTTCCACACCCGGGGCCAGCAGCCGGATCCGGTACGCACGCCGGTCCTTCTCGTGCGGCCGCCTTTCGATCCATCCCGCCTCCTCCATCCGCTCGAGCAGCGAGGCGACCGTGTTCGGATCGCTCGACATCGCCTCGGTCAGCGCTCGTTGGGTCATCCCCTCGGGATCGCCCTCGCGCAGGGTCCGCAATGCGGTGAACTGGTCCGGGGTCACCCCGGTGTGCGCGATCCGACGACGGAACGCCTGGTTCAGCCCGTACCAGGCACGCCGCAGCAACGGCGGCAGGCGGCGGCGGACCGGCGAATCCAGTGGGACGGTGGTTCGGGAGATGTCTGGGGTGCTCACGCGAGCGTTGGGCCGGTTTGTCGCGGACGCCCGGTGGGTTGGCAAGGCCGCTTGTCTCGCGATCTTCACCGGCCACGGCTTGCCGATGCCGGGCCGGACCAGATTCCATCCGCCGATGAAGAACCTCCTGCGTTGGATCCTCTGCGGAGGCCTGTGGCTATCCGGCGGCCTGCACGCCGAAGGGCCGCGCTGGTGGAAGGGCAACCTCCACACGCACACGCTCTGGTCCGACGGCGACGGCTTCCCGGAGATGGTCGGCCTTTGGTACCGGGAGCACGGCTACCACTTCCTCGCCCTCTCCGACCACAACGTGCTCAGCCAGGGCGAACGCTGGATGAATGTCACCAACGTCCTCGCACGGTCCCGCGGTGAACCGTGGCGCGCCGGCTCCCATCGGCCCGTCGACCCCTTCCGCGACTACCTCCGCCGGTTCGGCCCCGACTGGGTCGAGACGCGGCGGAACCCCACCAACTCCGAGAACCAGGTCCGTCTCAAGCCCTTCGGCGAATACCGCGCCCAACTCGAGGTTGCCGGACGTTTCCTCATGATGCCGGCCGAGGAGATCACCCACACCGCCGCCAACCGCAAGGCGATCCACATCGGTGCGGTCAACCTCCACGATTGGATCCCGACCCAGGACGGCGCCACCGTCCCGGAGGTCCTCGCCCGCACCCTCCGGGCCGTCCAGGTTTCGGCCGACCGGAACGGCAGCCCCGTCCTCGTCCACGTGAACCACCCCAACTACAAGTGGGGCGTGACCGCCGAGGACCTCGCCCAGGTGGTCGAGGAACCCTTCTTCGAGGTTTGGAACGGCGTCGACGGCGACAACGATCCGGGCGACGCGCACCATCCGCCGACTGAAACGCTCTGGGACGTCGCCAACACCCTCCGCCTCGTCACGTTCCAGGCGCCGCCGCTCTTCGGGCTCGCCACCGACGATTCCCACGACTTCCAAGGAACCAAGCGCCGCTCTCCGCCCGGCCGCGCCTGGGTCATGGTCCGCGCGTCCCATCTCACGCCGGAATCCCTGATCCACGCCATGCAGGCGGGAGACTTCTACGCCTCCACCGGTGTCGAGCTGCGCGACGTCCGATTCGACGAGCAGGAACGCCTCCTGTCCCTGCGGATCCACGCCCGGCCCGGCGAACGGCTGGTCACCCGCTTCATCGGCACCCGTCGGGGTGCTTCCCTCGACGGACGCCGCCGCATCGGGGCCGACGGCAAGGAGATCGACACCACGCTCGACTACCGGACCGGCTCCGGACCGCAGATCGGCGAGGTCCTCGCGGTCGCAAAGGGCAGCAACCCCTCCTATCGCCTGCGCGGCGACGAACTCTACGTCCGCGCGGTGGTCACCTCCTCGCGCCGTGTCGCGGTGGCGACGACCGAGGCCGAGTTCCAGACGGCCTGGACCCAGCCGGTCGGCTGGCGGAACCTCGTTCCCGCCCGATGATTCCCTCCCAAGCCACCCTTGCCCTGTTCGACGGACCGGGATCGCCGTTCCGCCTCGCGACGGTCGACCTCCGCCCGCCCGGTCCCGGCGAACTCCTCGTCGAGGTCTCGCTCGCGACGATCTGCGGCTCCGACCTCCACACCGTGGACGGCCGGAGGTCCTGCCCGACTCCCTGCGTGCTCGGACACGAAGGCGTCGGGAAAATCGTCGCCGCCGGTTCCGGCCGCCCGGAGTTCCAACCGGGCCGGAGGATCACCTGGACGCTCGCCGACAGCTGTGGCTGCTGCCGACCCTGCATCGACTGGGCCCTGCCCCAGAAGTGCGAGCACCTCTTCAAGTACGGCCATGCGCCGGCGGACTCCGTCTCGGACCTCAACGGCTGCTTCGCCACCCACATCCTCCTCCGCCCCGGAACCACGGTGGTTCCTCTGCCGGACTCCGTGACCGACGCCGCGGCCGTGCCCGCGAACTGCGCGTTGGCCACCCTCTTCGCCGCCACCGAGGCCGTGCCCCACTCCGGGAACACCGCACTCATCCAGGGCGCCGGCCTGCTGGGCCTCTACGGTTGCTCGATCCTCAAGTCCCGCGGATGGAAACGCGTGCTCGTCTCCGATCCCAATCCGTCGCGCCGCGCCCGCGTCGTGGACTTCGGCGGCGAACCGGTGTCGCCCGAGGAACTCCGTGGCCTGTCCGCCTCGGTCGTCGATGCGGTCCTTGAGGTGGCAGGACGGGCGGAGGTGATTGGCGAAGGAATCCGACTGCTGCGGCCGGGCGGCCACTACTCGTGGATCGGGATGGTGCATCCCGAGACCGCCCTCGACATCACCGGCGAATCGGTCGTCCGCAAATGCCTGACCGTGCACGGCACGCACAACTACGGCCCGCGCCACCTGCGCCAGGCCGTCGAGTACCTCTCCACCCACACCGGCCCGGTCCCCTTGGAATCCTTGGTCTCCCCGGCGTTCCCCCTTTCCCGACTCGACGAGGCGTTCGCCTGCGCCCGATCCGGTACCTGGCCCCGGGTGGCGGTGTCACCGGGCTCCTGAACCAAGCCCGGGAATGGTTTCCCATCCGTGGAATCCGTGTCCTTCGCCCACGGTTCGCCTCCGTAGGGTCCGCGTTTCTTCCAATTGTAACTCCCCCCACGCCGCCCGCTGGGGCAACGTCCTCAAATGAATCCGGCCGAAGTCGTCGACGAGATCGAGAGGGTTTTCAGCGAGAAGGGGCACCGCAGCTACGGCGAGCACGTGACCGAGCTGCAGCACGGTCTCCAGTGCGCGACCTTCG
>JAIXUV010000152.1 GCA_027483345.1 Verrucomicrobiales bacterium | reverse complement strand
TGGGCTTCGCCAAGGCCATCTGCATCTCGCCGGATTCCTTGGGTCCACCGGCCGGGATGGGCTGCTTCTGCGCCTGTTCCTTCTGGGGCGAAGGCGTTTCCCGGGCGGTTTCCTTGTCCTGCGGCGCGGGCTTCTCCTGGGCCTGGGGTAGGGCGGGGCGAACGGTGTCGAAGGTCTTGGCGACGTTCTTCTGGGTTCCGGTGACCTGCGGATCCGGGAGATTCCGGTCGGACGGCACCGGTTGGCCGGAGCGGGTATTCGCGCTGGAGTAGAACCGGGCGTCTTTCGGTTCGGTCTGCACCGCGTTGGCGGGATCGACCTCAATGAACTCGAGCGGGATTTCCTGCCAGCCGGGCTCCTCGGGTTTTGCGGCCGCGAGCGCCGCCGGGGGAGCGCTGGGAGCGACCAGTTCCTTGGCCCATTCCGGCGCAGTCTGCGGACTGCGTGCGACCCACACCTCCAACACGGTGTAGGTGAACGCCGCGAGCAGGTGCAGCAGCAGGGAAACCCCCAGCGCCCAAAGCAGCGGGCGGGGGTTCTTCGGCCGGTGGTCCGGTGTCGGGAAGGTGGGCAAGGCGCTGGGCATCCTGCTTCGAGCGCGAAAACTGGATCACGACCGGGCGTGCGGCAACGGCAAGTTCAAACCGTTCTCGACTGCTCCAGCGTCCGGAAGGCGCGTCCCAGATGCTGCGGATGGGTCAGCGTCTGGAAGGCGCGGACGCGTGCGGCGTCCCATCCGCCGAACCGATCCGTCGCGGCCAGTGTCTCCTGCATCACCCCTACCAGGAAACCGGACTGCGCCCCGTCGTGGAGGGTTCTCAGCCCCGCCGCCTCGCCGGCGCGCCGCACCTCCGCGAAGTCCACGTGGGCCGTGAGGTCCACATCGCCGGCATCCGCGAGCGGATCCTCGACATGACGATGCTTCCGGTACCCGCGCAGGGTGCCGTCGGGCCGGGTCGGGTCCGGAAGGGAGGCGGCGGCGTGGCCGTAGTCGCAGGTGAGGAGGCGACCTTCCTCGACGGCTTCGGCGGCGCGAGACCACCAGAGGGCCGCCGCGGGACAGCGTTCTCGGGCGAAGCCGTCGGGAAGCACCGCGGCCAAGGCCGGTTCAGGGATCCAGTCTTCCGGCGCCGGATCCGGCAGGTCCACCCAATGGAACCCGCGGATTCCGGCGGCGACGCCCTGCTTGGTCCAGCGGCCCGTAGTCGAACGCCAGCGCCAGCGTTCCACGGGGAAGGCGTCGAGTAGTTCGTTGCAGATCAGGACGCCGCGGAACCGGCGCGGCAGCCCTTCGCTCCAGCGGATGCGGTCCGTGAACGGTGCGAGCCGGGACTCCTGCCATCGGCGTCGGATCGGGGAGGGCTCAACGATGCGTGCGGTGACGAGGCCGGAAAGCGTCGGCGAAAAGCGGTCGAGGGCGCCCAGGAGATCCTCGGTCAGCCGCCCGTCATGGGCGCCGGCCTCCACGATCTCCACCGGGCCGGTCCGCACGAGGGATTCGAGGGTTGGCAGCAGGTGGAAGGCGAGCAGTTCGCCGAAGAGCGGACCGACCGAGACGCTGGTGTAGAAGTCGCCCTTCTTGCCGACGTTGTCCGGGGTGCGTTCGTAGTAGCCTAGGCCCGGTTCGTAGAGGGCGAGCCCCATGAACCGCTCGAACGGGATGGCGCCTCCCGCCTCCACGATGGAGGCCTCGATCCGGCGGTGGAGTTCGGGTTGGGCTCCCGGGTCCGAAGGGGTCTCCGGCGGATTCATGCCTCGGCGGGCGGCAGTTCAATCTGCCAGAGCCGGTCGCCGTCCCGGTTGAAGTGGGTGACCTTCGCGGCCCGGGTCTTCGCGCTGATCTCGACGGTGCCGAAGAACTGCTGGGTGGACCACGGGCCGGAGGGCCCATCACCCGGCTTGCGGGTGGTGAACCGGACCTCGGGCCCGAAGGTGTCGTCGAGTGTCCCGGGTCCGAACGTGCCGGCATGGAGCGGTCCGCTGACGAACTCCCAGAAGCCGTCGAACTCCGTGAACTGGGCCTTGGCCGGATCGTAGTAGTGAGAGGCGGCGTAGTGGACGTCGGCGGTGAGCCAGAGGACGTTGCGGACGCGGTGGGCCTGGAGGTGGCGGAGGAGGTTGGCCACTTCCAATTCGCGACCCAGCGGTATGCCGTCGCCGTTGGCGAACGCCTCGAAGGCGGTCGCACCGTCTCGCACGAGCAGGCCCAGGGGCATGTCCGAGCAGACGATCTTCCAGGTGGCGGTGCTCGCGGCCATCGATTCCTTCAGCCATGCGAGTTGTGCGGCGCCGAGGAACGCGGTCTCCGGTCCGCCAACCACCTGGCGGTTCCCGGAGTTCGGTCCGCGGAAACTCCGCAGGTCGAGGAAGAACAGCTCGCAGAGCGGACCGCGGCGGATCCGGCGGTGGATGCGTTGGTCCGGATGGCTGCGGACCGGTTGGTATTCGAGGAACGCCTGCTTCGAACGTCGGGCGAGGAGGTCGATGTCGCGGACGGTGTAGCCCGTGGACGTGTCGAGGCGTTGGCCCGGGTACCAGTTGTTCCGGACCTCGTGGTCGTCCCATTGGGCGAAGACCGGCACGGTCGCATACAGGCGCCGCACGTTCGCATCGATCAGGTTGTAGCGGTGGTTGCCGCGGAAGTCCGCGAGCGTCTCGGCGACGCGGGACTTCTCTTCGGTGACGAGGTTCCTCCAGACGCCGCCTCCGGGAATCGGGACCTCCGAGGGCAACGGTCCATCGGCGTAGATGGAATCGCCGTTGTGTACGAAGAAGTCGGGGGCCTGCCGCAGGATGGCGTCGTAGGTGCGCATGCCGCCGTGGGCGGTGTCGATGCCCCAGCCTTGCCCGCAGGTGTCGCCGGACCAGGCGAAGCGGACGTCCTGCGCCTTGCCGCGCGCTGCGGTGACCAGGGAACCTTCCGTCCACGGACCGAGGCCGCCCTGGCGATCCTCGAAGGCGATCCGG
This sequence comes from Verrucomicrobiales bacterium, assembly GCA_027483345.1. Classification (GTDB taxonomy): domain Bacteria; phylum Verrucomicrobiota; class Verrucomicrobiia; order Limisphaerales; family UBA9464; genus SXXZ01. Next base: position 2,180 of record JAIXUV010000152.1, on the reverse strand, counting down.
TAGTGGATGCGTCGGCCGGGCGGGAGGTCGCGGAGGAGGAGCTTGGCGGTGAAGTCGGACGAAGCCCCGGCCACCGGGCCGTTTCTGCGGAGGAGAGAAGAGAAGGAAGCCGACTCGGACCATTCCACCAGCATCCGCGACTCGCGATCCGCGCGGGCCCACAGGACCGCCTCGGAGTCGGTGACATCCCCGCTGGCGACGCCGTGGGAGATCTGGGGCCGGGCACCGTCGAGGACGGTGGGGGCGCCCTGCAGCCATGTGGGCGAGGAGGCGGCGATGCCGGCGAGGGCTTTTCCGAAGGCGCGTCGATGGATGGGCTTCATCTTGGGTCGAGGGGTTGGAAGACGGGTGTACAGAGTCGGATCGCGTTAGAGGGAACGGATGCGGACCTGAAGCAAAAGTGCCAAGGCGCCCACGGAGAGCCGGATCCAAGGCTGAAACGGCCGACACCGGTTGGCAGGCGGATCCCCCGCAGCCAAACCGGTGATTCCATTCCGGTAGCTTCGCGGCTTGGCGGCTTGGCGTGAGGGTCCCATTGCATGAGTTCGGTTGGATTCCGCACCGGGGTTGCTAGGCCGTCCGGCGCGGCCCGCGGGCGAGGACGACCAGGTGTGCGAGCGAACCGACCAAGACCACGAGGTTGCCCACCTGGGAGACGCCGTGCCATTTCCCGAACTCCTTGCCCAAGCGCTCCTTGTCCTCCGGTGTGGTGGAGGCGGCGTAGCGCTGGCGGTTGAGTCCGACGAGCTTGGGTTGGATCCAGGAGCCGCCCACGGCGACGATTCCGAGCAGCCCCAGCAGGGCGATGAGATGGCGGCAGCGGAAGGAGCGGACCCGGGCGAAGAGCAGTCCCGCGGCGAGGGCGGCGCAGGCCAACTGCAGGACGAAGTACTTGGCGAGGACGGACTGGGCGATGAGGCCGGCGTTCTGGCGTCCCACGAGATCGGTGACCGTTGGGGAGAAGAAGTTGGGACCGACCACCGCGGTCAGGAAGAGACCGGCGCCGAACCAGAGTCCGGCGTTGACCACGGAGAGGATCCGCAAGGGGGCTTCCATGCGGCGAGGATTCTCCAAGGCGGTCCCGGGGCAAGCCCGGTTTGGTCACGATCCCGAGCGATGACCGAGCCGAAGCGGAATCGCCCACGCGGGGAGAATCGCCTGGGCGATGGTGGCTGACCGAGGCTCCGGCATCATGGCGGAAAGCCGCGGATCACTTCCGGCCACGGCGGCGCAGCACCCCCACGACGGCGAGGACCGCACCCGCTGCGGTGGCGTAGGAGGAAGGCTCCGGCACCGCGGTCACGTCGAAGGCGACCATGGGGATGTCGGTGGTGTTGACCGTCCAGGAGCTTCCGGTGTCCAAGCTGATCCAGGTGGTGGTCGAACCCGCCCAGCCGGACGTGGTGGAAAAGGAGTCGGAACTGGTGGTCAGGATCGAATAGCTGCCAGTGCCGGGCTTGGCTCCCATGGTGATCCAAAAGGTGGTGTTGGGACTGAAGACGAAAGAAGGATTGACTGGTGTGAACTGGAACTGTGAGCCGCCTGGGGAACCGCTCGGCGCCGTTGCACCGACCATTCCGCTGACCGTGGTGGTTCCGGGGAGTCCGGTACCGTTGTCGGAACGGATCCGAAGCACGAATTCACTGGAGGTGTCGGTGGCGGGACCGAAGACCATGGTCACGGAACTGATCGTGGAAGGGCTGTTGCCGGTGGTGAAGGACCAGCCGCCGAGATTCGAGCTAGTCACCGTGCCCGAAGAGGTCGCGGTCTCGCCGAGGTTGGACAGCACCACGGAGGCCGAGGTCGAGGTGGCGGCCAAGCCCATGGCCACGAAGGGCAAGATCGCCCAAACGTTCCGGCGCAGTTTCCAGGAGGATGGATTGCAATTCATGCGACAACGTTTCTGCCGCCTATGAGCTGCGGGGTAACATGGGCTTCCCGCGCCCACCCTGAAATGGAGGTCGGGTTCCGGTGGAAAGTGGAGCGACTTCCGGTAGCAACTACCGTGCGAGGTTGGCGAGCAGGCGGTTGTGGATGTCGCCGAATCCGCCATTGCTGAAGACGCAGACGACGTCGCCTTCCTTGGCCCCGGCGGACACGTGGTTGAGGATGGCTTCCACCGAGGGGAGGTAGGCCGCGGGCTTGCCCGTCAGACGCAGGTCCTGCATCAGCTTCTCCGG
>JAIXUV010000149.1 GCA_027483345.1 Verrucomicrobiales bacterium | reverse complement strand
GGGTCGGCCGTCTCGGGGCGGTGGGTATCGATTGTGCCGATGACCCCATCGGCGCTGTAACCCGAGTGCCATTCCATCCGGTCCCCGACCAGCAGCAGGATGCCATCCTCTTCGATCCCGAAGAGGTTGTCCGTCCAGCGGTAGCCTTCGAGGCCGATGGCTGGCGCGTGCCCCGAATACATGGCCTTGAGGCCGGCGGCGCGCGCGGAAGCCGTCCAGGCGTCGCCGCGTCCTCGGCCCCAAACGGTCCGGACGGCCAAAATCACGCCCAGACCGATGCCGATCCCCAACCCGGGTCTGAAACCGGGATCGCCTCCGAACACCTTCCCGAGGACCGCGCCGGTCAGGGGGATGACGAGCAGGTACAGGAAGGTCCGGGCCGCATGCCGCGAAAATCGAATCCGCTTCACGCATCGGAGAATCCATGGCCACCCCGGGACCCGACAAGTCGCGACGACTTGGAGTCGCCCTTGGCGTTTCCAAGGGTTCTCTCCGCGGCAGACGAACCCCCCCGGTGCGAGCAGGGCGTCATGCGGAGGCGCCAACAGGCCAACAGAGGGTCTCCTCCTCGGATCCCTCCCCGGCCCACCCACGCGACGCATGACAGGCATCCCGAGTTCGCGGACCCGTTGTCCGCCTTGGAAACCCGCACTGGGCAACCCGCGCCCAGATCGCTCTGGACGATCGGGGTTGGGGGTCGGGATCCTCCGCGACCGAAGAATCCCGATGGAACCCGAGCCACAACAGGGAGCCCGCGATTTCCGGACCACGCATTGGAGCCTGGTCGCGGATGCCGCGGACAGCCGTGCCCCGGGTGCGGAGGAGGCCTTGGCGGAACTGTGCCGTGCCTACTGGTCGCCGTTGTATGTCTTCGTGCGCTCGCAGGGAGACAACCCGGACGAGGCCCGGGACATGGTCCAGGGCTTCTTCGCCCATTTCCTCGAGCACCGGCTGTATGTGGGTGCGGATCGGAGCCGGGGGCGGTTCCGGACCTTCCTGATGACCTCGATGCGGAACTTCCGCACCAACCAATGGCGTCACACACAGCGCCAGAAGCGTGGGGGCGGGACGGAGACCGTGCCCCTCGACCTGGCGATGACCGAGGAAGCCTGTCAGGCGGACCTCGCCCAGATGTCCGACCCGGAAGTGCTGTTCGACCGTCGGTGGGCCAAGGCGGTGCTTTCGCGGGTGCTGCGCCGTCTGGAGGGCGAGTTCCGGGAAGCGGACCAAATGGACCGGTTCGAGGCGATGAAGCCGCTGCTGGGGATGTCGCCGAAGGACGGGGCCATGGAGCCGTTGGCCGAATCGTTGGGGATGAATCCGGGCGCGTTCCGCACCGCATTGCACCGGTTTCGACAGCGCTATCGGGATCTCTTCCGTGAGGAGGTGGCCAGCCAGGTCAACGATCCGCGGGACGTCGACGGCGAGATCCGGCACCTGATCCGGGCGTTGGGAAGGGAACAGGAACGTCCATGAAGCCGGGTAACGTCGGCCGGCGGCCGTTGTAGGAAACCTCGCCATGATCCGACCGGCCGCCTGTGCCGCCTGCCGCGGACCGCTGGAACCCGACGACGTCGACGGGCTCTGTGCGGACTGCCTGCAGCGGAGCCTGTTGTTCGACCTGCCCGACGAAGGCGGGCCGGAGCGGGGTGGCGCGGACCTCGGCGACTACGAGCTGCTCGCCGAGATCGCCCGGGGAGGCATGGGCGTGGTGTTCCGGGCCCGCTCCCGCCGGCTGAAGCGGGTGGTGGCGTTGAAGCTGGTCCATGTCTCGGCCGCGGTCGGCGAATCGTTGCGCCGCCGCTTCCTTTTCGAGGCCGAGACCGCGGCGGGCCTGGACCACCCGAACATCGTCCCCGTGTACGAGTTCGGCGAATCGGACGGCCGTCCCTGGTTCAGCATGAAGCTGGTGGAGGGCGGCAGCCTCGAGGACCGCATCCACGAGTTCTCGCTGGACGACGGCACGCCGAATCCCGACCGGTGTCGGCGGGCTGCGCAGCTGCTGTCGACCGTCGCCCGGGCCGTCCAGCATGCCCACGACCGCGGCGTGCTGCACCGGGACCTGAAGCCCTCGAACATCCTGCTCGATGCGCAGGGCGTGCCGCACGTCACCGACTTCGGCCTCGCGAAGCGCCTCGAGGGCGGCGGATCCCTGACCCTGCCCGAGTCCGTGCTCGGCACCCCCGCCTACATGGCGCCCGAGGTGGCACGGTCCGGCTCCGCGGCGGCGGGGGTGAGGTCGGACATCTACAGCCTCGGCTCGGTTCTGCACCACCTGCTCGCCGGACGGCCACCCTTCTCGGGGCACTCGGCGTTGGACCTGATCCGCCAGGTGGCCGAGTCCGCCACCCCCAGCGCCTCGCGTCTGGGACGCCAGGTCGACCGCGACCTCGGCCTGATCTGTTCCAAGTGCCTGGAACATTCGGAGGCCCGCCGGTATGGGACCGCGGGCGAGCTGGCCGACGACCTGGACCGCTACCTCCGCGGCGAGCCGGTCGTGGCGCGGTCGATCACCTCCCCGGAGCGTCTGGCGCTGTGGGCGCGGCGTCATCCGGCCATGGCCCTGCTTTCCACGGTGCTGGCGCTGGCCCTGGTGGCCGGGACCAGCGGCGTGTTGTGGCAATGGCAGCGGGCGACGGAATCCGCCGCCGCCGCGCTGGAGGCGGAACGGCGCGCCGCTGAGAACGCCTATTTCGCCGTGCTCGAACAGGCCCGCTCCGCCCGTGAGCAGGGCGACATCGGACGTGCGGCGCGCCTGCTCGACGGACTGGACCCGGCGCGCCGCGGCTTCGAGTGGCGCCTGCTCCAGGCGTTCTGCCGCGGGGACGCCCTCCGTTCGTTCCCCCATCCCGGGGAGGATCCCCAGGTGCTGGAATGGGTCCCCTCCCGCGGCCGCCTCGCCGTGCTCGCCCGCGACCGCCGCCTCCGGTGGCTCGACCCGACGACGGGACGCTTCAGCGACGGTCCGGCCGTCCCGAACCCGGTCCTCCAGCCGGATCAGGAGGTGCTCGACCACGGGTTCCACACCCTGGCCTTCGCCCCGGATGGACGTCATTTCCTCTGCGCCGACGGCGACGTGCTCCAGGTGGTCGAGACGGAGACGGGCCGGGTGTTGCACACGGGACTTGGACGCCACATGGGCGGTGTCTGGCTCGACGCGGATCGCCTTCTATACGGCGGCAACATGAACTGGGCGGCCTCCCGCGGGGATCCCACCGTGGTCTTCGACGTCCGTGACCGTTCGGCGCGGCGGCTGCCGGGCGACCGCTTCGGGCCCTTCGCGCTTTCGCGGGATGGTCGTCGCCTGGCCTGGACCCGGGTTTCCGGAGGCGCGGAACTCATGCAAGTGGTGGCCTTGTCCGACCTCTTCGAGGCCCGTCCCAGCGGACCTTTCCTCGACGTCACCAACATCTCCCCCGGCTGGATGGCGTTCGCCCAGGACGGCCGGCATCTGGTCATGGCGGGCGGACGGCAAACCGGCGCGCTCAACGAGATCGGGGTCGTGGACATCGACAGCGGGAAGACCGTGTTCATCCAGCGGTTTCCCTTCGCGTTCCGAACCCTGCGGCTGCATCCGGAGGAACCCGAGGTCGCGATCGCGACCGACGACGCCGTGCTGCGCACGCTGCGGTTCCTGCCGCCTCCCTCCGCCTCCGGAACCAACGCGGCGCCGACGAGCTACGACGACGACGCGGTCGCGGAAGGTTCCGAGCCCGTCGGCGCCGGTGGTGCGGTCCATCCGCCTGGACGTCTCCTGAGCCGCTCCGCCGGATCGGGCCGGTACCAGTTCCTGCTCGGACATCGGGGACGCCTGCGCGACGTCAAGCCGTCCCCCGAAGGGTCCGGTTGGTGGACCGCGGCTGCGGACGGCACGGTCGCCCTTTGGCCCAGGACGTCGGCCGCGCCGCGTTCCAGGATCGGCGGGGTGGAGACCAAGAATCCGTGGGAGCATCCCGCGATGTCCGCCGACGGCCGGCGGGTGCTTTGTCGGGACGCGGAGGACCGGACCCGTTTCCTCGACCGCGGGACGGGCGGGTCCTGGGTCTCGCCGCGGGGACACCATCCGCTGGCGGTGCTTCGGGACGGCCGTGCTCTCACCCGGGACGCCGTCTCGGAGGACATCGTCTGCTGGCCGGCGGCAAGCCTCGGCATGGGTGCGCCGCAACCGCTTTGGCGGTTCCGGGGACCCCGGGGCTATCCGGGGCACCAGCAGGTGATCCGGGCCGCCTTGTCCGCCGATGAGCGGCGCCTCGCGATCGTGACCCCGGGCATCCTGATGACGGTCGACCTGGAGAAGCGGGTGGGCACCGGAACCGACGACCAGCGCATGCTCTACGGGGCCTCCGGGGTCAACGGGATGGACCTCTCACCGGATGGGCGGCATCTCGTCGTGACCGGCCTGGTCGGCCGGCGCGCACGGTTGTATTCGGCCGACGACCTCCAGGGCGGATTCCGGAGCCTGGGCGATGCGGAGGACTACGACACGGCGGTGGCGTTCCATCCGGACGGTCGTCGGGTCTTCGTGGGCAACGAGGACGGGAAGGTGAGGGTGTTCGACGTCGAGGGTGGTTCGGAGATCCGTGGCATGGCGTGGCAGGCGCAGACGGGTGCGGTGATCGCCGTGGCGGTGTCGACGGACGGACGGTTGGTGGCGACCTCGGGGGACCGCACGCTGCGGTTCTGGGACGCCGAGGCGGCACTGGAAAACGGAATCCGCCGCGAGCGTTTGCAGGTGGGGGTGCCGACGCCGCGCAACTGGATGCGGTTTGCGAAGGGCGACCGAGTGTTCCTGCACGTCGCGCCGGGACAGCCCCTGGAGGCGTGGGAGGCGCCCTGAGCCTGGGAGCGAACCCGGCGGTGGACCGGTTTTCCCGCGGAGGAACCCGGTAGGAACCTCAGGCCAGGATCTTCTCCACGGGTTTGCCGTGGACGTTGGTGATAAGGTAGTCGCGGCCTGCAGCGAGGATCCGGCACCCCCAAGCGGAGTGCATTCCCCGAACCGGAGGCAATCGCATCGTCGCGAACCTGCCGAGCCCCTGAGGCACCACCACCACCTTGCCAACCCATCTCCCGCCCATAGCCTGCCGGCTGGTGCGCCTCGGCCTGTGTTTTCGAATCCGGTCACGGGACACCACCAAACGGCGCCTCGAAAACGGCCGCTCCATTCGCCTATGAAAAGACCGCTTCTCCTCCTGCTGCTGGCTTGCTGCCATGTTTTGGTACCGGCTCGCGCCCAAAGTCCGACGGCAGGCAGGGAACTGGTTTTCCAAGGATCCGGCTCGGTATCCATCCGGCATCGGCCAGAGCTGAATCCCCTTCCCATGACGGCGACCGTTTGGGTGAAGACCAGTCAGGGCTCCGGCTTTGCCGGCCTGGTCAACAAATACCTCTCCGGTGCGTTCTGCGGCTGGCAGATGTACCTGATCAACGGCGAGATCCGCGCCTGGTACTTCGCCGACTTCACCAACCACGTTTGGGACGGGAGCGACGGCCTCAACGGCGGCTTCGTGGCGGACGGCCGTTGGCATCACCTCGCCTTCGCCGTCGACGACAGCGGAGGCACGATCTACGTGGACGGCGTGGCGAGGGCCAACCGGGCCTGGAATGGAGTCCCGACGCGCACCACCGGGGTCCAGGACATGAGCCTGGGTTCCTATCCCGGAGCGGCGCTGAACCTGTTCCGCGGGTCGATGGACGAAGTGACGCTTTGGAACGTCCGCCTTTCCCGAGCCGGCATCACGAACCTCTTCAAGCGCTCCCTGCGTGGCGACGAGGAGGGATTGGTGGCCTACTACCGTTTCGACGAAGCTGACGGAATGCTGATCCGGGATTCCTGCCCGGTCGGTGGACAGAATGCCGGACTTGTTTCGGGCACCGTCGTCCGGGCGCTTGCAACCACGCCCCTTTTGCCTCCGGCCTCGACCAATGGGCTTCCCGTGGTCCTGCGTTCTCCTGAGCATCAGGATATCGAAGCGGGATCCCCGGTCACCCTGATGGCCCGGGATCCGGAGGGGACATGGAACCACCAATGGATGCGCGGTGGGCTGGATGTCCCTTCTGCAACCAACGCCAGTCTCACCTTCCCCGCCGTGTCGCCGGCCGAAGCAGGAGAGTATTCCGTCCGGGTTTGGAACGGCTCCCGGTCGGTCGTCAGCCTTCCGTCGCCGATCCAGGTCCTCACCGTGCCGGAACTGGTGACCCAACCCGTCGGCGAGTTGGCCGAGGTCGGAACCACCGCTTCCTTTTCCCCAGTGATCCTCGGTGGGCAGCCTCTGGGTTTCCTTTGGTTTCGCGACGGTACATTGGTGAGCCGGTCCAACCCGCTTCTGCTTTCCCCTGTCGAGCCGGGCCACGCCGGGGACTACCGACTGGTGGTCAGCAACTCCTACGGCTCGGTCACCAGCACGGTCGCGAGACTCAAGGTATCCGCCCGTCCCTTGACCAATGGGCTGGTGCTGCATCTGAACTTCGACGGCCAGCTGCTGGATGTGTCCGGCCGGGGCAACCATGCCGTCTACGCCCGTTCCGGACCGAACTCCCGGGTCGCGCCGACCTATGTTGCGGGCCGGATCGGGCAGGCATTCCAGTACACCACCGCTTCCGACGGCTCGCGGTTCGAGTACGCGACCCTCGGATACCCGACGGACCTGCGCCTCGGACCGGATGACGAGTTCACCGTGTCGATGTGGGTCAACTACGTGACACAAACCGGTGACCTCCCCTTCATTTCCAACAAGGACTGGGACAAGAGCCACAAGCCGGGCTGGGCCATCACCACGCAGGGCGGAGGCCACTTCCGCCTCAATGCCAGTGGTCCCAACCGTGGGGCCGACTTCTTCACCACAGCGACGACGCCGGTCATCCGCGACGGCCGTTGGCACCATCTGCTCATCAGCTTCCAGCGGACCGACGGCAGCCGTTCCGCCTGGGTCTATACCCACGTGGACGGAGCCTTGGTCAACAAGACCGCCATGTCCCTGTCCGGTGGGATCGACACCTTCGGGCTGCCCTTCAGCTACGCCAGTCCAAGAACCTCCCCGCAGTCGTCCTGGGCGTTGAACATCGGACAGGATGGAACAGGGGTCTATTTCGACCAGGGAGGAGCTTCGGCCGTCGGAGCCAGGATCGATGACCTTGGAATCTGGCGGCGAGCCTTGGGTGCCGGGGAGGCAAGAGCCATCTACGCCGCCGGCATTGCCGGACTCGACCTATCGAAGGCGACCGTGGTCCCCAGGCTTTTTCTTGTCCCTGGGGACGGTTCACTCCGGTTGGCTTGGTCCGGCGATCCACGCAACCGGCTTGAAACCGCCACCGATCTGGCGACCGGCGTGTGGTCCGTCGTTTCCGGCATCACGGAGACCAATGCCATGAACCTGACCGTGGGTGATCTGCCCGGCTTCTTCCGGATAGTGCGATAGCCCGCGTCTAAACGGGAGCGAGACCGGCGATGGATTCGTTCCCGCGGAGGAACCCGGCAGGAACCTCAGGCCAGGATCTTCTCCACGAGTTCGCCGTGGACGTCGGTGAGCCGGTAGTCGCGGCCCTGAAAGCGGAAGGTGAGCTTCTCGTGGTTGAACCCCAGCAGGTGGAGGATCGTGGCGTGCAGGTCGTGCACGTGGACCTTGTCCTTCACGATGTTGAACCCGAAGTCGTCGGTCTCGCCGAT
>JAIXUV010000105.1 GCA_027483345.1 Verrucomicrobiales bacterium | reverse complement strand
TGGCCATCTTCGCCAAGGACGCCGAGGGACGCTTCCTGCTGGCCAACGCCACCATGGCCCGCCGGTACGGGAGGGCCCCGTCGGAACTGGTCGGGACCACCCAACGGGAGCAGACGGCGGTGCCCGACGAGGCGGAACGCTTCCTGGCCATCGACCGCGAGGTCATCACCAGCGGCCAACCGATCTTCATCCCGGCCCAGCGGTTCACGGACCGGAACGGCGTGGTTCGGACGGTCCAGACGACGAAGATCCCCTACGCCATCCCGGGCACGGGTCGAACGGGCGTCCTGGGCTGCTCGGTGGACATCACGGACCTGTTCGCGGCGGAGCAGCGGGTCTGGGAGCTGAACCGGGACCTGGAAAGGCGGATCCGGGAGCGCACAGCGGAACTGGAGTCGGCCAACCGTGAGTTGGAGGCTTTCTCCTACTCCGTCTCACACGACCTCCGGGCGCCGCTGCGGGCCATCGACGGCTTCTCCCTCGCGGTCCTCGAGGACCATGGCGCCACGTTGCCTGCCGAGGGACGCCGCCACCTGGGAATCGTCCGGGAAGGCGCACAGCGCATGGGCGCGCTGATCGACGACCTGCTGGCCTTCTCCAGGCTGAACCGGGTGCCACTGGTGCGGCGTCCCGTGGCGATGCGTTCGCTGGTCGACAAGGCCATCGCGGAAGTCGCACCCGCAAGGTCCGGCAGGAACGTCGAGTTCACGGTCCACGAACTCCCGGATGCCGACGGCGATCCGGCCCTCCTGCTCCAAGTCTGGGTCAACCTCGTCTCCAACGCCCAGAAATACTCGCGTCTCCGCGATCCGGCGCGGATCGGGATCGGCTCGGAATCCGGGCCCGACGGCCCGGTCTATTGGGTCCGCGACAACGGCGCGGGCTTCGACATGCGATACGCGTCGAAGCTTTTCGGCGTCTTCCAGAGGCTCCACCGGTCGGAGGATTACGAGGGCACCGGCGTGGGCCTCGCCATCGTCCATCGCATCATCCACCGGCATGGCGGCCGGATCTGGGCGGAATCTTCCGTCGACCACGGCGCCGTCTTCCGGTTCAGTCTCGGACGGACCACCCCGACATGAACGCCCAAGCCGTCGAGATCCTCCTCGTGGAGGACAATCCGGAGGACCTCGAGCTCACCCTCCGGGCGTTCCGGAAGTCCAACCTGGCCAACCGCATCGAGGTCGCCCGGGACGGCGCCGAAGCCTTGGATTTCCTCTTCTGCGAAGGCTCCCACTCCGGACGTCGGATCGAGGACGGCCCGCGGTTCATCCTGCTCGACCTCAAGCTGCCCAAGGTCGACGGACTCGAGGTGCTCCAGCGGGTGAAGGCCGACCCGCGCACCCGCGACATCCCCGTGGTGATCCTCACCTCCTCCCGCGAACAGCGGGACCTCGTCGAAAGCTACCGGCTGGGGGTCAACAGCTACATCCTCAAGCCGGTGAACTTCGAGGGCTTCGTCGCCGCGGTGGAGCAGCTCGGTCTCTATTGGCTCCTGTTGAACCAATCCCCGGAACCCTGACCCATGCCCGATCCGATCCGAGTGCTGATCGTGGAGGACAACCCGCTCGACGCGGAACTGGCCCTCCTGGAACTGCGGTCGGCCGGCTTCGCGCCGGACTGGTCTCGGGTCGACAACGAGCCCGACTTCCTCTCCGCGCTCGCCCAGGGACCGGACCTCATCCTTTCCGACTACGTCCTGCCGCAGTTCGACGGCCTGCGGGCCCTGAGGCTCGTCCGCGGACAGGGCAACCCCACCCCGTTCATCATCGTCTCCGGCAGCATCGGCGAGGAGACCGCGGTGGCCGCGATGAAGGAAGGCGCCACGGACTACCTGCTCAAGGATCGGATGATGCGCCTCGGCCAGTCGGTGCGCCAGGTGATGGAATCGGTCCGGCTGGCCCGCGAACGGCGCGACGCCGACGCCGCGCTCCAGGCCAGCGAGAACCGCTTCCGCAGCGTCGTGGAGACCCTCCCCGAGGTCATCTGGTCCGCCACGCCGGATGGACGTCGCCGTACGCTGCTCAGCCCGGCGTTCGAGAGCGTCTGGGGACGCGAACGCGCCGGGTTCCTCGGCGCCAATGACCTCGGCCTCCTGCAGACCGTGTGCGAGGAGGACCGCGCGGTGTTCCTCGGCGCGGTCGCCGAACAGGCCGCCGGACGCCGCACCGCCGTCGAGTACCGCATCGTCCGCCCCGACGGGTCGGTCCGTTGGATCTGGGACCAGGCCTTCCCCGTCCACGACGCCGACGGGCGCCTGCTGGCGGTCAACGGCATCGCCTCCGACATCACCGACCGCAAGAACACCGAGCGCGAACTCCGCCTTCGGACCGCGTTCTTCGAAAGCCAGGTCGAGTCCTCCCCGGACGGCATCCTGGTGGTCGACACGCACGGCCGGAAGATCCTCCAGAACCGCCGACTTGCGGCGATCTTCGGACTGCCCAAGGAGGTGACCGAGGACATGGACGACGGGCGCCAACTGCGGGAGGTGACCTCGCGCGTCCGGGATCCCGTCGGCTTCGCCGAGAGGGTCGCCTGGTACTACGGGAACCCGGACGCGATCGGGCGCGAGGAGGTTGAACTCGTGGACGGCACCATCGTGGACCGCTACACGGCGCCGGTGCGGGATCGCCACGGCGGGCACTACGGCCGGATCTGGTATTTCCGGGACGTCACGGAACGGCACCGCCTGGAACAGCGGCTGCGGCAGTCCCAGAAGATGGAGGCCATCGGCCAGCTCTCCGCCGG
>JAIXUV010000293.1 GCA_027483345.1 Verrucomicrobiales bacterium | reverse complement strand
CGATCCGCGGGTTCAATGGGAAATGGCGTGGCTGGCCGCGGGGATGGAACCAAGGCTCCGGATGGAATGGCTGGGACCGCTGCTCGAGGCGGAGTCGCCCTGGATCGTGTCCGCTGCGGTCCACGCATCCCGCGGGGCCGAGACGGAGTTGCTGGCGTCCTGGGATGGAGAACCCGTCCCCGTCCGCAGGGTTCCGGTGTTGCTTGAACTGGCGACGGTGGCCGGGCGCTCCGGTGATGCCGCGATGGCCGATGGCGTCCTTCGGCTGCTTCGGTTCCTGCCTGGTGATGCCGTCCGCTTCCGTACGGCCGCCGCACTTTCCGCCGCGGCCGGGCCGGGTGCTGGCTTCCGTCGGGAAGCGGCCTGGAAGGAGTGGGTCGACTTGGCCGTCGGCGCGAGCTCGGATCCGATGCAGGTTCCAGTGGAGGCCATCGGCATGCTTCCCGAGGGGGGAGCGAAGTCGGTTCAGCCGCTGCTGGCGTTGGTTGGTCCTGCTGTCCCGAAGGAACGTCGACAGGCCGCGGTGCGCGCGCTGGGGCGCGTGGATTCCCCCCTGTGGTCCCAGCCCGCCTCCGAGGCGTGGCGAAGACTGGATCCGGAGATCCGCCCGGAACTGGTGGGCCTGATGATCCGTCGGCCCGAGTCCGCGAAGTCGCTGCTGGATGCGGTCGAGTCGGGGCGAATCCCGGAATCGGACGTCCCGCTGACTGCGATCGCCGTCCTGCGCCAGAGCGGCGACCGGGAAGTGCGGGAGCGCACGGTCCGGCGCTACGGAGACAAGCCCGCTTCGCGCACGGAGGCGGTCGAGGCCTTCCTGCCGGCGCTCGGTCTTTCGGGCGACGCCGGTCGCGGGGCTGGGGTGTTCCAGGAACGATGCGCCTCCTGCCACCGGTTGGCGGACCGCGGGGTGGTCCTCGGACCGGATCTGGCGAGCGTCCGCTCGAACGGGAAGGAGAAGATCCTCGTGTCGATCCTCGACCCGAACCGCGAGGTCGTGCCGTCGTTCGTGGCCTGGACGGTGGAGCAGAAGGACGGCACGACCCTCGGCGGGATCCGCGTGCGCGAGGACGACTCGGCGCTGGTGCTCCGGGTGGCGGGTGGCGCCGAGACGGTGGTGCCGAAGTCCGGGATCCTGAACGCCGTCCGGTCCGAACGTTCGTTGATGCCGGAGGGGCTGGAAACGGGCCTGACGCCCCAAGGAATGGCGGACCTGCTGGAATACGTGGTCACCGCCCGCTGAGTCGGGTAGTGCGCCTTCGGGTGAGACACGGATTGGCATGGATTTCCGCATCCATGGTTCCCTTCCTTGCGCCGCGGAATCCCAGTGGCCGAGGCGGTGCTTCCGGATAGCCTCGCGGAATGAATTCCCGCTTCGCCTCCTGTTGGGCCTTCCTGGTGGTCCTCGTGGCCGGCCTTGTCTCCGCGGATCCTCTCCGGATCGGGACCTTCGACATCGACGTGACGCCGCCGGTGGGCTCGCGGATGGCGTATGATCCGGTGACGAACGCGTGGGACCTCGGTCTTCGGGCGCGTGGCGTCGTCGTGATCGGTGCGGGGTCGCCGGTGGTGCTCTGCGCCGTGGACTGGATCGGCATCGCGAACGAGGGCCATGACGCCTTCCGCACCAACCTGGCCGCCGCGGCGGCCACCACGCCGGACCACGTGGCGGTGCACGTCCTGCATCAGCACGACGCGCCGGAGTGCGACTTCGGGGCCGAGGCGATCCTGCGTGGCGCCGGGGTGAGCCCCTGGAACTACGACGGCGAGTTCGCCCGCGACGTCCTCCGCCGACTTTCGGCGGCGGTGGCTAAGGCGAGCCAGGAGGCCCGGGAGTTCGACCGCGTCGGACTCGGCAAGGCCGAGGTCAAGGAAGTCGCCTCCAACCGACGCATCTTCGGTCCCGACGGAAAGGTCCGCGCGGTCCGCTACACGGCCAGTCCGGACCCGAAGCTGCGGGCGGAACCCGAGGGTCTGATCGACCCCGAGGTGAGCCTGGTCAGCTTCTGGAAGGGCGGACGCCCGGTCGCCGTGCTCAGCTACTACGCGACCCATCCGCAGAGCTATTACCGCACCGGCATCGCGAATCCCGACTTCCCGGGCATCGCGCGGTTCCTCCGCCAGATCGCGGTGCCCGAGGCGCTGCACGTCCACTTCAACGGCGCCGGCGGGAACATCGGGGCGGGCAAGTACAACGACGGCTCCCCGGCCAACCGTCGGATCCTCGGGGAACGGCTGGCCGACGGCATGCGCCGGGCCTGGGAATCCACGAAGACCGAGCCGGTCGCCGCCGCGGACGTCCGATGGAACAGCGTCCCGGTGGCCTTGCCCGTGTCGCGCCATCTCGACGAGGAACGCCTGGTCGCCCAGCTCAAGGCCCGGGAGGCGGGCTTCCTCACCGCCAACGGCGCGGGCCGCCTCGCGTGGCTGCGGCGGAGCAAGGCGGGACATCGGATCGATGTCGGCTGCCTTGCGGTCGGCAGGGGACGCATCCTGCACCTGCCGGGCGAGCTCTTCGTGGAGTACCAGCTCGCGGCGAAGGCCGAGCGGAAGGACCTGTTCGTGGCGATGGCGGCCTACGGGGACTACGGCCCGTACTACATCGGCACCGAGGCGGCCTACACGGAAGGCGG
>JAIXUV010000295.1 GCA_027483345.1 Verrucomicrobiales bacterium | reverse complement strand
TCCTCGGGGGCGAGGAACGCGGGCCGCGGCGTGATGCGGTGTTGATGAACGCGGCGGCTGCGTTGTTCGTCGCGGGCCGCACCCGAAGCATGGGCGAAGGCTGGGATCTCGCCGACCGCGTGCTCACCGACCGTGTCGCCCTGAAGAAGGTCGAGGCGTTGCGGAGGGGCTGAGGGTCCTTTGGCCACGGAGACACGGAGGGCACGGAGTTGGAGGGGAGCTGCGGCCTGGGGGTAGCATTCCTCGGTTCAACCGGGTCCGGCCCCGACGGGGAACTGTTTCCCACCCGGTGTTTCCTGAGCCGTTTCGTCGAACGCCGCGGGTGAACCCGGTTTCAAGCGGTCCAGTTGGGACCGATCAGGGTGCGCAGGAACTCCGGCGTGGCCCACGGGGCGGCGCCGGCGAAGCGCTCGACGAATTCCGTCCCGGCGCCGATCCGGACCCGGTCCGGAGTCCATTGCGGTGTCAGCACGTTCGCGAGCAGGACGTGGTCGGCGTCGGGATGGAGGCGGAGCGCCTTCCAGCATCCGCCGGGCACGGCGACGAGGAAGCGTTGGCCCGCGGCGAGGTCGCGACCGAGCGTGACGTGTTCGGCGCGGCCGTCGGGGTGGAAGAGGAAGTAGTCCACCGGACCGCCTTCGCAGAGGACGTGGAGGTCTTCGGACTCGAGCCGGTGGAGGAAGTTCAGCGGCAGCTCGCGGTCGAGGAAGTAGAAGATCGAGCTGTGGGCCCGGAGGTGGCCTCCGGAAGTGCCGACTTGGATCCCGGAAACGGAAACCTCCGCGAAGCGACCGGACTCGCCGGGCAGTTCGCGGAGGTGGAGGCGGGAGATCAGCTCTTCCCGGCGGGAACGCGCCGCGGTCTGGGCGGACGCGTCCATTGGGCGATCAGCGGATCTCGAGCAGGATGCCGAGCTTCTTGAGCGTGTCGCCCTCGGCCTGGGAGAGGCGGTAGAGCTCCTTGTTGTATTCGGAGAGGGCGCCGATCTCGTCGGACTCGGCGGCGGTGAGCTGGCGCTGGAGTTCGAGGACCTGGAACGAGGTGCTCTTGCCGTTGGCCAGCTTCTTCTCCTCGGCGTCGAGCGCCTGGGCGGCGAACTCGCGCGCCTTCTTGGTGGCGCCGACCCGCTCGAACTGGGTCTTGGCGGCGCGGATCGAGATGTCGATGTCGCGCATGGCGTTCTGCTCGATGCGCTTGTAGTCGAGCAGCAGGCGTTCCTGCTCGAGCTTGGCCTGCTTGTTGGCCTCCTTGGCGTTCCGGTTGCTCAGCGGGAAGGTGAGCGTGATGGCCACCGAGTGGTTCGGGAAGTCGCGTCCGCCGATGTTGTCCAGCGAGGTCTCGACGTGGCGTCCGACTCCGGCGAGGCCGAAACTGCCGCTGAGGTCGAGTTGGGGGAAGAGCTGGTTGTGGGTGAACTTCCGGCGGATCCTCTGCTGTTCCAGCGAGATGTTCGCCCGCACCACATCGGGGCGTTGGGTCAGCGCCTTGTGCCAGCTGTCCTTCTTGTCGAAGGCCACGGGCACCGCCGTCAGGGTCAACGTGGGGTCGAACTCGACATCGTCGAGCGCCGCGAAGTCGTCGGACACCAGGTTGCGGAGGCGGGCCAGGGCGTCGCCCAGGCTGCCCTCGGAGCGCAGGAGGTCGGCGCGGGTGCGGAACACCTCGGCCTCGGACTGCTTCTCGTCGAGGGGCGCCAAGGCACCGACCTCAACCCGCTTCTTCTGTTCGGCGAGGCGGCGTTCGGAGGTCTCGACCGCCTTCTTCTGGACCCGGACGCTTTCGCGGGCGGCGATGACGTCGTGGTAGGCGAGGGCCACCTGCGTGGCGACGCCGATCACCAGCTCCTGGACGTCCTGTTCGGTCCGTTGGATCGAGAGCTTCCCGATGGAGATGGCCAGACGCGGCTGGTCGATCCAGAAATCCTGGAGCAGCGGCTGGTTCAGGCCCAGGCGTAGGGACGGGTTATAGAGGAAGCCATCCTGCGGCCGCAGGGAGTTGCTCGCACGCGGCACATTGAAGCCGATGTTGTAGGTCGTACCCCAAGGCACCAGGCCGTTGATGCCGGCCTGGTAGTTCTCACCCCACGCCTCGGCGCCCGGCACCACCGCTTGACCTGGCAAGGCCAAGGCCGGCTGGGCGCGGAAGCTCTGCCCCGCCGAGAGCTGCACCGACGGATCATACGCGCCGTAGCCCTGGCGCAGCTGGCTCAGGGCCTGCCGCGGATTGTAGTACGCGATGCGGACATCCAGGTTCTTCTGGAGCGCCATCTTGACGCAGTCGTCCAGTGAGACGGGCTTGGACTCGGCGACGGCGGTGAAGGCCGAGGCGGCGGCGACGGCGGCGAAGGAGCCGCAACGTGCCCAGAATTGCCGGTGATGCTTCGTTTCCATGACGATATGACGCAGACGTATCAATTTCCGGTCGGGACGCGAAGACGGACGCGTAGAGACCGGGAATTGTTCAGAGACCTGAGGATCCCACGCCGTGACCCGGCAGGCCAGTCCAAGGTTTCAACCTTTCTGTTTCGG
>JAIXUV010000256.1 GCA_027483345.1 Verrucomicrobiales bacterium | reverse complement strand
GTGGGCGCCGTCGCCGCGAATCCCCAATCCGGCCTCAACCTCTGGGTCGCGGCCGCGGTCATGGTGGTCGCCGCCGTCCTCGGGGACACGGTCAACTACAGCATCGGCCGGTTCGCCGGCCAGTTCCTTGCCCGACGCTTCCCCAGGATCATCCGCCCCGAGTACTTGGAAAAGACGCACCGGTTCTTCGAAACCTACGGCGGCAAGACCGTGATCCTCGCCCGTTTCGTTCCGATCGTCCGCACTTTCGCCCCCTTTGTCGCGGGCATGGGCGCCATGGATTACCGCCGCTTCATGAGCTTCAATGTGGTTGGCGGAATCGCCTGGGTGGTGCTCATACTCCCGGCCGGATGGTTCCTGGGACAGTTCGAGTTCGTGAAGAAGCGCTTCGAGTTGATCGTGCTCGGGATCATCTTCATCTCCCTGCTCCCCATGGTGTTCGAGTGGTGGAAGGTGCGCAGGAAGTCCCGCTGATCCGCGAAACCGCAACGTCGCGACGATTCGGGCTGGTTCACCCGGCAGACCCGGGATCCGGAGACCACGCCGTGCGGCCCCCCCATTGACACCTGCGCCCCCTTTGCCCTACCACCGGCCTCGCAGCCGAAGTCCGGCACAGACCAAGATGCCGGGCACGGGGGACCCAACGCCGCTTCGATGCGGCACGGGGCGTAGGGCGGTTCACTCCGTCCAGGACACTTCCAAGTCCCAGCCCGACAGCTAACCTCGCAGGCCTGTGGAAGGGCAGTCCCGAGGGACGCCTGCCGGCTTTGCCGGCGGCGCGACGACGGCGGCCCGTGGTCGACCGTGAAGTCGCGCGAACCATGAGAAATCAAAGGCCCGAATCCAGCCGTCCGGCGAAATCGCCCCGGCCTCCCCACACCCGACGCCACCTCCGGACCGCCTTCCAATCATGAGCGCGGCCCACCAACCCTGCACCGGCAAGCGCCTCGCCGGCCTCACCCTCGGCGCACTCGGTGTCGTCTACGGCGACATCGGCACCAGCCCTCTCTACGCACTCAAGGAGTGTTTCGACCCGAAGCACGGCGTGCCCGTGAACCCCTCCGGCGTCCTGGGAATCCTTTCCCTGATCATCTGGTCCCTGATCCTCATCGTGACGGTCAAGTACCTCGTCTTCGTCCTCCGCGCCGACAACAAGGGTGAAGGCGGCATCCTCGCCCTCCTTTCCCTCGCGTTCCCGGTGAAGAAGGCCGGACGATTGGGTAAGCTGGGAACGTCGATGATCGCCTTGGGTGTCGCCGGTTCCTGCCTCCTCTACGGCGACGGCATCATCACCCCGGCCATCTCCGTACTCGGCGCCGTCGAAGGCCTCAAGATCGCCACCCACAACCTGGAGAAGTTCATCGTCCCCATCTCGGTCGTCATCATCATCGCGCTCTTCTCCGCCCAACGAGCCGGTACCGCGCGGGTCGGACGCATCTTCGGTCCGGTGACCCTGCTCTGGTTCTTCGCCATCGGCATCCTTGGAATCCGCGGCATCCTCCTGCGCCCGGAGATCCTCGGAGCCGTCAATCCGATCCACGGGATCGGGTTCCTCGCCACCCACGGTTGGATCGGACTGGTCGTCCTGGGCTCCGTCGTCCTCGCGGTGACCGGCGGCGAGGCGCTCTACGCCGACATGGGGCATTTCGGGCCGCGTCCCATCCGGGTTGCCTGGTACTCCGTGGTCATGCCGGCGCTGCTGCTCAACTACCTCGGCCAGGGTGCGCTCCTGCTGGACCAACCCGGTTTGGCGACGGCGGACTCGTTCAATCCCTTCTACCAGCTCTGCCCGCGTTGGGCGCTGTATCCGATGGTCGTCCTCGCCACGGCGGCCGCCATCATCGCTTCGCAGGCGCTGATCTCGGGCGCCTTCTCCATGACCATGCACGCGATTCAACTGGGGTACATGCCGCGGCTGGTCATCGAGCACACCTCGGAACGCGAACGCGGCCAGATCTACATGCCGCAGGTCAACTGGCTCCTGATGCTCGCCTGCATCGGCCTGATACTCGGGTTCCAGAGTTCCGACCGCCTCGCCGGCGCCTACGGCATCGCGGTGACCCTCACCATGATCACCACCACGCTGCTGTTCTATTTCGCCTCGCAGCGGGTCTTCGGATGGTCACGCCTCCAGGCAAGCCTGGTCGCAGGGGCCATCCTGATCCTCGAACTGCCGTTCGCCTTCGCCAACCTGCTGAAGATCATGCATGGCGGTTGGTTCCCGCTGCTGGTCGCCGGCGGGATGTTCGTCCTCATGAGCACCTGGAAACGGGGCCGCCAGATCGTCTGGGAACGGGTCCGGGCCAGCGCCGTCCCGGTGCTGAAATTCGTGGAGGACATGAAGCGCCGCGATCCCCTGCGGGTCTCCGGCACCGCCGTCTACATGGCCGGCAACTCCGACGGTACTCCTATCGCCCTGCTCCACAACCTGAAGCACAACAAGGTCCTCCATCGCCGGATCGTGTTCCTGACGGTGGTGATCGAGGAGGATTCCCATGTCAGCCCCACCGAACGTCTCGAGGTCGAGGAGCTCGATGCCGGATTCTGGAGGGTGCGCGCCTGCTACGGCTTCATGGAGGAACCGGACGTGATGGCTATCCTGGATCTCTGCGCGGAAAAGGGCCTCGAGTTCAAGCCCATGGAGACGACCTTCTTCCTGAGCCGCGAGACCGTCATCCCCGGCAACAACCGGAAGGGGATGGCCACCTGGCGGGATCGGGTCTTCGCGGTGATGGCCAGGAACGCGACCAGCGCCACCGCCTTCTTCCGGCTTCCCGCCAACCGCGTCGTGGAGCTCGGGATGCAGGTCGAAATCTGAGGCCGGCTCCACCTGCGCCGCAGGATTCGTTGTTCCAAAGCGATCGCGCCCGGGGCTAACGTCCCCGAGGCGCGTTTCGTCTTTTCATCCCTATGTCCGACACCTCCGTCCAGCAATGGCTCGTGGTCGCAGCCGCCTTCCTGACGGGCCTGCTCACGAAGTGGCTGCTCGACCTCTTCTTCCTCCGAAGCGGGATCTTCGAGACCCGGGCGCAGCTGGCGGCCCGCGAACAGCAGCTCACCGAGGCGCGCCATGAACAGGCCCGCACGTCGGAAGCCCTGAAGAACCGCCTGATCGAACTCGACGCCACCACCAAGGCCAAACTCGCCGCCGAGGGTCTCGCGGCCCGCCGGTCCAAGGAGATCGAGGTCCTCAACTCCACGGCCGGCGAACTCCGCCGGAAGTTGGAATCCGCGACGGATGCCGTCGCCCGGCTGGAGTCCGATCTCGATCGGACCTCGCGTCAATTGGACGAGTCCCGTTCCGCCGAAGCCTCGCTCCGCTCGGAGTCGCTGGGCCTGCGGCTGGACCAGTCGATCTCGGCCGCAACCCTCGCCGGCCAGGAAGATTCGCTCCAGGAACTCCGGGGAATCCGCCTCTCCCTGATCGAGGAACGCGACGCCGTGGTGGCACGTTGCCTCGGCGCCGAGCTTTCCCTCGAGGCCCAAAGGAGCGTCAACGAGGGACTCGCCAACGCGCTCCAGGCCCGCGACACCATGCTCGCCGGCCTTCGCTCGCAGCTCGAGAGCCTGGAATCCGAGCGACAGTCGGTGGCCGGGCTCCTCGCCTCGAGGGACGGCGAGGTGGAACGGCTGTCCCAGACCGCCACCCAACTCGACGCCCTGAGGCTCCAGCATGCCGCCACCGAGATGGATCTCGCTCGAGCCCGCACGGAACTCGAATCGGCCACACGGGTCCGAAACGATGCCCAGGCGACGCTCCGTCGCCGGGAAGCGGAACTCGCCGAGTCGGAGCGACGGGCCACGGAGTATCAGGCCGCCTTCGACGACGCGGCCCGCGAGAATGCCCGACTCGGTCAGGAACTTGCGAAGTCCGAGGCGCTCGCGACGGCCAACGGCGGCTCCTTTAAGTCGGCCGAGGCGGCCCGGAAGGACCTCGAACAGAGGCTGGCGGCGACCGTCCTGGAAATGGAATCGCTCCGTGGACGCCTTCGCGAAGCCGAAGCCGGAGGCTCCGATGGCCGAGACCGCCTCGCATCCGCCGAATTCGCCCTCACGGAGGCCAGGGCCGCGAAGACCGCCCTCGAAGGCGAACTGGAGGCGGTGTCACAATCCCACTCCCGTCTGGAGTCGCAGCTGGTGGAACTCCGGCCCAACGCGGCACGGGCCGACGACCTCGCGGAACGGCTCGGTCAGCTTGAGGCGGAACTGGCCTCCCTCCGGGGAACGCCAGCCGGATCCGAGCGGTCCGACATCGATGCGCTGCTCAACGACCTCGATCAGGTCACCCGGGAGCGCAACGAACTCGCGGCCGAACTGGCCCTGCACCGGAAGAGCGGCAACCCCGAGTCCTAAGGCCCCGACCGATGTTCAACGCCGAAGGAAAACCCCGCTACTGGCTCGCCGGCTATGACATCTGGCACCTGTTGGTCCCGGTCGCCTTGGCCGGGGTGTTGACCGCCTTGGCAATGCTTCCCGAGCCGCGCAAGCCCCATCCGGCGCCGCCGCCTCCGGCCATGATTCCGACCGACTGGATCTCGCCCGCACCGAACTCCTCCATCCCGGCGCGGCAGTTCGGCGTGGTGGAAGGCCGCGGACAACCGGGCGGCACTGTGACCCTCTGGCTCCGCCAGATCCCCAATCCCGAACGTCCCCTCACGGAGCGGCGCCTCCTGCCGGACGGACGATTCGTCATCGCCCTCACGAACTTCCCACCCGGTTCGTACGGATTCAGGGCCGAGGTACGCACCCCGTCCGGCGGAGTGTCCTCCACCTTCGAGATCCCCGTTCATCTCCAACCGGATCCCCCGGCTCCCAAGCCGCAGCAGAAGAAGACCACGCGGCGACGTCCGAGCCGCGGCTGATCCCGGACTCAATCGGCGTCGGAGAGGCCCGCACGCTGAAGTTCCTCGCCAATCGTCCGAACCCCCTCGGGTCCGACCCAACGCAGGGTCGCGGTACGGCCCGCGCCCGGATCCACGCCGCCCGTCGCCGAATCCATCCCCGCCGCCGTCACCAGCATCCGAAGCGCGAATCGCACCGCCTCGGTCAGGGACATCTGGGAGGGCTTGGGAGATCCGAACCGGGTCTGGAAGGCCATGAGACTCCGGACGACCCCGGCCCCGCTGCCGCTGGCCGCGAACTCCGCCGCTTGGAACTGCGCGCCCAACGGGTCGTAGAAGTAGATCCGGGGCGCTGGCGGCGTCATCGCCGGGTCCAACGCCACGAACAACGGAACCACCACGCCAACCCCCTGCAACGTCATCGGCAGGTTCTCCTTCAACAGGCGGCCGACCGACCGGACCTTCGCCGGGAGGCTGAGCGGCTGCAGTTGGCTCCGACGGTAGTACTCGAACGAGTTCTGCAGCACCCGCGCCATCTCGAAGGCCGTCGCCGGAACCCCCGCCACCGCCAACACCGAGGTCGCGTCCAGATCGACCACCTTGTCCACCGAGTCGGCCACGATGACGTTCCCGGCCGTGGCCCGACGATCGCCCGCCACCAGCACTCCATCCCGGAAGTGGAATGCAAGCACGGTGGTCGCCTGCGTCTCGGTGGGTGCGGAACCGGCGACCTCTCCGCGGAAAGGCCGCAACTCGTGGCTGGCCAACAGGGAGAGGAAGTCCCCGGCGATCGGGCGTCGCGGATCCATGGTACTGACGGCGGAACTCATTCTCCGGTCCGCTGGCGATAGCGTTTCGCCTGGTCCGGATCGACCCGCTTCATCCGCTTGAGCAGGTCGCCGACATCGGGCTTCGCCACACGGGGTGAAGCCGGACCGATCCCGCCGACGCGCGGAACCGACGGTGAGACTGGGGGTGTCTGCTGCTGGTTTTCGGTCATGGTTGGACGGAGGTTCTTTCTTCGGGACACCTACGCCGGCCTGGGGAAAAACGCGAACGAAACCTCTTCGTCGTTCTTCAAGCCCGACAAAGGGCCCCAAACTCGTCTCTCGACAGCCCCCGACACCTGCCCAATATCCGCCCCCCTTCCTATGAACAGGAACAGTCCCCATGTGGCCGTGGTCGGCGCAACCGGCGCCGTCGGCATCGAAATGATCCGTACGTTGGAACGTCGCAACTTCCCCGTCGGCAAGCTCACCCTCCTCGCCTCCGCCCGCTCGGTCGGCAAGAAACTGACCTTCCGCGGGACCGAGGTCGCCGTCACCGAACTGACCCACGACTCATTCCAGGGCGTCGACATCGCGCTGTTCTCCGCCGGCGGCTCGATCTCGCGCGAATTCGCGCCGTCCGCGGTCAAGGCCGGTACCGTGGTCGTCGACAACTCCAGCCACTACCGCATGGATCCGTCCGTGCCGCTGGTGATCCCCGAGATCAATCCCGAGGACGTCCGCACCCACCGGGGCATCATCGCCAACCCGAACTGCACCACCGCCATCACCCTGATGGCCCTCCACCCGCTCCATGTGGCCTTCGGCGTGAAGCGCCTCTTCGCCTCCAGCTACCAGGCGGTCTCCGGAACCGGCGCCAAGGCGCTCGAGGAACTCGAGAAGCAGGTCGGCCAGATCGTCCGCGGCGAACCCGTGACCCGCGAGGTCTATCCCCACCAGATCGCGTTCAATGTGCTGCCCCACGTCGATTCCTTCCTCCCCACGGGCTACACCAAGGAGGAGATGAAGATGGAGAACGAGGGCCGCAAGATCCTGCACCATCCGTCGCTCCGCGCCTCCGTGACGTGCGTCCGGGTGCCGGTCTACCGCAGCCATTCCGTGGCGGTCAGCGCCGAGTTCGAGCGTCCCGTCTCCGTCGAGGCCGCCCGGGCGGTGCTTTCCAAGGCGCCCGGCCTCGAGATCGTCGACGACCCCGCCAACAAGCGTTATCCGATGCCGTTGGACACCTCCGGCCAGGACAACTGCACCGTCGGCCGGCTCCGGATCGACTGCGCCCTCGACAACGGGCTCGCGTTCTGGGTTTCCGGCGACCAACTGCTCAAGGGCGCGGCCCTGAACGCGGTGCAGATCGCCGAGGAGCTGCTGAAGTAGCCTCCTGGACCCGACGTGGCCGTGACAACGACCTCGGCCACGTCATTGCCGTTGAAGTTCCGAAGGGACCGGGAAGTCTGCACGCCCGTGCGGCTCCCCTGGTTTCCGATCCTGATCGCCATCGGCCTTCTGGCGTTTCGACTTTCCGGCGAAACGCCCAAGGCCTCCTCCAAGCACGCCGAAGACGATCGGCAGGCGGCCGCGCTGTTCACCGGCCCGATCCTTCTTTTCCACGTCCAACTCCCGCCCCCCAGCCTCGATTCGCTCAGGAACGAACCCAGGAAGGCCGTCCCGGCCTCGGTGACCATCGGGACCCAGCGGTTCGACAACATCACCGTCCATGTGAAGGGGGCCGCCGGAAGCACGCGGAGCATCGACGACAACCCGGCGCTGACGCTGAACTTCGACAAGCTGGTCCCCGGCAGGAAGTTCAGCGGACTCGACAAGCTCCACCTCAACAACTCCGTCCAGGACCCCTCGCTGCTCAGCGAACAGCTGGCGTCCCATCTCTACCGGGAGCTGGGTGTTCCAACCGCGCGGGCCACGCAGGTGCTGGTGAAGCTGGACGACCGCGATCTCGGCCTCTACGTGCTCAAGGAAGGCTACAACCGGACCTTCCTGCGCCGGAACTTCCCCGACCCGTCCGGGAACCTTTACGACGGCGGATTCGTCCGGGACATCGATCAGGATCTCGAGCGGGACTCGGGCGACGGCCCGGAGGATCGGAAGGACCTCCAGAAGCTCCGCGACGCCTCGTTCACCGAGAAGGCCGAGCTCCGCGAGAAGCTCCTCGACGCCGTGTTGGACACGGACCGGTTCATCCGGGTCACCGCGATGCAGGCGATCCTGATCGACTGGGACGGCTATGGGTACAACCGGAACAACTACCGCCTCTACCACCAACCGCGGACCGGGCGCTTCACCTTCATCCCGCATGGCATGGACCAGTTGCTGGGAGGACGCCGCGGCGGCGGGATGGAGATCCCGATGAACGGCATCGTCGCGGCACGGTTCTACGAAAGCTCGATGCGCCGGGAACAGTTCTTTACCGAGGCCGAGCGGCAATTGACCGAGGTCTTCACCCGTCCCTGGCTCTCGAACCACTTCCGCGTCGTCCGGGAACGCCTCGATCCGGTGGTGATGCGGCGGCCGAAGTGGGAGCAGCAGTTCCGGATGGAGGCGATGGTCGACTTCGAGGAACGCGCCTACGACCGCCTCCGCACCGCCCAGGACCAGATGGCTTCGCGGCCGAAACCCGTCCGCTTCAACGCCGACGGCGCCACCCGGGTCGCCCACTGGCAACCCCGCTACCAACGCGGGCAGGCCAGGATCGAGACCACCCGGATCGACGGCGTGGAGGCCCTGCACCTCGCGGCGATCGCCCGCGACACGGTCAGTTCCTTCCGCGCCACCGTCCGCCTTCCCATCGGCAAGTACGCGCTGACCGGCCGCATCAAGACCCGGAAACTGGAGGCCGCCAAGGACGACCGCTACCAGGGGGGCGCGGCGATCCGGATCAGTGGCGGCGACCACCAGATGCGCTTTTCCGGCGACCACGACTGGACCCCGTTCACCTACGAGTTCCAAGTGCACGATCCCCGGGACGTGGAACTGGTCGCGGAACTCAGGGCCCATTCCGGCGAGGTCTGGTTCGACACCGGATCGATCCTCCTGGTCCGCCGCTGAACGTCGGTCTGTCCGCCTGTCCAATCCCCGACATTGACCCCTCCTGCCCCTCCCTTAGCCTCCCGCCCCGTGAGTCGAGCCTCCACCCGTCTCCTGATCGCCTTCATCGGCGTCTTCCTCTTTGCGCGCACCTGTCCCGCGCCGCTCATCTACCGTCCCGGCGAGGGCTGGACCTATGAGCCGGTCGGCGGGGGCGGCTCCTGGCAGCGCAAGCGGGCCAAGGACCAGCTGGCGGTCGCCCAGGAGGCCTTCGACAAGGGACAGTACCGTCTCGCCCTCAAGGCCGCGCGGCGGGTGGTGAAGGTCTGGCCGCTCTCCGACCATTCCGGCCGGGCCCAATACCTCGTGGGACGCTGCTACGAAGCCCGTCGAATGGACGAGCGGGCGTTCAAGGAATACCAGCGTGCGCTGACCCTCTATCCCAAGCTGGAGAACCACTCCGAGATCCAGCAGCGGCAGTTCGAGATCGCCAACCGCTTCCTCGGCGGCCAGTGGTTCAAGCTGTGGGGTTACATCCCCTTCTTCCCGTCGATGGACCGCACGTCGAAACTCTTCGACCAAGTCAACCGCAACGGCCCCTACAGCGACATCGGACCGAAGGCCCTGATGAACATCGGCACCGCGCGCGAGAAGCAGAAGGACTACCGCCAGGCAGTGAAGGCCTATGAGCGTGCGGCCGACAAGTACTTCGACCGCCCCAAGGTCGCCGCGGACGCCCTCTACTCGGCCGGCATCGCATGGAACCGCCAGGCCAAGCGCGCCGAGTACGACCAGTCCATCGCCGGCAACGCCATCAGCTTCCTGAACGACTTCCGCGCCCTCTATCCCGACGACAAGCGCGGCGCCGAGGCGGCGGAGATCATCGCGTCGCTCAAGACCGAACAGGCGCGCGGCGCCTTCGAGACAGCCCGGTTCTACGAGAAGTACCGGCGCTACCAGGGCGCGCTGGTCTACTACAACGAGGTGCTCATCAAGGACCCGGACTCGAAGTACGCCGGCGAGGCGCGGGAACGGATCGAGTACCTCAAGCCGCGGGCCCAACGCCAGGTCCGCCGCTGGGCGGAGAACGACGTCCGCTACCAGGAGTTCGAGAAGAAGAAGGCTGCGGCGAAGGCCGCCGAGGACGAGGCCAAGAAGAAGAAGTCGCCGTGAGCAACCCGGCCGCCAATCCCACCGGAACGCGGACCGCAGCGAAGCTTCGCCTCGGACTCACGTCGCTTCTCGCCGGACTGCTCCTGGCCGGATGCGCCGGCTACACCCTCGGCCCCACCGGCGGCCAGGTGGCCGGTGCCAGGACGATCCGGATCGGCCCCGTCTCCAATGGCACCGACGAACCCCGGCTCGGCGACACCGTCCAGCAGGCCCTGAGGGCGCAGGTCCAGACGGACGGCACCTTCCGCCTCGCGGGACGCGACGGCGCCGACATCGTCATCTCCACCTCGCTGCGCCGCTTCGAACGCAATCCCCTCACCTTCCAGCGCGGCGACATCGTGGCCACCCGCGACTACGAGGTCGTGCTCACCGCCCACGTGACCGCGATCGAATCCGGCGGCGGCCGCACGCTCCTCGACCGCGAAGTGACCGGCAAGACCACCATCCGCAGCAATCCAGACCTCGGTTCGGCCGAACGCCAGGCCGCGCCCCTGCTGGCGGAGAACCTCGCCCGCAACATCGTCACCCTGCTCTCCGAAGGCACCTGGTGAACCCTTCCCGATGAACGCCCCGTCGAACTCTTTCCGCGGGTCCTTTCTGGGCGCGCTCCTCGTTGTGGCCTCCTTCGCCGCGACGGCCGCCGATTGGCCGGGTTGGCGCGGCATCGCCCGCGACGGCCACGCCCGCGACCCGCTCCCGTCCTCCTTCGCCGGCGTCGACCGTCCCGTGTGGAAGAAGACGGTCGGACACGGCTACTCGAGTCCGGTCGTGTCCGGCGGACGTCTCGTCTACCTCGACGACGCCGGCGGGCGGGAGACGGTGCATTGCCTGGAGGCGACCACCGGCCGCGAACTCTGGACCAACGCCTTCGCGGAACTCTTCACCGACGAGTTCGAACCCGGCCCGCGCTGCACGCCGCTGGTCGCGGACGGAAAGGTCTACGTCCAGAGCTGCTACGGCGAGTTCGCCTGCCTCGACCTCAAGGACGGCACCCGTCGGTGGGGATTCCACTTCAAGGATTTCGGAGCCACCTGGGTGAAGGACCGCAGCGGCGGCCCCGGTGCCGCCAGCCGACGTGGCCACTCCGGCGCCCCATGGGTCGACGGCAACCGCGTGGTCGTCCAGGTCGGCTCGACCAACGGCGCCAGCCTCGTCGCCTTCGACACTGCCACCGGCCGCCTGCTCTGGAAGTCCCAGAACGACCTCACCTGCTATTCGTCCCTCGTCACCGCGACGCTGGGCGGTCGCCGTCAGGCCGTGGCGGTCACCTGCGAGGGTTTCCTCGGGGTCGACCTTCAGGACGGCTCGCCGCTCTGGCGTGTACCCTTCCGCACCGGCGCGAACCGCAACGTGCTGACGCCGATCGTGGACGGCGACACCGTCACCTTCGCCAGCCACACCACCGGACTCCGTCGCCTCCGCATCGAGCCTGCTGGCCCCACCAACCGCCCCGTCGAGGCGTGGTTCAACCGCGACCTCAGGATCAACCTCGCCACACCGGTCCAGGTCGCCGGGCATCTCTACGGCATGGGCGCCTCCCGCGACTTCGTCTGCGTCGAGGCCTCCACCGGCAAGGTGCTCTGGAAGCAGCCGGGCTTCGACCAGTACGCCTCGACCATCGCCTCTGGTGGACGCCTGCTCGTGCTCAACGACGCCGGCGAAGCCATCCTGCTGGAAGCCGATCCCGCGAAGTACAACGAGCTGGGACGTTTCCAGGCCTGCGGGAAGACCTTCAGCCATCCCGCGCTCGCCGACGGACTGCTGATCACGCGCGATCCCAAGGAGATCGCCGCCTGGGCCCTCGGTCCGTCCGCCCGATGAAGCCGATCCTGTTCGACTTCGGCGCCTTCCAGCTTCACTCGTTCGGACTGCTGGTCGCCCTCGGATTCATCTCCGGCACCTGGCTCGCCGCACGTCGGGCGAAGGTGGCCGGCATCGATCC
>JAIXUV010000011.1 GCA_027483345.1 Verrucomicrobiales bacterium | reverse complement strand
TCGTGACCGGCAAGGCCGGACGCACCGACGTCGCCGAGGCGCTGCGGGAGATCGGCGTCTGCACCGCCCGGATGCACGAGGGCTGGATCCTGACCGTGATCCGCAAGCACGGCGGCTGATCGGCCGTTCAGGGTGAAGTTGCCCCTCACGCCAAGGCGCAAAGCCGCGAAGGGGAATTCAATCCGTCTCCCGACGACTGTCGCCTTCCCATGGCGTCTTGGCGCATTGGCGTGAGGCTCCCTTTCACATGGGTCCAAGCCGGCCTTGGACTTGGTGTTTGAATTGGGACCGCGGGTCCGGCTTCCTCTACCGACACATGGCGGCGGACGGCGACACCTTCTACCTCGACACCCTGCGGGACCTGATCCGCCAGGGCGTCATCGACCCCGGGATGAGCATCCTCGGGGTCTGTGCGGGCGGACGCGACCACCGGACACTGCTGGAGGCCGGCCTCCGGAACGCGACGCTGACCAACCTGGAGACACGGTTCGACATCGACGACCCGGGCCCCCACGTGCTGGCGGGCGGGGATGTCGAGGACATGGACCATGCCGACGGGACGTTCGACTTCGTGATCGCCCACAACGGCCTCCACCATTGCGCCTCGCCGCACAAAGGATTGCTGGAGATGCACCGGGTGGCCCGGCGCGGACTGCTGGTTTTCGAGCCGCGCGACTCCCTGCTGGCGCGGATCGGCACCCGGTTCGGCCTGGGACAGGAGTACGAGACGGCGGCGGTGGCGCTCAGCGCCGACGGTCGCCATGGCGGATGGCGGAACGGGCCGGTTCCCAACTTCGTCTACCGGTGGACCGAGCGGGAGATCGAGAAGACGATCCGCAGCGCCACCCCCTGGATGGAATGCGCCTACCACTACCGGTACGCGTTGCGCCCTCCTTCCGGAGCCGCCTCCAGCCGCAACGCCCTCGTCCGGGCCGGACTCAAGGTGGCCGTCCCGGCCGCCCGCCTGCTCGCCGCGGTCTTCCCGCGACAGACCAACTGCTTCGCCTTCGCCGTGGTCAAGCCGCCCCCCGGTTCCGGCAGCCCTCCGTGGATCCGCTGGATCGACGGCCGCCCCGAGCTGGATCCCGAATGGGCCCGCGTCCATTATCGGGTCGAGAACCGCCGCTGAGTCCCGGAAACGCAGACAGTCCCCCTTTTCGCCCCCACAACATGGTTGCCGCACAAGACCAACTCCAGAAGGCGCTGATCGGCGTCGGACTGGCCTTCGCCCTCCTGATCTTCGCCGTCCTGCTCGGATCCGTGCAGGTGCTCGCCCTGCTCGGCTTCATGGCCATCGTCTGGGCCGTCACGCTCCCGCACCACGCCAAGCTCGCCCTCGTGCTCGGCTCGGTGATGATGAACGCCTCGCTCCTCGTGCCCTTCGTCTCGGGCCGTCCCTTCTTCTGGGAGGCGAGCCTGCTGCTCTCCGTCAGCGGCCTGCCCCTGATGTTCGCGATGCGCAAGGGCGCCCCCGACCTCGGTGAGCGCATCCGCTACTTCAAGTGGACCTTCATCGGGTTGATCCTGCTACTCGGGGTTGTCGTGCTGCTGATCAAGGTCCGGGGCTTCGGCCTCAACGTGCTCGGCCAGGGACAGGTCGGCGGTCGCGCCTACATCTCGCAGTTCCTCGGCTCGCTCTTCCCCTTCCTCTACCTGGCCGTCCCGACCGACAGGAAGCTCCTCGTCCGGATCTACACCATCGGCTGCCTCATGAGCGTGACCTTCCTCGTTTCCGACCTCGCACTCGCCGCCGGCTCCGGTCCGCTCTGGTTCCTCCTCTCGTTCTTCGGCCTTTCCACGGACAGCCTCGCGTTCGAGATGCAGTCGCTGGAGGGCGGCATCCGCCGCTTCCAGTCCATCGCGTTCATCACGCGAGACATCAACTACATCCTCCTCTGCCTCACGCCGGCCGCGGCCGCGCTCAGCCTGAAGTCCTCCGCCCGGCTGATCCTGATCATCGGCCTCATGGCCCTCGGCGCCCTTGGGGGACACCGCATCACCCTGGTCATCCTCCCCCTCGTGATGTTCACCTCCGCCTACTTCCAACGGACCCTGTCCGTCGGCAAGATCCTGCTCGGCATCGCCGTCGCCGTCGTCGGCATCACCACCGCCTACCAGACCGCCCGCCACCTCCCGTTCGCCGCCCAACGGATGCTCTCCATCCTGCCCGGAATCGAGATCGATCCCATCGCCCAGATGGACGCCGACAACACCGCCATCGGACGCGATGTCATGCGGCGCGTGGCCAAGGACGTGATGCCCAAGTTCCTGCTCCTGGGACGCGGACTCGGCTATGTCCCGGACCTCGGCGACCTCTACGCCCACGGGGAGATGGACACCTACGGCATCGTGGAACGCAACCTGGAGAACGGCGCGTTCTACTCCGGCGCCCCCAGCCTCATCGTCAACCTCGGCATCCCCGGGGCCCTGGGTGCCCTGATCTTCCTGGGCTCCATCTCCCGCCTGGCGATCCGGAACCTCTTCCACATCCGAAGCCACGGCTGCTCCAACAGCTTCGAACGCACCGCCTGCCACATCAGCGCACTCTGGCTGGTCCAGTTGGCGATCTTCCTGACCACCACCGGCGACGCCGGGTTCCTCATGACCACCTTCGGCCTCTCGGCCGGCATGGTGCTCGCCTGCCATTGGCACCTGGTCGTGAAGCCCCGGTCGGAGGAAGATTCCGAAACCGCCTGACGTGAGCGGGTCGTCCCAGACTCCCCCAACCCGGCCCCACCCGGTCCGGATCCTCCACCTCCTCGGCTCGGTCGAGGACGACGGCGGCATCCTCAGCGTCGTCCGCCAGGCACGGGACTCGGATTCGTTCCTCCACTCGGTCCTGGTCCACGATCGCTTCCAGCACCGCCGGTCCCCTGAACTCCGGCTGGAAAGGTCGCGTTGGCTGATCGCCGAATCGGAGAGCCACCCGCGGTTGTTCTTCCGTGCGGCCCTGGCCGTCCCGGGACTGCTTGGGATCGTCCGACGCGGCGGCTTCGACGTCGTCCACGCCCACAGCCGGGGCGGCTTCGCCTTGGCGCTGATCCTTTCCCGGCTGCCGATGCGCACGCCGCTGGTCTTCACCAACCACACCTACGCACGCCGCGTCGGTCTCTACCGCGACGCCGCCAACTCGGGCCGCATGACCACCGTGGTCCTCACGCCCGCCATGGCCCGCCACTACGGCCTGCAACCGGCCCCGGGCCGGATCGAGTTGATCCCCGCCTGCTGTGATCCCGCCCTCTTCGAACGCCCGCTCCAGCCGCCAAGCCGGTCCTCCCCGCGCATCCGCCTCGTCGGCGTCGGGAATCTCGTCCGCTGGAAGAAGTGGAACCTCGTCCTCGACGCCCTCGACCGCCTTCCCGTCCCGCTGCGCCAACGCCTCCACTTCACCCTGTGGGGCCCCACGCCCCAGGACCCCGACTCGCAGGCCTTCGCGGCCGGGTTGAAGGCCGACATCGGCCGCCGCGGCCTCGCCCCCTACGTCCGGCTCGCCGGACCGACCAACGACGTTCGCGGGGCCGTCGAGGACTCCGACGTCTTCGTGCTGCCGTCCACCAACGAGCCGTGCTCCGTGGCCCTCATGGAGGCCCTCGCCCTCGGCCGACCGGCGGTGGTCAGCTCCAGCGGCGGCAACGTCGACATCGTCCGGGACGGCTCCACCGGACGCCTCTTCCGTCCCGACGATCCCGAGGACCTCGCCCGTCAGCTGGCCGGCTTCGCGGAAGGCCATTGGCCGACGGCTTTGCCGGAGCAATGCCGCGAAAGCGTCCGGCACCATTCCGGGACCGCGGTCTGGGAACGATACGGTCGTCTCTACCGGCAATTGCCCCTGCGACCCCGCGGCCCGTAGGGTCCCGGCGGTGAGTTCCACGCTGTACGACTTCCTGCCGCGCCTCGAGACGCCGGATTCCGACTTCCTCCTCGGACGCTTCCTCGACTTCGCCCAGGCCCGCGGCATCGAGCTCTACCCGGCCCAGGAGGAGGCCATCCTCGAACTCTACGCTGGCAAGAACGTCGTCCTCAACACGCCCACCGGCTCCGGGAAGTCCCTCGTCGCCTCGGCGCTCCACTTCCAGGCCCTCGCCCAGGGACGACGCTCGGTCTACACCTGCCCGATCAAGGCGCTGGTGAACGAGAAGTGGCTCTCGCTTTGCCGCGAGTTCGGACCGCAGAACGTCGGCCTCAGCACCGGCGACGCCACCATCAACCACGGCGCGCCCATCCTCTGCTGCACCGCCGAGATCCTGGCCAACATCGCCCTCCGCGACGGTCCCGCCGCCGAGTTCCGCGACGTGGTCGTCGACGAGTTCCACTACTACTCCGACCGCGAACGCGGCGTCGCCTGGCAGGTCCCCCTGCTCACCCTCTCCCGCGCACGGTTCCTCCTCATGTCCGCCACCCTCGGCGAGACCGAGTTCTTCGAACGCGAGATGTCCCGCGTCACCGGCCGCGAATCCGTCTCCGTCAAGTCCGTCACCCGCCCCGTCCCGCTCGACTTCTCCTGGGCCGAGACGCCCCTTTCCCAGACCCTCGAGTCCCTCATCCAGGACGGAAAGGGCCCGGTGTACGTCGTCCACTTCACC
Organism: Verrucomicrobiales bacterium; assembly: GCA_027483345.1. Lineage (GTDB taxonomy): Bacteria > Verrucomicrobiota > Verrucomicrobiia > Limisphaerales > UBA9464 > SXXZ01. The sequence continues at coordinate 1,757 of JAIXUV010000011.1, read as the reverse complement.
CAGGCCGAGGCCGCCGAATCCGCCCAGGACTTCACCTCGATCAACGTCGCCACCCGCGAGGAGAAGGCCGCCATCGCCGCCGCCATCGAGGGCGTGAAGTTCTCCAGCCCCTACGGCGCCGACATCAAGCGCTGGCTCCGCGCCGGCATTGGCATCCACCACGCCGGCCTCCTCCCACGCTACCGCATCCTCGTCGAGCAGCTCGCCCAGAAGGGCCTTCTCAAGGTCATCTGCGGCACCGACACCCTCGGCGTCGGCATCAACGTCCCCATCCGCACCGTCCTCTTCACCCGCCTCTTCAAGTACGGCGGCGAAAAGACCTCCATCCTCGCCGCACGCGACTTCCACCAGATCGCCGGCCGCGCCGGCCGCAAGGGCTACGACAACGTCGGCTGGGTCGTCGCCCAAGCCCCCGAACACGTCGTCGAGAACCTCAAGCTCGAGGAGAAGTCCAAGCGCGACGGCAAGAAGTTCGTCCGCCGCCAGCCGCCCGAGAAGAACTTCGTCAACTGGGACCGCAACACCTTCCAACGCCTCATCCAGGCGCCTCCGGAACGCCTCACGTCCCGCTTCCAGGTCTCCCACGGGATGATCCTGAACGTGCTCTCACGGGAAGGCGACGGCTGCACCGCCCTCCGCCGGCTCATCCGCGATTGCCACGACTCCGCCGCACAGAAGAAGTCCCACTTCCGCCGCGCCTGGCAGCTGTTCCGCGCCCTCGTCGACCGCGGCATCGTCAAGCTCGCGCCCAAGGGCGAACCGTTCCCCGGCGGCCGCAAGGTCCGCGTCGACGTCGACCTGCCCGACGACTTCTCGCTCAACCAGACCCTCTCCCTCTACCTGCTCGACACCCTGCCCCACCTCGACCGCGAGTCGCCCGACTACGCCCTCGACGTCGTCACCCTCGTCGAGTCGATCCTCGAGGACCCCGACATGATCCTCCGCCGCCAGCTCGACAAGCTGAAGGGCGAGAAGGTCGCCGAGCTCAAGGCGCAGGGCATGGAGTACGACGACCGCATGGCCGAGCTGGAGAAGCTCGAGCACCCCAAGCCCCTGCGGGAGTTCGTCTATTCCAGCTTCAACGCCTTCTCCGACAAACACCCGTGGGTCGGCACCGAGAACATCCGGCCGAAGTCTGTCGCCCGGGAGATGTTCGAGCAGTACCGGTCCTTCTCCGACTACATCAAGATCTACGAGCTCCAGCGCGTGGAAGGCCTGCTCCTGCGCCACCTCACCGGCGTCTACAAGGTCCTTCGCCAGACCGTCCCGGAGTCGGCCAAGAACGAGTCCCTGGTCGAGATGGAGGCCTACCTCGCCGAGATGCTGAAGCAGGTGGACTCCAGCCTGCTCGAGGAATGGGAGCGGATGAAGAACCCGAAGAAGGAGGAGAAGCCCGAGGCCCCGGAGCTCCGTCCACCCGGCGCCGAGGAGGCGGCGAAGGACGTCACACGGGACGTCCAGAACTTCACCGCGCTGGTCCGCGCGCGCTTGCTGCCGTTCGTGCGCGCCCTGTCGCAGGACGCCTTCGACGACGCGCTCGCCGCCTTGGACGGCGTCGAGTCGCCGGAAGGCACCCCATGGACCGCCGCCACCCTCAAGGCCGCGATCGAACCCTACTACGCCGACCACGAGCGCATCCGCCTCGACCCCGAGGCCCGGAACGCGCGTCACACCCACGTGGCGGTCTCGGAGGACAAGTCGACGTGGAAGGTGCAGCAGGTGCTGATCGACCCGGAGGACCACAACGACTGGATGGC
>JAIXUV010000147.1 GCA_027483345.1 Verrucomicrobiales bacterium | reverse complement strand
TCGATCCGCCAGGACCTCGAGGTGCTCGTCGGACGCCCTGTGAAGCCGTGTCCGCTGCCCGGCATCGGCAACTACGCCAACGTCGTCGCCGCGCTGTTCTCGAAGCCGATGTCCCAGGACCGGGTGAACGTGCCGGCGGCCTACCGCCTGGACGACGGTTCGACCGCGGCGACCGTGCAGATCCAGCCCGGCGGACGCGTGGCGCTGCTGACCTTGCAGCGACCCGTCGGCGGGCTGATCCCGCGGACGGTCTCGGTGGACGCGGCGGTGACCGATCCGCGCGGGAATGCGATCACCGACCGTTCGCGGTCGATCCTGTCGTCCAGCCGGGCGGGCGTCGCCGTCCGGGGACGCGTGGTGCGTTCGGGCGGCAGCCCGGTGGCCGGGATCCCGGTCACCCTCGTGTACCGGGATTCGGTCGACACCTTGTTCGACTGCCAGAAATGGATCTTCCGTCCGTCGCAGGTGCTGACCGACACCAACGGCGACTTCGGCTTCGACTTCGTGTTGGCGGGCATCCCCTACACCGTCGCCACGACCGACACCTCGTCGCTGTCGGCGGAAGGGACATCCCTGATCCTGGAGGCCTCGGTGGCGGGCGTGGTCCAGAGCGACCGGATGCGCGAGCTGGCCACCTCCGCGCGTTTCCAAAACACGTTGTTGGGCATGTTCGCGGCGGGCTCCGTCGGCGAGGCGATCGCCCAAGCCGAAGGCCTCGACCGGGCGACCGTCGACGACCTGGTTGTGCCCGAATCGCGCCGTGAAGGAACCGTCGTCCCGATGGTGTTGACCTTCCGCGGCCGGGGAACGGTCGAGGGCGTGGTGTTGCAGGCCGATGGGACGACGCCGGTGGCGAACGCGGCGGTGAACCTCTTCCCGGATCCGGCGAGCCGCGAGCTGGGCCGGGGCCTGTTCTCGGACTCCGAGGGCCGGTTCGCCTTCCACGGCGTCCCGTTGGGCGTGTTCAGCCTGAAGGTGGAGGATTCCCTTGGACGCCTGCGGATCCTCGACGACGCGCTGGACGCGCCGGGCGAGGTGCGTCGGCTGACGGTGCGCTTCAACGCGCTGGCGGATCCGCGGACCTCCATCGCGGGCCGCGTGACCGAGGCGGACCGCCGGACGCCGCATGCGGGCGCCCGGGTTCTGATCGGGACGGGTCAGGATCGGTCCGGGCGCTTCCGGGCCTTCGCCGAGACCACGGCCGACGCGGAAGGACGTTGGGAGTTCGCGGACGTCCCCGTGGGCATCTTCTCCTTGGCGGCCTTGTCCTCGGACGGTCGTCGGGTCACCGGGACCGAGCGGATCACGCTGCGGGAGGGTGAGACGCCCTTCACCGTGCTGGCCTTGCCGGGCTCGGCCCTGGTCCGCGGGCGGGTGCTCACGGCGGCGGGAGAACGGGGTGTGGGCAACGCGTTGGTCGCGGGTGGACGCGAGATCGTGCGGACCGACGCCCAGGGCTTCTTCGAGATCCCCGGCGTGGCCTATGGACGGCGCGACTTCGAGGCCGGCGTGGAACGGTCCGTCGCGAACCGGCCGCCGCAGTCGGATCCGCCGTTCGACTTCCCGCGCTTCGGCTCGGCCGCGATCGAGGTGCTCCCGGGCGACGACAACTTCGTCCTGATCCGGCTCACCCCGGCGGCGCGTGTGGTCGGGTTGGTGCTCGACGCGGAGGGGCGTCCGATGCCGGGGGCGATGGTGTGCCATCCCGAGGACGAGGGCTTCAGCTTCGTCCGTGCGGACCGCGAAGGGCGCTTCCTTTGGGAAGGCCTTCCGCTGGGCCAGCCCTACCAGCTTTCCGCGCCGTCGGAGAACCCGCCGGTGAACGACACGAGCGTGCCGAGCGAGGAGGAGATCCAGGCGGATCCCGAGGCGGCCTTCAACCAGGCGTTGAAGGTCTTCATGGGGGTCAACGACCCGCTGTTGAACGGCGAAGGCGCCGCGTTCAATCCGCCGAGCTTCGACGAGACGCTGGTGACGCTGAACTTCGACGGCGAGACCCGCGAGGTGACCTTCCGCATGCGGCCGCTCGGGCGCATCGCCGGGCGCGTGGAGAACTCCCAGTCGGTCCCCATCGGCGCGTTGGTCCGGGTGAGCGGACCGGGACTGACCCCCAAGATGTCGCCGGGATTCGTGATCCGCGGCGACGTCGACAGCGACGCGGCCTCGGGTGAGTTCCAGGTCCGGGCCGTGGCCGTCGGCCAGATCCAGGTGCAGGCCGCCTCGCCGTTCTTCCCGCAGGTGATCTCGACCCAGGTGCTCACGGATCCGTTGGACCGGGACTCGACGAACGTCCTACTCCGGTTCCCGGCGGCACGCGAGGTGAACGGGCGCCTTGCCGGACGTGTGTTCCGTCCCGACGGCACGCTCGTCGGCGCGGAGGTGCCGGTGGCGATCGGCTTCGGCGACCTCGTCGTCCGCACCGAGGCGGACGGGCGCTTCGACACCCGCTTCGGCCTGCCGGCGATCCAGAACGGGGCGCCGGGCGTGGACTACGTGGTGACCGTGACCAACACCGCGGACGGGACCGTGGGACAATCGATTGCGCGGGTGCTGCCGACCGGGACGAACGTGGTGGCCAACCTCGTGGACGTGCACCTGCTCGGGAAGGGTGGCCTGCGGATCCGGGTGCTCCGTGCCGACGGCACTCCGGCAGCCGGTGCGATCACCCGGGCCGAGGGCGTGGCGTTCCCCAACGAGGTGGCCGAGGGGACGACCGACGCCGCGGGCGAGGTGGTCTTCGGCGGACTCAGCGAGGGCGCCTACGGCGTGCGCGTGGAGCTTCAGGCGGGCGTCATCCGGATCTTCGGCCGAGCCGCGGCCACGGTGGCCCGCGACGCGGAGGCGACGGTGGCCGTGACCCTGGAGGGGACCGCGGCGATCGCGGGACGGTTCCTCCGCCGCGACGGCGTGACGCCGGTGGCGTTCGCGCAGGTCACGGTGATCGAGGGATCCGAGGCCGTGGGCTCCGCGACCACCGACGGCACCGGCGCGTTCTCCATCGACGCCCTTCCCATGGGTGTCTTCCGCCTCGAGAGCGCGGATCCGGTCACCGGCCGTGCGGGCCGTCTCACCTTCCAGCTCGATGTTCCCGGCGAACTGAGGCAGCTCGTGCTGTTGGAACAGTCCCTTGCCGAGGTGACCGGCACGGTCGTCAACAGCGCCCGGACCGGACCGGCGGCCGGGGCGACGGTCACTCTCAACGCGACCGGGTCGGGCGTGGTCCAGAACCGCACCGTGACCACGGGTCCGGACGGGACCTTCCGCTTCGCGAACGTTCCCGCCGGCACCGGCCGCATCGAGGCCTCCCTCGACGGGGTCACCGGTTCCGTCTCCGTCGCCATCCCCGACGACGTCGCCTCGGTGTCCACCACCATCGAGCTCCAGCCGCTGGCCGACCTGCGCGTGCGGGTCTCGCGGCGGTTCGCCGGCGTGCCGGGCACGAACGCCACCGCCACGGTGCGCCTTGGGGACTTCAGGATGTCCTCGGCCGTGGACGACGCCGGCGAGGCGGTGTTCCGTTCCTTCCCGC
>JAIXUV010000302.1 GCA_027483345.1 Verrucomicrobiales bacterium | reverse complement strand
TCGCTTCGCTCGTCCTCCGTTGCGCCCAACCCGCCGGAACAACCTCTCCAAAACCCTTACTCTGACCTACTCCCCCTGTCACCTGAGTGACCAACTCTCCCTGTCACTTGTCTGTTGAAGGGTTGAAGGGTTGAAGGGTTGAAGGGTTGAAGGGTTGAAGGGTTGAAGGGTTGAAGGGCATCGTTGCGGCCTCGCATGCGCATCACCCGACTGGAGGTCCACGACATCCGATTCCCGACGTCCCGGCAGCTCGACGGCTCGGATGCGATGAATCCGGACCCGGACTATTCCTCCGCCTATGTGGTCCTGCACACGGACGCCGGCCTGAGGGGTTACGGTTCCACCTTCACCATCGGCCGCGGCAACGACGTCGTCTGTGCGGCGATCCGGGCGCATGAGCATCTCGTGGTCGGCCTGGAGCTGGACGAATTCGCAGCCGCTTCCGGCAAGGTCTGGCGGCGGCTGAACGGGGATTCCCAGCTGCGTTGGATCGGGCCGGACAAGGGCGCGGTGCACCTGGCGTTGGCGGCAATCGTCAATGCGCTGTGGGACCTGCTGGCGCGTCGGGAAGGTCTGCCCGTCTGGAAGCTGGTCAGCCGGATGACGCCCGAGCAGTTCGTGGCGTGCGTGGACTTCCGCTATATCACGGACGCCATCACGCCGGAGGAGGCCCTCGCGCTGCTGCGGCGGGCGGAGCCGGGCAAGGTAGAACGGATCGCGCAGCTCGAGGCCGAAGGTTATCCGGCCTACACCACCAGCGCGGGCTGGCTGGGGTATCCGGACGACAAGATCCGCCGGTTGTGCCGGGAAGCCGTGGCCGAGGGGTGGAACCACATCAAGATCAAGGTCGGTCGGGACCGCGAGGACGACGTGCGGCGCCTGGGGATCATCCGCGAGGAGATCGGGTGGGACCGCAAGCTGATGGTGGATGCGAACCAGGTCTGGGATGTGCCGGTGGCGATCGAGTGGATGAAGGACCTCGCACCGTTCCGGCCGTGGTGGATCGAGGAGCCGACCTCGCCGGACGACGTCCTCGGCCACGCCGCCATCGCCCGGGCGATGGAACCGCTGGGCATCGGCGTGGCGACGGGCGAGCACGGCATGAACCGGATTCTCTTCAAGCAGCTGCTCCAGGCGCGGGCCATCTCGTTCTGCCAGGTGGATTCCTGCCGCCTGGGCGGATTGAACGAGAACCTCGCGGTGCTGCTGATGGCGGCGAAGTTCGGCATCCCGGTCTGTCCGCACGCGGGCGGGGTCGGGCTGTGCGAGTTCGTCCAGCACATCAGCATGATCGACTTCACCACGGTCAGCGGATCTTGGGACGGACGGGTGTGCGAGTTCGTCGACCATCTCCACGAGCACTTCACCGACCCGTGCCGAATCCGGACCGCGCGTTATCTCGCACCAGAGAAGCCGGGGTTCAGCACCGAGATGCTGTCGTCCAGCGTCACCACCTACAGTCATCCGGACGGACCGGCCTGGCGCGGCTGATCGGGATGGGGATCAGCGTCGGGCGGTGTGGGCTTCGGCGGCGTAGACGTCGGCGTTGATGCGTCGGGCCTGCTCCAGGAGTCGGTCGATGTCCGGGAGGTCGTCCCAGGTTGCGGCCTGTTGGAGCGTGGCGACCTGTTCCAGGGCAGATTCGAAGGCCGGGCGGTCGGCACCTGTGGGCGGATGGATGCTGCCCTGGATGAGGAGGCCGAGCCGGTTCCGGCGTTGGGCCGCTCCGGCGATCTTGCGGTCGCCATGGAGGAGGTCGGACTTCTCGGCTCCGACGAAGCATTGTCCGGGTCCGCTGGGATCGCAGCAGGGAGCGAGTCGGGTGGGGACGCCGATCCTCTCGAACGCGTCCCGGAGCCAGCGGTGCATCCGCTGGTAGCTTTCGGTGGCCGAGACGTCGTACCAGGGGTGTTCGGGGGGGATGACGACGGAGTAGGTCCAGTCGGCGTCATGCGGCACCACGCCGCCGCCGGTGGAACGGCGCACCAGAGGCCGGAGCGGGGTGAGAATGGAGACATCCGCGAGACGCTGGAAGTAGCCGAAGGAGGCGGCGGGGCGATCCCAGGAATAGCAGCGGAGGACGGGGACGCCGCGGCTCGGAGCCGATTCGAGCAGCGCCTGGTCGATCGCCATGTTCAGGGCGGGATCGGTGGGGCCGGAGCGGAGTCGGAACCAAGGGTCGGACATGGTAAGGCAGCTTGGAGCGACTTGGCCCGCCGTGCAAAGGCGCATTGATTCACGGTGCCTTCTCTGGCAACCAACCGCCCTCATGAAGAAGGTCATCTCGACCGTGTGGCTGCTGGCGCTGGGCGCCTGGCTGGCCGGATGCGGTGGTTCCGAACCGAAGCTCGATGCGCGTTGGCGTTTCGCGGGTGCGGATGGTTTGCGTGCACAGACGGCGGCTCCTGCGCTCCAGAAGGTCCTTTCCGGACCCGCGGCCGCTACCTTGGGCGGGCGGCTTGCCACCAGCGCGGGTGTCGCCTTCGCGGGCTGGGTCGCAGGCGGTTCTGCGACACCCGAAGCCGGTGGCCTGGCGACGCCGCTCGTCGGAGACCTGCTGGGGCACGAGTCCGCCGGTGAGGTCTGGCGGCATTCCGACGGATCGACCGAGCTGCTCCTCGCCGTGAAGGTGACTGCGGAACGCGCGTCCCTTTGGACCGAGAATTTCCCGAAGTGGGTGCGGCCGCTCCACACCGGGACCTCCGGTGCGTCCGTCTCTGCGGAGAGCGGATGGCTCTTCGCCGTGAGCCGCAGCGGCTCGGCGTTGGCCGCGGATTTCCGCAGGCGCATTTCGACGCCGTCCAGTGTCGCGGGGCGTCTCCTGGAGCTGGAGACCGCCGCCGGGAAGCTGCCCGGGATCCAGGCCACCGTCATTGCGAGCAACGGCGCGGTGCGCTGGAACGGCACGCTCCGGACGGCGTTGGCCGCGGCGGTCCCCACCTCGGAGTGGAGCTACCCGACCAACCTGATCGGTGACTCGGTGATCGCCTTCACCGCGGCCAGGGGCGTGGTCGCGCCGCTGCTGGAGCAGGCCGGACTCGCTGAGCTGATCCAGGGCGAGGAGCTTTCCCAGATGTACCTGTGGTCGCAGCCGGAGACGCCGTTCTCCACTTTCGGAGTCGTCCACGCCGGCAAGCCTGCGCAGCTGATCTCACGGGTCCACGACTGGATCCGTCCCCAGTTCTCGACCAACGCGGCGCCGGGCACGCGGCAGGGATTGGTGATGTACGACCCGACGCGGCAGATCCTCGCCCTCTCCAGCGCGCCCGTCGCCACGCCGACGCTCGCCGGTCCGACCAACGGCCAGCCCGGATTCGTCGGTCTCAGCTTCGTGGGCCTGAACCGTTCGAAGGGGCCACTCCCCAAGGAACTGCTCGCGGAGCTGCTCAAGCCCGGTGTCCTCTACTACGACTGGGAGATGACTAGCGAGAACCTGTCCCACTGGTCGGCCGGCCTGCAGGTGAAGGACATCTCGGCAGGCCTGCGTCCGCCGCCCGCCGAGGGACCAGGACGCCGCTTCCTCGAGGAATCGACGCCCTACCTGGAGAACGCCGTCACCATCGTTTCGCAGAAGTCCCCCGGTGTCTTCGAACTCCAACGCAAGACGTCGATCGGTCTCACTTCCTTCGAGCTGGTCCTGCTGACCCGCTGGCTGGATCCGCCCACGGTCCGTCCGTCGCGTACCGGTGCGGCAACGCAGAAGTCCCGCTGAACCCATGCTCAAGCTCGGAGTCAACATCGACCATGTCGCCACCCTCAGGCAGGCGCGCTACCGGGGTCTCCCTGGCGGCGAGCCCTGTCCTGTCGAGGCGGCCCGCATCTGCCTCGAGACCGGGGCGCATGGCATCACCGCCCACCTGCGGGAAGACCGCAGGCACATCCTCGACGACGACATCGTGGCGTTGCGCCGCGTGGTGACGACGCGGTTCAACCTCGAGATCGCCAACGTCTCTGAGATCATCGACATCGCGGTCCGTGTGAAGCCGGACATCGTGTGCCTGGTGCCGGAGCGGCGGGAGGAGATCACAACGGAAGGCGGCCTGGACGTCGTGGCGGCGGAGTCGTCGCTGGGCGAGTGCCGTCGGCGGCTGAACGACGCCGGCATCGAGGTCAGCCTCTTCATCGGTCCGGACTCCGAGCAGATCGAGGCCTCGGCCCGGATCGGAGCCCAATTCATCGAGTTGCACACCGGGCCCTACGCCCACGCCTTCCATTCCAAGCGGGAGCGGATCGTCGAGATCGAACGGCTGGTGGCCGCGTCAAGGCTGGCCCACGGCTTGGGACTGAGGGTCAACGCCGGGCATGGTCTGAACGTGGAGAATGTTCCGGTCCTGCACGTGGTGCCCCACCTCGAGGAACTCAACATCGGCCACTCGCTCATCAGCCGCGCTGTCTTCAAGGGATTGTCGGCATCCGTGAAGGAGATGCTGCAGGCGATGGAGGGCTACCGCGGATGACCTTTCCAGGGCAGGGGAGGCGGCCGCGGTGATCCTCGGCGTGGGCATCGACCTGATCGAGGTCTCCCGGATCCGTGATTCCCTGGAGCGCTTCGGCGACCGGTTGGCCCGGCGGATCCTGCGGCCGGAGGAGTTCCAGTACTGCATGTCCCATCCGGATCCGGCGCCGTACGTGGCGGCGCGATTCGCGGCGAAGGAGGCTGTCAGCAAGGCCTTCGGCACGGGCATCGGAGCCACGCTCGGATGGCAAGACATCGAGGTGCGGCGGCTCGAATCGGGGCGTCCGGAGGTCCTGCTGCATGGTGAAGCCCGCCTCTATTCCGACAGCCGAGGTTGCCGCAACCTGCACCTGAGCCTGACCCATACCGTCCACTACGCATCGGCCGTCGCGGTGCTGGAGGCCTGAACGAGGGATTCGGTTTCCGGCTCCGCGCCCGATTGTCGGCGCGCCGCTGTCTGCAAGGCGTCATCGGGGATGGCGTCGAGCCAAGGATCGACTGGCGGCGTTCCTCCGGGCTGTAAGGTTCTCCCGTTTCGCACGACCCACCCGTGCATGAAACGCAACCTGATGCTCCTGTCCCTCCTGGGATTCCTCACCACCACCACCGCCTCCATCGCCGCGGAGAAGCGGTTGCTGAACCTCGACAAGGAGGGTGTCGCCATCCAGGGCTACGACCCGGTGGCCTTCTTCACCGTGAAGTCTCCCGTGAAGGGGAAGCCCGAGTTCGCGAGCGAACACGAGGGCGCCCGCTACTTCTTCCATTCGGCGAAGAGCAAGGGGCTCTTCGATGCAGAGCCGAAGAAGTATGCACCGCAGTTCGGCGGCTATTGCGCCTATGGCGTGAGCCGGAATGCGCTCGCCCCGATTCAGGTCGAGGCGTGGCAGATCGTGGATGGACGACTGCTGATGCAGAAGAACGTCGGGATCCGGGACGACTTCAACGAGGACGCCAAGGGCAACCTCGTGAAGGCCGATTCAAACTGGCCGAAGTTGCTCGAGAAGAAGGGCAAGTAACCCGCACCCGGAATGAACCCGAATCGCAATCCGCTCACCGGCGCCCCATCGCGGGGATTCCACACGGAAGTCCGTCCAGACCCGGGCCACTTCATCGACGAATCCGCCGAGAACCTCAGCCAAGGTGAGCGCCGGGTTAGCCTGGGAGCGCGGATCCTCACCGCTTCCATCCTGCTGGAGACGCTCTGGTTCAAGTTCACAGGCCACCCCGAGTCGATGTGGATCTTCCGCCAGATGAACATGGAATCCTGGGGACGCTACGGGCAGGGCGTCTGGGAGCTGACCGCTTCGGTCCTCCTCTTCGTCCCGCGGTTCCGGTGGGTCGGCGCCCTGCTGGCCCTGGGCGCCATGGGGTCGGCGATCGCGAGCCACCTCACCGTCCTCGGCATCGCCATCCAGGGGGATCACGGACTCTTGTTTGGGATGGCCTGCACCGCCTTCCTCGGTGCGCTGGCGACCCTTTGGATCCACCAGCAGTCCATTCCCAACATCACCCGATTGGACGACGCGCCATGAAGTCGTCCACGGAGGCGGTCGCGGGCATCCTAGTGGATGCGGCGGGGTTGTATCTCGCCATGGGAATCGCGATGGCGGTCGGGATGCATTGGCGGGGTCTCGCGCGCATCGATCCCGGGACCCGGGGTGCGGGGATCGGATTCCGGGTCCTGATCACCCCGGGTCTGGTGGCGCTCTGGCCGTTGCTGCTGGTGGTGTGGAACCGGGCCGTCCGCGGCTCCGGATTCCAAGGTGGCTCCGCGGTCTCGCCGAGCGCGGGATCCCTTCGCATCGCCCACGTTTGGGCCTGGCGGATCCTCGGCATCCTCGTCCCGAAGGCCCTGGCGCTGCTTCTTGTCTCCCGTCCCCCGATGTCGCCGCCCACGACCCTTCCCGTTCCTCCATCGACCTTGCCTGAAACCCCATCCCCCTGACATGTCGTCCCACTATCGCGCCGTCGACTGGAACCCGGAGAAGCGTCGCTACGACGTCGGCCTCGGCATCCTGGTGGTGGCCACGCTTGTCGCCTTCGGGGTGGTGACCGCCTGGAAGTCGCCGGAGGTCACCGCAGAGACGTTGCTGATCCGCGGAACCGCCCTTGTCGCCTTCCTGCTGCTGCACCTGCTCCTCGCGATCGGCCCGTTGTCGCGCCTGGACCGACGCTTCCTGCCGCTGTTGTACAACCGCCGGCACCTCGGCGTGACCCTCTTCGGGATCGGCCTGGTCCACGGCGTTTTGTCGCTGTTCCAGTTCCACGCGCTCGGGGACGTGAATCCCTTCGTGAGCGTGCTGACTTCCTACTCGCAGGATGCACGGCTGTTGTCCGATGGGCGTCTGGTCGTGGGGCATTTCCCATTCGAGCCGTTCGGCGTCGCGGGATTGGCCGTGCTCTTCCTGTTGGCCGCCACCAGCCACGACTTCTGGCTCAAGCTGCTCGGACCGTCCCTTTGGAAGTCGCTGCACCTCGGCGCCTACCTCGCCTACCTGCTGTTGTTCGTCCATGTGGCCGCCGGTGTGGTTCAGACCGAGCGCAGCGGGATCCTGCCCACGCTCCTGGCTGTCGGCTTCCTCCTGTTGCTCGGACTCCATGCAACCGCGGCGCGAAAGGGGGCCGGCTGGACGCCCGCGGCGGGGACCACGGTTGCCGAAGGCTTCGTGGACGTGGGCGAGGTGGAGGCGTTTCTGGAGGGCCGGGGCCGGGTTGTGACCGTCGGAGAGGGGCGGATCGCCGTGTTCCGGCACCGCAACCGGATCTTCGCCACCTCCAACGTCTGCCGGCACCAGGGTGGGCCCCTGGGTGAGGGACGGATCCTCGACGGCTGCATCACGTGTCCTTGGCACGGATGGAACTACCGTCCCGAAGACGGCTGCAGTCCTCCGCCCTTCCAGGAGACGGTGGAGACCCACGCGACCCGGATCGTCGGTGGACGGCTTTGGGTCCGGGCGGAGGCGAATCCGTTGCGGACCGAATCTCCGGGAAGCGAATCCACGAAGGGGAGGGAAGAATGAACGACGAGTTCTATGTCGGATACTCCGAGGAGGCTCCGCCGGGCCTGAATCGGTTTCGTGGTTGGGTTGCGGCATTCCTCTTCGGCTCCGGTGTGGTGGTGGCTTCGCTCCTGGCGATGGGTCTCTCACCGGCCGAGCCCGGCACATTCGAGTTCGGGGTCCGCAAGGCCTTCGAAGGCCGCATCCTGGAAACTCCGCTGCCGTTGCTCCGGACCGTTTCGGACGAAGGCGTGGTGCGGCACCACCTCCTGGTGGGTGCCGGCAAGCACGGCCTGCCGGATTTCGCTCGGGGACATCATGGCGAGGCCGTGCGGTTCGAAGGATCGGTCATCCGCGCCGGTCGTCTGGCGATGATCGAGATGAACTCACCGGAGTCGTTCCGGGTGCTGGGTGGATCTCCGGGGGCCACGCCGGAGGTCCGCGATGTCGATCTGGGCGAGGTCCTGCTCGAAGGAGAGCTTGTCGACACGAAGTGCTGGGCGGGCGTCATGCGACCGGCGACCGGCAAGGTCCACCGCTCCTGCGCCGTCGTCTGCCTCCGAGGTGGAGTCCCACCGGGCCTGCTGGTCCGGGATGCGACCGGAAGCGGGGTGGTCGTGCTCCTGACCGGCCGTGAAGGGCGTCCGCTGGACCTCGACGCGCGGCTCGCGGCGCGGAGCCTGAGGGTCGCGGGAAGACTCGTCTTCCTCGGGGAAGTGCCGAGGCTGGAGGTTTCCCGCATCTCCCTGGTGGGACCCTGATCCCTCGTCCCGCATGTCTTCCCGGATCCAAGAGCCGGATGGGAGTGTCGGAATCCCATCCGCGAAGCGGGCATTTCGGGTCTTTTGGCTTGCCCGAAAAGCGGTGGCCCCCTATAGCGACCGAGACCCTGAAGGGTAGTCTGTCGGTTCGTTTGCACGCATGATTCACCACAAACCGGAGGCGGTACTTTGAACCGCCCGTTTTCGCGTCACCAGCAGGCACAGCCCCTGCATCGCATCAATGGCAAGATCCGGGCCCGTGACGTCCGCGTCATCGGCCATGACGGGCAGCAGGTCGGGGTCATTGATCTGGCGGCGGCCATCAATCTCGCCCGTCAGGCGGGTGTGGATCTCGTCGAGATCGCGCCGAACGCGGTCCCTCCGGTCTGTCGCATCATCGACTACGGCAAGTTCAAGTACGAGCTGTCGAAGAAGGAGCGCGACAGCAAGAAGCACCAGCACACCAACACGGTGAAGGAGGTGCAGCTTTCTCCCCGAATCGATCCGCACGACCTGGGCATCAAGCTGGAGCATGCGATCGGGTTCCTCTGCGAGGACATGAAGGTGAAGGCGACGCTCCGGTTCCGCGGACGCGAGATGGCCCACACCGAGATCGGCAAGGAGGTCATGGAGAAGTTCCTCGAGAAGCTCTCGCCGTGGGGTCACCCGGACTTCCCGCCGAAGCTGATCGGCCGCGCGATCAACGTGATGGTCAGTCCGTTGGCGAAGAACAAGCGGGCGAAGAATCCCAAGGAGGGCGTCGTGCCCCCGCCCGAGGCGCCGAAGAGTCCCGCGGCGACCCCGGCCTCGACCAAGGTTTCCACCAACGCGGCGGAGTCCAAGGGTTCGATTGGTCCCAGCCCTTTCGAGGGTCTCTCCGTGCCCACGGCCGAACCCGCCCCCGAATCCGCGCCGGCACCTGCGTCCACGCCTCCCACCGAGGCCTGATCCGGAGTCCACGATGGGTCGACTCCGCGCGATCGCGGCCGTCTCCGAGAACGGCGTGATCGGCGACCACGGTCGCATTCCTTGGCATGTGCCTGCGGACTTCAAATGGTTCCGTGAGGTCACGCTGCGTGGGGTGCTGATCCAGGGTCGCAAGACGTTCGAGTCCATCGGGCGCCCGCTCCCGGGTCGCGAAACCTGGGTGGTCAGCCGCGGTGCGTTTCTCCATCCGGGCGTGAGGGTCTTCAACGACCTGGAGTCGCTGCGCCTCGCGATTCAGGGCGATCCCAGGCCGCTGTGGCTTTGCGGGGGCGCGGACCTCTATTCCCAGCTGTTGCCATCCTGCACGGACCTGTTCCTCAGCCGGGTCCACCGGAACGTCGATGGCGACGCCCTCTTCCCGGGGTTCGAAAGAGATTTCGTCTGGATGGCGGAGGTGCTGCGCCATCCCGACTTCCACGTCGAGCACTGGGTGCACCGCTCGACGCTGCTCGCCTGAAGGCACCCCTTCCCGGGTCCCGTTTGCCGTCTCCGGGTCGCCGTGTCCTCCCCGTTGGAGCGGTCTAGCCGCGGATCCCGGTCAGGGATGGAACTCCAGCAGCGAGGCCACGAACTGCTTCATGGCGGGAGACAGCACCTTCGTCTTCTTGTGGATCAGGCCGATTGGCCGGGTGAGTTCGACGTCCGCAAACGGCACCGCGGCCAGCGTGTGCTTCGAGACCTCCTGGGCCACGGTTCCCGCCGGGACGATGCTGACGCCGGCCTCGATCTCGACCGCCCGTTTCACGGTCTCGATGTTGTCGAACTCCATGACGTGGCGGACGGAGATGGAGCGTTCCCGCAGTTCGCGGTCGATGGCCTTGCGCGTGGGGATGTCGGGTTCGAATCCGATGAACTTCTGTCCCTCCAACTGCTGGAGGCGGAGTCCCTTGGTCTTGGCGAACGGATGGCCCGGGTGGCAGATGAGCACCAGCTTCTCCTCGCGCAGGGAGACCAGCTCGAGCTTCGGATCGCGGATCGGGTAGGCCACCAGGCCGAGATCCACGACGTTGCCGAGGACGTCGTCATAGACCTGGTTCGCGCGATGGTACTCGATGTGGACCTTGACCGTCGGGTGCTTCTTGAGGAAGCGCTTCACGTAGGGCTGCAGGTCGTGCAGGCCGATGCTGTAGATGGTGGCGACCCGGATGGTGCCCGAGATGACGTTCCTCGACTCCTGGAGGCGATGGATCAGGCCCTCGTAGGCGAGGATGATCTGCTTGCCATGCTCGTAGAGCAGCTCGCCTTCGCGGGTGAGGCGGAACTTCTTTTTGCTGCGCTCGATAAGGAGCGCCTTGAGCTGGCGTTCCAGCGAGGTGATCTGCTGGCTCACCGCGCTTTGGGTGATGCCGTTGATCTGGGCCGCCTTGGTGAAGGACTCGGTCTCGGCCAGGTCGCAGAACACCTTGAACGACTGGATTTGCACACGCGGAGTCTAGTCCCGGAGTGTGGATGTGCAGAACCATTTTTGCGTCGCGGAAGGAAGGACGTGAGCCGTGGATGCCGGTGTGGTTCAATCCGGCGTGGCCAAGCCCGACTCCTTCGAACTGCCCGATGGGACCCCCGTCGCGATCCTCTACGAGGACCGCGGCGTGCTGGCGATCGACAAGCCTCCGGGTTGGATGCTCGGGCCCGATGACGCCGAGCACCACGAGCGGAACCTCCACCGCGCGCTGGTCGACGACATCGAGCACGCGGCCTGGTGGGCGGCGTCTCGCAACCTCAAGTTCCTGCGCTTCGTGCATCGCCTCGACGCCCCGACCACCGGCGTCCTCCTCTTCTCGAAGAGCCAGGGAGCCATGTCCGCCTTCTCCCGGGTCTTCGCGGAACGCACCGTCAAGAAGGCCTACCTCGCGGTCACCGACGCCATTCCCCAGAGGCCGAGCTGGGTCTGTACCGAACCCCTCGGGCCCGACCCCGAGCTCCATGGACGCCACCGGGTGGACCGCCGGGATGGCAAGGAGGCGGAGACCCACTTCGAACTGCTTCAGGTCGTGGGCCAACGTGCGCTGGTGCTCGCCCGGCCCATCACCGGACGGACCCACCAGATTCGCATCCACTTGCGTCAAGCGGGTTGCCCGGTCGTCGGCGACATCCTTTACGGACGTCGAGACGCCCATGGCCTTGCCCTTCGCGCCGTGCGGCTCGAATACCCGGATCCGTTCCTGAAGCGGACCACGGTCATCGTGGCGCCGGTCGCCGAGTTCTGCCGGAAGTTCGGATTCGACCCGAAGTCGGTTCCCCCCGAGGTCCTGAGCCGTCCTGGAAAGAAGCCCGGGGCGAAGCCAGCCAAACCCGGGGAACCCGTGCCGGGCGACGCCCCAGCCGGCTCATTGGGTGGCCCGGCTGCGCCTTCAAAGGACGCCACCGTCACGAACCGCGTCGTCGGGGACCCGAAGCCGGAATCGTCCTCCCGACCGGCCCAGCCGAACCGGGCTTCCGAACATCCGGCTCAACGTCCCCGAGGTGAGCGCGGTCCGAAGCGGCCCTGAGGCCACGGTGCGTCCGGCGCGGAGCAACAGGGCGTGGGAGAAGACCGGGGTGATCTCCTCCACATGGTGGGTGACGAGCACCAGCGTCGGGGCGTCGGGGCGTCGGGCCAACCGGTCCAGGAAGCCGAGGAAATGTTCCCGTGCGACCGGATCGAGGCCGGCGCAGGGCTCGTCGAGGATCAGGATCCGGGGTTCCGCCATGAGGGCCCGGGCGATGAGCACCCGTTGGCGTTCGCCCTGCGAGAGCACCGCCCAAGGCCGGCGCTCGAGGTGCGAGGCCTCGACATCGGCCAGAAGCTGCCGCGCCTTCACGGAATCGGAACGTTTGGGACGCCCCCAGTAGTCGATGATCGCATACCGGCCGCTCACGACGGAATCGAGCGCCGGCTCGGTGTCGTTCATCATCTGCCGCACCGAGGAACTCACGATGCCGATCTTGAGGCGGACTTCCCGCCAGTCGGCGTGTCCATACTCGTGGCCCAGCAGGTGGATGCCGCCGGCGGTGGGCATCAGGTAGCCGGTGAGCGCCGAGAGCAGGCTGGTCTTCCCCGAACCGTTTCCGCCGAGCAGCGCCCAGTGTTCGCCTGGGGCGATCGTCCACTCGATGCCGTCGAGGATGGTCACACCGTCGCGCTGGATCCGCAGGCCTTCGACGCGGAGGATCGATTCGGAACTCATTCTCGGAAGAGCCTAGGACGCGACGGATTCCGGAGCGAAGGGCAAACGGATGCGAAGTCCCTG
>JAIXUV010000009.1 GCA_027483345.1 Verrucomicrobiales bacterium | reverse complement strand
GGCCTCGCCGCCCATGGCTGGGCTACGTCGGTGCTCCTTCGCCTCGAGTTCGGCGCGCATGGCCTTGGCCTTGGCCGTGTCGTTGGGATTGTCTGCGCGGAGACCGGTAGAGCGATGACGTTCCTGCTGATCGCCGTCGAGGTAGACGACATACCAAAACGGGGAGCGTGGTTTGCGGTACAGGTACGCCATGCCGAGTGCAAGTAGTGCAAGTAAACGCAAAATCGGCACCTCAAAAACCCAAGTAAAAGCACCATTTTCAAACACAAAAAACCACAATGTCTGACACGAGGGTTCGATTCCCTTCACCCGCTCCAACTTCTCCAAGTCATTCACAACCAGTCGGTTGCAAAAACCGAAGGTGACCGAGAATGCCAAACCGAGAATAAAACCGAGAATAACGCCCTCGGCTTTCGCCTCAAAAACACCCCGAAATCTCACTTTCCCAAGGGGTTGTCCGGACGCCCCTTTTTCGGCCTTCCGAGAATCCCAGTCCCTGAACCGCCGCGACATCGTTTCACCGGTGAATCGGAGACGTCTTCGGTGCCACCTCCGCACCCGCCCTCGAGACCCGCTTCGGAGTGGTCTTCAGATCGGCCACAGAGGCACGGAGGACACGGAGAAGGAGGAGTCCTCAACCTTGTTCGATTGTCCGTTGTTCATGGCCGCGGTTGCCAAGCCGCGGTCCCTCATTGCCGATACAGTTCTTCCGTAGTTCCGACGCAAGCAGTTGGTGAACCGATTGGGAGCCCGTCTCCGGATTGGGTCTTGCTGAGTGAGGACCTCGCGGATGTTATCGGGTCGTGAAGGTGTCGAAACCATCGTCGAGTCCCCGGATCCGCCGATGTGGGTGGATGATGCTTGTCGTCTGCTTCCTTCAAGGCCCCCTCCATGGGAACCACGGCTTCCTCCGCGGCTTCGGCATGAGTCTTCGGGATCCCAAGGACGGAACGGTCCACGCGAGGTTTTACGCGGACGAGGCCGCCGAGGTTCCGGATCCGGTGGGTTTTCTGCGGATCGCCACCCGGCGGAAGATTCAGATCCGCTCCCTCTCTTTGGAGGTCAGGGATCTCAGCGACTTGGCCAACGCGCTTCGTCAGGTAGGAGAGTCCGCTTCCGGTCGACGCCTTCCAATCGAGGCCACGGACTTCCAGCTTCGCGAATTGGGTGGTCAGCAAGCGCTCCTGGTTGCCACCCGCCTGCGTGTCCTCCGGGATGGGAGGCTGGTTCTCGATGGCGATGGCTCGGTCCAGACCCCGCTCGGAAGAAGGGAGTTCAAGAAGGCCATTCTCCATCCGGAGAAGTCCGGAGAACTCATCCTGACTCTGTCGGGATCGGATCCGACCCAGGGTGAGCGAATTTCTGTCGGGCCAAACCACTGAACGAGAAAGCACCATCCATGTTCCCAAAGCTGATTACCTCTCTGTTCCTCCTTCTGTTGGTTCTTGGAGCCCGCCTGACCGCCCAGAATGTCGACGGACTTGTCCTCGATGGCCGCGCCTTTTTGGCAGCGAGAAATCTCACCAACGCCCTCCAGCGTTTTCAGCAGGCCGTTGCTTTGCAGCCCACCAATGAGACTGCTCAGGCGTTCCTCGGAGCGACCCGGCTTTTGACGTTGGTCGAGAGGGCGGAGTTCCAGCAACTGCTGAACCGCGCTTCGTTCACGACCAACGGCCGGAGCCTCTTCTCCTGGAAGGCCGAACCGCAGTTCGACACCAATGGAATCCCGAATGTGGACCCGGCACTGAATGTCATGGAGCCCTTCCAGTGGATTCGATCCGCCATGGCCGACGAGATCGGAAACGCTCTCACGAACCTCACCAGCATTCGCTCTCCCCAGTTTCTGCTCACCCTCAGGGACTCCGAGACCGGATCGGGTGCCATGAACGTGGACTACGCGGACATCCAGATGTTGATCGCGGGACTCCACCTCTTCCGGTCGAGCCTGCTCTTGGTAGGCAGTTGGGACTTCTCGGTCACTTGGAGCCGGATCCGGTCTGGCATCGACGCGGAGTTGCCCGCCATCCAGCAGTTGCTCGAGGAGTTCCCCGGCCTCTTGGGCAATGCCGCTCCGGAGATCCGGGCGCGGGCCAAGACGGAGTTGCTGGAGGCCTGTCTGGCGTACTTCCAGGCCTCGGCCCTCATCCGGGCCCGAAACAATCAACTCGACCGCCTCTTCTCCTTCGTTGCCGAGGATCTAGAAGCGGAGGACGAGTTCTATGCGCACGTGGCTGCTCTGCGCACTTCGCTTGAAGCCCCAACAGCCATTCCTTCGATTCCCGATGAGATGGTTTTCATGGCGCCCCTCTTCGAGGCGACAAACCCGCTGCGACGGTTTGTGCCGGAATTTCAGGACAACAGCCTCGTCCTCGGATCTTGGTCGGATCGGACCTTCGGCGGGATCACCAAGGAGCGATCCGAGCGGGATCTCGCGAGCCTGGTCGGTCAACTCACCTTCGACATGAACGGCAGGGAACGGCCAGCGCAGTTCGCCGCCGGCATCCCCCGAGTCCAGGTTGTCCCGGGAGCGGTTCGACTCACGCTCCCGGCGTTTGGAGGTTTCGTTTTCGGCATCGAGCGTTCGACCAACCTCGTCTCTTGGGAAATCGTCGGAATCGTCGTTTCCAGCGACCAACCCGCCGTGATCTCGGATCCAAGGCCTGAGAGTTTCTTGTCCCGCTACTACCGATTCGCGGATGTCTCAGACCGGGTGTTCGCCTACGGAACGGTCAGGAATCGGACAACAGGGGCGCCGGTGTCCAACGCCAGCGTGTGTATGCAGATCCAAGGCGTGCAGTACTGCACGACGTCGGACAGCCGCGGTGGATACGTTGTCGATTTCGGAACCAGGCTTCCCAACTTCGTTTCCGGAAGCGCCACGGTGACGGCATCGGGCTTCTCCAGGCTGAACCAGTTTCTGTTCAGGCAGAGTTCGGAGTTCAGCCCAACGGAGTTGCTCCTCAACCCGGGTTTTTGACCCACGACGCAGAACGCCAAGTGCGGAATGCTTCCGCACCAATTCCCGGGGAACCAAACGGATCAGTTGCGGGAGTCGCCCAACAACCGCAGTTCGCTCTCGAGTTCGCCGACCTTGTGGCTCTTGGAGACGAGTTGCTGCAGCAGCGCGTCCCGCTCCGACTTGAGCTGGTCGATGAAGTAGTCCTTCGCCCGGTTGGTGATCTTCAGATCGGCGTTCTCCTTCAGCAGGTCTTCGGGCACATCTCGGTCATCCGAGATGGGGCCTGAACCCGTGCTGCCGGGTCTTGCGGGGTTCGGCTTCGGGTTCGATCGATGGAAGGGGTCGGAATCCGTTTCGGCGTTGCGGAGAGGTTCCGAAGGTTGCGGAAGCGGTTCCGCATTGGCCTTCGCGGCCCGCGCCTTCTCTTCCGAGATCACCGTGTCCACCGACTGACGCGTGATGAAGTACCGCCGGTCGTTCGGATCGAAGTAGGCTTCCAGTCGGGCGACGCCCTGTCGGTTGCGCTGACACCAGTTCACGATGCTGCGCTCGGAACGTGCCACGCCGGCGACTTCGAAGAGGCGCGCGGCTTCACGGACGGTCAGCGTGTACCGCTCGCGACCGTTCGGCGGCAACTCGGCTTCCGCACGGTGCGGAAGGTTTCCGAACGATGCGGCAGGATTCGGAACGGTTCCGAACGGTGCGGAACCCTGCGGCACGCTTCCGAAGGCTGCGGAAGGTTGCGGAACGTTGCCGAAGTCTTGGGAAGCCGACGGCAACGGGTCGGGTCGTGACGGAGCCGGGTCGGCTACCGACGCGGCTTCCAGATGGGCGATGGGGCGGTCTTCATGGGGCATGGATTTCTTGGTGAATGGATAAATCGGAGTGACCGGCGACGCCGGCATTCCTCCTCCGATTCTATCACGGCTTCGGAAGGGTTCGGAAGGGCTCCACCACAAGTCGGTGAGGAGGGGAAGACCACGGAATCGGATGGCCCATGGTAGAATCGCCTCATGAATCCCCACCCATACGAACGCGACTTCAAGGGCGTCTGGATCCCGAAGGAGATCTGGCTCTCCCGGGAACTGTCGCTGATGGAGAAGGTGCTCTTCGTCGAGATCCATTCTCTCGACAACGAGCGCGGCTGCTTCGCCTCAAACCGGCACTTCGCGGACTTCTTCGACGTCAGCGAGCGTCAGATCCGCACCTACCTGTCGCAGCTCAAGGCCAAGGGCTTCATCACGCTCACCGTCGCCAACCACCACGAGCGGGTGATCCGCACGGCTGGGAGGTACGCCCGCGTGTCCGAAGAACGCCGCCAACAGTTCGCCGCCGACTACCGCAAGCTTGTGGACAACTTCTCCCTCCGGGGTGCCGAGGGTAGGAAGAAAACTTCCTAGGGGGATGGAAGCGATCTTCCGGGTACCCCGGAAGAAACCTTCCACAGAGTAATACAGTGAGTAATCCAGAGAGTATTCCGGCCGAACTTTGAAGGAAGGGAAGGAGACTGGGGATAACTCCGGCCGAGGCGCTTCGATCCGCTAACCGGCACGCTCCGGCCCAGCAAACCGAGGCGAGCCAAGTCGGGCCGGGAGACAGGGGAGCGAGAACGGACTCCAGCTCGATCGAAATCCCAAGAGCCGATCCAACCTTGCCGAGTCAGAGTCCCCTATCCGTTCCACAACGAAAACGGCGCTCCGTCAAGGGGTCGCGCCTTCAAGGTCTGTTCCTGTTGTCTGCACGCAAACCGTAGATCCGACACGTGCCCCGGGAACCACGACGGCCCGCGGTGGCGAAGACTCCCGCCGCAGGCATCTCGGATTCCGAACCACGGCTTCATTGAGCCACGGTTTGGCAGCCATGTCGCAAAACCCACATTGTCCGACACGCTCGATCGGATTCCCTCCGCTTCAGGACTTGAGCGGGATTCGCGGTCCTTGATCTGGAAGCGACATGGGCGAAGCGGTGCCTGCTTTCGGACTGCACGACATCAGCCGGCGAGGAATCGTGCGGCCTGACAAATCCGCTCACAAAGAAACCCGACCAATGGTCGGGTTTCTTCGTTGTCCGTAACACTCACACCATCCTTGGCGACCGGACGGTAACCGGGATCGCATACGAACGGCGCGGGGACTTCTCCACCGGGAGGCGCTCTCCGGCCAAGGCCAGTTCTGCCAGGTGGCATTCCATTGCTTCGCGGACCCGCAGGGTCGCCAGTTCCACCGAACCGCCATGCCCGAAACAGCCCGGCAAGGCCGGGACTTCCGCCCAGAATCCGCCTTCCGCGGCCGGGTGGATTCGGACGATGTATTGGGTCGTTTCCATTCCCCAATCCTACCATGCCACGGGCCTTGCCGGCAAAGTGCCGGCAGGCCCAAGGCTTGGCTCAGAGGGCGCGTATCCGCGAACGACTTCAACGGACGGATGTCCTTGAGGAACCCCCGACATGACGGCCGACAAACAGGGTTTGTAGGGGTTCGCGTCCGAACCCGTCGACGGCCACGGCTCAACGGCCGCACGAATCGTTCCCCAACGTGTCGTCGGCTAGCGCCCGACTTCGCGCTTTTTCCGTCCGGCTATCGGGTCGTGGACGTACCACAGGTTCATCCACCACCCAAAACCGCGAAGTCGGCCGCCGCGGGACGAGTGTCCCTTAGCCCCCGACACGTTGGGGGACGTGCGTTGAGAGCAGCCGCGATTGCGGACGACCTCACCTAGGTGACCGCACGCGGTGAACCGCGGAGGAACGGGCCGACGGAATCTCCGACGAAGCCTCGACGGAAAAGCGCGGAACTGCCCATCAAACCTCCAAGTCGGGACGCAGATGCGAAAGTTGATCTATGCCATACTGATATTCACGACGAATAAATCTACCGCTTGATTGAGATATGTCAATCTGACCCAAAACAGATTCCGAGATCCGCTTAACCGCATCCGCTTCATTTCTAAACATGAACGGTGATAACACAACCTTTTTGACAAATCTCTTTGAATCAATATTCAAGCACAAACCAGGTCCTGATCCTTCGATCGAAGTGAACCATCTAATCTCATTCTCAAATTCATAGCATTTCAACTTGAACAATTGCGGTCTAGCGACCAGTTGCGGATATTCCTTCTCTAGATTGGCGCCTACGTTGCGATAACGAATATTTGCTAAGACGGAGCTCTTGTTGCTACCTAAATTGATCTCGCCCAATGCTCCGCAAGTTGTTTGAATCAAAACTCCATCTCGAGCAAAGATTTGCCACATCGCCATGCTTTCCTGATCGCTACCGCAAAAGCAAAGGACAGCGCGACTATCCGCTACGTGGTTATAATAGTTCTCAACTAGAAAGGGCCGAATGCTGAGGTCTTTCTCGCTTGATATCGTCTGGAGCGAATCCTCCTCAAACCGTTCCAAATCACCCTGCCAGTCACAACTCTGATCAAACCCACTCCATGCCTTAACAAAGGATTCTGAGGTGAGAAGCAGTTGACCCTCTGTTGGATCGCTATTCTCTCTCAAGGTTCTCAGCTTAGGTACAAAAAGATCACCCTTTAAAAGAGAAAGATAAGCTCCCAGACGCATGTATCGATACACAAACGTATCCTCATGCAAACCGTCGTACAATTTTTGAGTATTCATTTACAAGAGCGCGATATGATATACTTCCAAATATAGAGAAGCCATTCTCTCAGTCCAAACATTTCAGGTCCACTCGTGTGTCCACACCAGTCGCCATTACCCCGGGGGCTCGCACCAAAACCGTTTGCCGCCGGCGCCGGAGACAACGCCCTCCAACGACCCGGGTGACGTCTCCCCATGGAGTGGCGGCTGATCTGGGTACCATGAACTCGAATCCGATCATCCTCGGCGAATGTGAAAAGTGGGGGCGCACCGAGCCCTTCACGCTTTCGGCCGTCGATGCCCGGCAGCACCTCTACGTCGTCGGAAAGACCGGTTCCGGGAAGACCACCCTCCTCCGGAATCTCATCGTCCAGCACATCGAGGCCGGACATGGCGTCGGCCTGATCGATCCCCACGGGGATCTCGCCGAGGCCCTGCTCGACCTCATCCCGCCTCACCGTGCCGACCACCTGGTCTACTTCAACCCCGGCGACGTCGAGTACCCGATCGGCCTAAACCTCCTGGCGAACGTCCCGAAAGACGAACGCCACCTTGTCGCCTCCGGCATCGTCAGCGCCTTCAAGGGACTCTGGCGCGACAGTTGGGGTCCTCGTCTCGAATACATCCTCTACAACGCCGTGGCGGCCCTCCTGGAGTGCCAGAACACCACCCTGCTCGGAGTAAACAGGATGCTGACCGACGAACGCTATCGCGCCTGGGTGCTCCGTCAGGTTGAGGATCCCTTCATCCGCGAGTTCTGGGAGAAGGAGTACGCCGGCTACGATCCCCGCTTCCAACGCGAGGCCATCGCACCGATCCAGAACAAGCTCGGTCAATTCCTCCAAAGCCCGGTGATCCGGAACATCCTCGGACAGGTGCGTTCCAGGGTGAGCATTCCCTTTACCATGGACGACTCGCGGATCTTCATCGCGAACCTGTCGAAGGGTCGCCTGGGCCAAGACAAAGCGAACCTCCTCGGCTCCCTGCTCACCACTCAGTTCCAACTGGCGGCGATGGCGCGCGTGAACCAGCCCGAGGAAGAACGGCGGGACTTCCATCTCTTCATCGACGAGTTCCAGAACTTCAGCACCGACGCCTTCGCCTCGATCCTCGCCGAGGCCCGCAAGTACCGGCTCTGCCTCACCCTGTCCCATCAGTACATCGACCAACTCTCCCTGCCCGTGCGCCAAGCCATCTTCGGCAACGTCGGCACCCTCGTCGCCTTCCGGGTTGGCAACACCGACGCCGAAGTCCTGGGCGGTGAGTTTGGAAAGGAGTTCGTCCCCCAACAACTCGTGGACCTCGACCGCTTCGAGCTCGTGGTCAAACTCCTGGAAAACGGCACCAACGCCACCCCTTTCCTAGGACGAAGCCGCCCACCGGCGCCACCCACCTGTCGCCGGGCTCAAGGTCTGATCCGCCGCTCCCGTGAACGCTTTGCTATGTCCCGCGAAGAATTGGAACTGCGGTTGCGGCGGTGGATGGATCCGGAAACGTTCCCACTCGGGAATCGCCTTCACCGGACGCCGAGAAACGCCAAGAGTCCGGAGTTGCTGCAGCCATGACCCCAAAGACCGACAGTCGGCTCCTGGGCACCTGGCAGTCCGACCGCGAGTCGACCTTGGCCGAGTGGCGCTTCCCCAAACGAATCACTCCGGCCCGCCGCGCCAAGTTCCGCGATATCTTCGGACACCTGCAGGTCACCTACACCCGGACCCGGATCCGTGGCTTCCTCCGCGAATACCGATTCGTACAGCGGTTCGAGTTGCTGGGCGTCGATTCGGAAAGTGTCGTCATCCGTTACGAAGATCTGCTGGTCCATGGAACCTGGCCCCTCATTCACATCCATTTTGTAGGTCGCGACCGCTACTGGATTTCACAAGGGGCCAATCGGGAATGGTTCAGGCGGGTCGACTCCGATGGATCGGGAAAGGGTCGTTCCGAAACGAAGCCGGCGACGTAGCGGTCCGGAGTCCCTGTGGTCGAGTAGCGTCGGCTGAATTCCGTATCTCCCCCTTTTCCAGGAACCGCCCCCGGACCTTCTCAACGACCTCACCCTCAGGCATCTCTGGCTCCGAAGGATCTTCGGATGAGTCGTCTTCGGTCGTTCCAAATGGCTCGCAACCGGTTCACCACGAACATTATGATCGCGTTGAAGGATCTTCGGTGGGATCTTCGGATCTGAGGTTTTTATGGAGTCCTACCAGCATCCGCGCTCGATGGAGCCGCTCGTGCCCCATGCCGAGGCTGGGCGGTTGGCGGAGCTTACCTGCGAGATCCACCGGGCATCCGGGATCCTGACCGGGCAGGTGCATTCTCCCCACGTCGTCCAGCGCGTGGCGCAGCTCGTCCGGGAGATGAACTGCTACTACTCCAACCTCATCGAGGGACACAAAACCATTCCCCGCGACATCGAGCGGGCCCTGCGGCGGGAGTTCTCCGACAATCCGCGACAGAGGGACAACCAGCAGCTGAGCCTCGCGCACATCGCGGTGGAAAAGCGCATGGTCGAGCGGTTGGCCAGCGAGGACGTCGATGTCTGTTCTCCGGAGTTCATTACCTGGCTCCATCGGGAGTTCTACGGACGCCTTCCAGAGTCGCTCCATGTTTCGCGGACACGCGACGGCGTTGCCTACCAGGTCGCCCCCGGCCGGTACCGCGACTTCATGGTGGAGGTCGGACGTCACACGCCACCCGACTTCCGGGCCTTGCCCGAGTTCATGGCCCGGTTCCAGGAGTTCTATGGAGACCCGAAGGCCTTGGCGACCGACCAACTGGTGCGTGCGGCGGCCGCCCACCACCGGCTCGCGTGGATCCATCCCTTCGGCGACGGCAATGGACGTGTCGTCCGCCTCCACTCCCATGCCCTGCTGATCCGAAGCGGCACGGACGGTCGCGGACTCTGGACTCTTTCCCGCGGTCTCGCCCGTCAACGGCAAGCCTACTTCTCCGCCTTGGAGGACGCCGACCAGCGTCGTCGTGGCGATCTCGATGGACGCGGGAACCTGTCCGATGCGGCTCTCGCGCGGTTCTGCGTGTTCTTCCTCGAAACGCTTTTGGATCAGATCCGCTTCATGAGTGGCCTGCTGGAGTTGCCGGCCTTGAGGTTGCGGGTGGAACGCTACTTCCAGTACGAAGCCGAAGAGCTGCAGCGCCACCGGGAGCCAATCATGCGGGTGGTGAGGACGCTCCTCGACGAAGGCGAGATCCCGCGCACCCGGGTGCAGGAGATCACCGGCAAGGCCGGCACCGTTGCCGCGGAGATCATCAAGCGGGGCCTGGCCGAAGGCTACTTTGAGACCTCGAGTCCGAAGGGTCCGCTCTATCCGGCCTTCCCCATCCAAGTGCGAGAAGTCCTCTTCCCGCGGCTCTTCCTCGACCTGCCCGTTGATGAAACCGATCGGTGAAGTCTCTCAGGGACCCTCCAAGTTCCTCGCCCGCTTCGGAGAGCTCCTATCCTAGGTATAGAGCATCCTCATCGGAAAGCGCCTCGATTGCCCCAGCTGCCATCCAAGGCCAGTCGATCCCCATCCGGACTTCAGTGTCTCACCCGGCCGAAGCGACCGTAGATCGCCGGGAGGAGGAAGAGGTTCAGGACCGTGCTGGTTGCCAGCCCCCCAAGGATCACGATCGCCATTGGCCGTTCGATCTCGTTCCCGGGAACGTCTCCCTTGAAGACCAGCGGCAGCAGGGCGAGACCGGCAGTCGCCGCCGTCATCAGGATGGGAACCAGCCTCTCCTCGCTGCCCTTCAGGATCAGGGGCATCCCGAACGGCATGCCTTCCTCGACCTGGAGATGCCGGTAGTGACTGACAAGCAGGATTCCGTTCCGGGCGGCAATCCCCAGGATGGTCACGAATCCGACCAGCGATCCCAAAGACACGATCCCTCCCCCCATCCAGACCGCGATGACTCCGCCGATCAGGGCGAACGGCAACGTGAGAGCGGTCAACAAGGTGAGGCGGAGGCTTTGGAAGTCCGCGAACAGGAGCACGAGGATCCCGGCGAGGCTGGCGAGGGAAAGCCAGACCAGGCGCCTTTGGGCCGCCTGACGCTCGGCCCATTCCCCGAGGATCTCGGCATGGTACCCGGTTGAGAACCCGATCTTCCCGACCCGCGCCTCGACTTCCCGGACGACGTCGCCCAACGCCCGGCCGGAGCCGACGTTGCAGGTCACGTCGATCCGGCGCGAGGCCCCCTCCCTCTTGATCGCGTTGGGCGTGGGCACGACCGCGAGGTCGGCGACGTCGGAAAGGCGGACCGACCCGCCGCCCGGTGTGTCGATCAGGAGCTCCCGAAGGGCCGTGAAGTCGGAGCGCGCCGAAGGGACGCCCCAGACGACGACGTCATGGACCTGCTGGTTCCGGTAGACCTCCCCGACCTTCCGGCCCTTGACGAGCGTGGAGACCGCCGTCCGCACCGCCCCAGGGGTCAGGCCATGGAGCGCGGCCCGATCGGGACGGAGCCGTACGGTGATCTGGGGAACCTGGACCTGAGGTTCGACCTTGAGCGCACTGACGCCGGGGACGTCCCGGACCGCCGCTTCGACCTCGGCGGCATGGGTCCTGAGTTGGTCCAGGTCCGGACCAAAGATTCGGACGACGATGCTCGCGCTGGCTCCGGTGAGGACCTCCTTGATCCGTTCCCGCAGGAAGGTGAGCAGGTCCCGGGAAAGACCCGGGTAGCCGTCCACCACCGACTGGACCGCGTGGACGGTCTGGTCGTAGGGGGCCGCGGGGTCGACGCTGATCCAGAGTTCCGTGAAGTCGGGACCCACGACCTCGTCCGCCACCTCGGCGCGCCCGATGTGGGCGCCCTGGTTGCGGACCCCGGGGACCTTCATCAGGTCCTGCGCCGCCGCCTTGGTGATCCGTTTGCTCGCCTCGAGGCTGGTGTTGGGCTTCTCCAGCCAATGCATCAGGAAGTCCCGCTCCTTGAAGCTCGGCAGGAACTCCTCCTTCAGCCGCGTCTGCCAGATCCAAGCGGTGAAACCCAGGGCGGCCACCACCACCGACATGGCCAGGACGGGTCTTCCGGCGACCCGCGGAAGGACCGTCCGGTAGAGGGCTCGGAGCCCTCTGGAGACCCAGGGCTCGTGGACCTTACCGGTCTCGACCCGCAGCAGGAGGAGGCTGAGGGCCGGAGTGACCGTGAGGGCCACGGCCAGGGAGGCTCCGATGGCCAGCATGTAGGACAGCGCGAGGGGCCTGAAGAAGGTCCCTGCGAGCCCGGGGAGGAAGAACACCGGCAGGAAGACCAAGACGATGATGAGGCTCGCGTAGACCACGGCGCTCCGCACCTCGAGGGAGGCGGCGAGCACCACGGCCGGCGTCGACTTGGGAGAACCCGCCGCCGCGTTGAGCCGGAGTCTCCGCAGGATGTTCTCCACGTCGATGATGGCGTCGTCGACGACCTCGCCGAGGGCGATGATCAGGCCCGCGAGGATCATCGTGTTGATCGTCTCTCCCCGCCAGCGGAGCAGGAGCAGGGCGGCGGCCAAGGACAGGGGTATGGCCACGACGCTGATGACGGTGGTCCGCCAGTCGCCCAGGAGCAGCGCCAGAACGATCACCACCAGGAGGCATCCCAGCCAAAGCGCCTCGGTGAGGTGGTCGATGGACAGCTCGATGAAGGTGGCCGGACGGAAGATCGTGCTGTCGATCCGGACCTGCGGCACCGCCGGCCTCGTCTCGGCGAGGACCTTCTCGACGCCACGGGTCACGTCGAGGGTGTTGCCCCAGGGCTGCTTCTCGACAATCAGGAGGATCCCGTCCCCGTCGTTGATGACGGCGTCGCCGATGGGTTGGGGATTGCCCTCCGTGACCTCCGCCACGTCCCCGAGACGGATCGGAGTCCCGTTCCGGAAGTCGACGACGGTCGCTGCCAGGTCCTCCGGGGTCGAAACGGCCGGCAACTGGTTGACGCCGAGACGGAGATTGGGCGTGTCGACGAAGCCTCCCGCGCCGACGACAACCGCGTCCCCCGCGGCCCGGACGACGGCGTCGAGGGTGACCCCGGCCACCCGGATCCGTTCCGGATCGACGAGGACCTGGAGCTGCCGGTCCCTCTGGCCCCAGACGGCGACGTTGGCGACGCCGGAAACGGCCATGAGCCGGGGCCTCAGCGTCCATACGGCCAGTTCGCTGAGCTGGGTCTGGGTGAGCGTGTCCGACTGGAGGCCCACCTTGAGCACCCGGCTGAGGGACGAACTCGGTGCCATGAGGACGGGCGGCTTCACCACCGCGGGGAGGCGGTTCTGGGCCGTGTTGAGCCGTTCCTGGACCAGCTGACGTGCCTTCAGGATGTCGGTTCCCTTCTGGAAGATCATCACGACCGAGGAGAGGCCGAGCACGGACTTCGAACGGATGGTCTTCAGGAACGGGAGTCCGTTGAGCGCGTTTTCCAAGGGCACCGAAATCAGGGAGTCCACCTCCTCCGTCGAAAGCCCCGGGGCCTCCGTCTGGACCTCCACCAGCGGCGGCGCGAACTCCGGGAAGACGTCGAGGGGGGCGTTGCGGGTGGCGTCGAAGCCGAGGAAAAGGACCGCCAGGGCTGCGGCCACGACGAGCACCCGCATTCCCATCGCCGACTTAACGATGAATTTCAGCATGTGTTGGCGGGTTGGGAACTACTTCCCGGTCATGAACTCCGTGCCGAAGAGTTCGGCGCTTCCGTCGGTCACGACCATCGCCCCCGCGGTCGGCCCGGACTCCAGGACGGCGTTGGTGCCATGGATCCTCGCAACCTGGATGCGACGGCGGGTGTACGAATTGGTTCCGGTCCGTTCATAGACCCACTCCCCGCCGTGGAAATCCCTGAGCACCGCGTTTAAGGGAACCACCGCGACAGGACGGGTGTCCTTCTCCACCGGGATCTCGACCGCCACCCGTTCCCCAGCCCTGAAGGGGGATTCGTCGGACAGCTCGAAATAGGAATCGACCGTGTTCGCCAGCGGATTGGCCGTCGGCGGCCCCGGGACCCGGCGGGCCGAGGTCTCCAATCGGGCGGCTGCCAGCGGACCGACCTTTGCCTCCGACGCCCCTTGGGACAGCGCCGCCTCGGACGACGGGATCGCCACCCTCACCCAACGTCGGCCGGCGGACGACGGGTCCAACGCGGAACTGCCAAGAAGCGCACGCTGCGACCGGGCGGTCTGCAGTGCGGACTCGGCGAGCCCGAGTGCGGCCCGGGCCTCGTCCACCTGTCGGGCGCTGCCGGACTCGGAACCGAGGAGCTTCTCGGCCCGCTTGAACGCGATGCGGGCGACCTCCTCCTGCACCTGCGCCTGGCGGACGCGGTCGTCGGCCTGGATCTGCAGTTCGGCCAGCCTCAGGAGCTCGTCCAGGGTCCCACCAAGCTGCGGTGCGACGTTCGAACCGGCCGCCAGCGTCCTCACCACCAGGCCGGGGTAGATCCGCACGTCGGGAACACGCCGACTCTCGACGGGAACCACCTTCAGTCGGAGACGCTGTTCGGCCTCGGGCTTCAGGCGGACCACCACCAGATCCGCCTCCTTGCTGACGACCGCCGGCGCCGAGGCGGGATCCGCGGCGACCAGCGGAATCGCGGACAGGACTCCGATCAGGATGTGGAAGGGCTTCATCATCGTGGGTCTAGGGGTTCTCGAAACGACGGCCGACGGCCCTCGAGAGTTCCGCCTCGGAGCGGTGGACCTCGGCGACCGCCTCGGCCAGCAGGACCTGGCCGTCGGCGAGGCTTCGCTCCGATTCCAGGAGCACCCCGGGCGACACGTCCCCCGCCACGAGGGACTGGCGCGCGTGGTTCACCGCGGATTCCAAGGCGGGCAGGATCCGCTTCCGGACGATCTCCAACTCCCGCAGGGCATGTTCCCTCCGGGTCAGGGCCTCACGGACCTCCAGTTGGATCCGGTCCTGCAATGCCAGGTGCCGTCGCACGAGCACGTTGGACGACGCCTCCGCCCTCGCTCGGGCTCCCTGGTTCTGGTTCAGGATCGGCAACGTCAAATTCAGTCCGGGTCCCGCCTGGGTCCCGGTCGGGGTACCCTTCACATCGAAGGCCGCTCCAACCAGGAAGGCCTCGGCCTTGGAAAGCTGCCCTCGCTTCGCCGCCGCCTGGAGGGCCAGTTCGTTCGCCCGCAGCTCCGGCCGGGCCGCCAGCGCACGACGGAACAGTTCGGTCTCGTCGATCGGTTGCCCGGCCGGGATGTCCGCGCGCACCAGCGCCGGGATCGAATCGCCTTCCTTCAGCCCGAGCAGTTGCCTCAGGCGGGCCCGGGCCAGCGTCTCGTCCCGCCGATGCCGTTCGAGCCGTTGACGGGATTGCAGGGCAACCGCCGCGGCCAGGTCCGATTCCAAGCCACCGATGTCCCCGGCCTCGAACCGCTTCCTCGCGAGTTCCGCGATCCGCTCCTGCACCTCGACGGACTTCGCGGCCGCCTTTAGCCGGTCCTCGGCCAAGACCAGTTCGACGAAGGCGATTCGGACATTGCGAACCAGGTCGAGCCCCGTGGCCACCAACTGTTCGGACGCGCTCTCGAGGTCGATCTTCGCGACCGCGACCCGGCGTGGGCGAAGCCAGAACGCCTCCACCGGAAGCAGTGCCGTGAACTGGAACTGCTTCGGTCCCGCCGGAAACAGCGTCACGAAGGACGGATTCCCCAACTGGCCCGCCAGCAGGAGGTCCGCCCTCTGGAATCCCAGGGTCGCCAGTGATTC
>JAIXUV010000327.1 GCA_027483345.1 Verrucomicrobiales bacterium | reverse complement strand
TCGCGGACCTTGTTGGATTGGAGGTGGCCGATGAAGTGCCATTCGAGATCGGCGGCGCACGCGGGGATCTTGGCCTTGGCTTCCTGGATGCGGTTCTCGCCGAACAGCCGGAGACCGCAGCGGACGGCCTCGGCGACGGACACGGGCGGGTGGTTCTTGCTCACCCCCATGAGCGCCACTGAGGAGGGATCGCGACCCGCGCGCGCACAGGCGTCGGCGATGCGTTCTCGGAGGATCAGCAATCGGGATTCGATCTCGGACACGGGTTCAGCATACCCCACGTTTCGGTGGGAGCGAAGAGCAGGGAGCACCGAGCACCGAGCAGGGAGCGGAGAGAATCGAGTGGCTTCGGGCTTCGGGCGTCAGGAGCGCCGAGTTTCTCGATTTCGGTTTTCAGTCCGGAAGCTGGGAATGGGGCGTAGATGGGCGTCTGGGAGAAAGGCCGCTCCAAGTCCATCCGTGAAATCCGTGTCGATGTTTTGGTCGGACAACTTCGAGCGACGGGAGGATCGGGAATCGGGGATCAAGGATCAGGAATCTTGCGGAGCAGGGTGGCGGTGCGACGGAAGTGGTCGGGCGGGACGCCCAACGCCTCCTTGAGGGCGATGTCGGCATCCCAGGGATTCGGGATTGCCGCGATGCGGGCCATCTCGGATCGGGTGAGTTGCAGGGGATAGAGCCACGGCGAGACGAGGGCCGTGTTCACGAGCGGATAGTCGGATCCGTAGCAGAGGCGGTCGCGGAACTCGGGATGTTCCAACGCCTCCCTGAGATAGCCGATCTTGTTGGCCTGGGTGAGCGACGAGATCTCGGAATGGAGATTCGGGAACTCCGCCATCAGGACGCGGAGGCGGTCGGTGTCGCGTTGGCCCTCGTTGGAGCCGGTGGAGGCGATGTGCGCGGCGATGACGGTCAAGCCCATGGCGAGGGGCCGGCGCAGGCGGTTCGGATCGCAGAGCTCATCGCGGGCGCCGGTGAAGGAGCGTTCCTGGCCGGTGTGGGTCAAGAGCGGCATGCCGAGTTCCTTCATGCGTCGGTAGAACGGGTCGAGGGCGGGATCGGCGGGATCGATGTCCATGATGCTGGGGATCCATTTCACCAACACGGCGCCGTCGCGGGCGCAGCGGTCGAGACGTTCCAGGGCGTCCTTTCGACGAGGATGGATGGAGGCGCCGAACAGCAGCCGGTCCGGATGACGTCGGACGCCGGCGAGCACGAATTCGTTGGGCACGAGGACCTCGGTGCGCGCGGGGTCCAGTTCGCCCTCCGGACCGACCGAGCCGTCCATGGCCAGCAGCACCGCCTTCCCGACACGCTGCGATTGCTGGAGCCGTTCGGCGATGCGGTCGACGAGGACGTCGTCACCTCGGGCGGCGAGTTCCTCCCGGGAGGTTCCGAAGGCCTTGAGATAGATGCCGAACTTGTAGCTGCCCTGAAGCGCCGGTGACACCCGGCATCCCGATCCGCCGGCGCCGATGCCGGCCGCGTGGCAATGCATGTCGACGATGCCGTCGTCGGAGAGCGGTTCGACCGGTCGGTAGGGGCCTTCGAACAGGAGGAGCCGCAGGGTCAGGACGACCAGAACGGAGAGGGAGCCGGCGATGGCGAGGTGGCGGAAGCGCAGCCGGAGCGCCGAGGCGGGGCCGTTTTGGGGCGGCTGGGACATCGGGATGACGATGGCCCGAGCCGAAGGTCCATGGCAACGGCGTGCGGCGAAACGGGGAGGCTGCGGGACGGCCGCACGGCTCTGCGGGGGTGCCGTTGCCGCGGAGAGAGCGGAATCAGTCACGGCGCATCACCCAAAAGGCGCACAGCAGGGAGGTCAGGGCTCCGGCTCCGGCGATGGCCATGCCCGCACTGGCCGCCTGGCCATGGGTCACCAATACGCCGGCTCCGATGGAGAGCATCCCGACGAACAAGGCGGCGAGACCCACGGAGAGCACGCGCAGCGCCATCCGATCCAGAGTTTCCACGATGTGTTTCATGCGAGTGACGAAACCGTAACGTGAGTGTCACAGATCGCAAGAGTCCTGTCAGGAATGTGTGGATTCGGAATCGGAGTGGCGTAAGAGTCAGTACGCCAAAGACTTGGGTGAAAGGAAGAGAATCAGGAATGGCGATCCTCGGTCCACGGATCCGCGGTATTGGAATATCCGCGCAACTCCCAGAAGCCGAGGATGTCACGGTCCATGAAGGTGATTTCCCGGATCCACTTGGCGCCCTTCCAGGCGTACTTCTTGGGGATGATCACGCGGGCGGGGCCGCCATGGTCGACCGCCAAGGGCTGACCATTCCAGGAATGGGCGATGAGGACGTCGTCATCGAGGCAGACTTCGAGGGGGTTGTTGGTCGAGTAGCCGTCGTAGCTCTTGAAGAAGACGTGAGAGGCGTTGGGCTTGGGTTTGACGAGGTCGGCGAGGGTGAAGAAGGCGACGCCTTCCCACTGCATGTCGAACTGGCTCCAGGTGGTGACGCAATGGAAGTCGGAGGTGTCGCGGAACCGGGGCAGGGCGAGGAAATCCTGCCAGGAGAGGCAGACCGGGTTCTCGACGAGGCCGCCGATGCGCAATTCCCAGCGGTCGGTCGGCACCTCGGGTTTCACGCCGAGGTCGAGAACGGGGAAGTTGTGCACCTGCCGTTGGCCCGGGGGAAGGCGGTCGGTGGAGCGGACCTCGAGCTTGGCAGTGCCCGCCATCTTGCGGGCCCAGCGTTCCTTGGCGGCGATGTAGGCTTCCTTCATCGGGACGAGTTCAACGGGGCTACCCTCCGACGGGATGAGTCCGTGGGCAAGGGGGAGTTCGGGAGGAGTGGTCCGCGGATCCGCGAAGAGGACGTATCCGTCAGGGGCTCGCGGAGAGGAGACTCATCCGCAGATGTCACAGAGGGTCGCAGATGACGGTTGCCGGGGTGGAGTTGAGGCGGGACCGATCGGACGGAATCACGGATCACCCAACGGGAATCGGGAATCGGGAACGCCCGAAACGTGGCGATGCCGATGGCGTGAAAACCGAACTCACGCGACTCCGCCATGTCGCCAGCGGCGCACAGGATCCGGGGCCGACAAGGCAACGGCTTCCTCCCTGCCACTTTGCGCCTTGGCGGCTTGGCGTGCCGATCTCCTCCGCTGCGTACCGACTTGCGATTCCGCGGGGAGCTGCCCTTCGGAGTCCGAAGGAGGGGGCTCAGCGCTGCTGCAGGGTGCGGACGGTCTCGATGCGGGACATGTACCAGCGACCCTCGAACTTGCGGAACCGGACGTTGAATTCCTGGGCACCGCCTTCGCCCTTGCGTCCGCCGGGGAGGGCGGTGGTTGCCACGAAGGAGCCATGGGCGGTATCGGGGCCGTCGATGACGACCTTGATCTCGTCGATCTGGACCTTCAGCCCGGGGAACTGCTGCGGCAGGGAGGCGGCGGCGGCACGGACCTCGTCGGCGCCTTGGATGGTGCCGGATCCGAG
>JAIXUV010000393.1 GCA_027483345.1 Verrucomicrobiales bacterium | reverse complement strand
TCCGGGTTCAGGTCTTCCCATTCCGCATGCCCGGATTCCGGAAGCGCCCGCCGGTGGTATCGGGCGACCGCCGCCAGGAGCGTGACTTCCCGGTCCGAGATCGACCGCCAGGAGTGCTCGCGGATCATGGTGGCCGAGACCTTGTGGTGTCCGCGGCCGTCCGGTTGGGTGCGCGACCAACCGATGTCGTGGAGGAGAGCTGCGCCGCGGAGGAGGTGGGCTTCGTCGGTGCCGAGCCGATGACGCTCCTGGAGTCCGTCGAAGACCCATCCGGCCAGGAACGCGACGTGCCGGGTGTGTTCGGGTTCCGACTCGTGGCGGGCCAGCAGGGATTCCACCTCCTGTCCGAAGAGGTCCGGCTTCATGGCAGCAGCGCACCGAAGCGCAGTCCGCGGGTGCTGATGCCCAAGGCGGGGAGCCGGAGCTTCAGCAGGATCGCCTCATAGATGGCGCATCCGGTGAGGATCACGTCGGCCCGCTCGGGTGGTAGGCCTGGGAGGGTGCGCCGGAGTGACAGCGGCAAGCTCCAGAGGCGGTCCACCAGGCGACCCAGGGATTCGGGAGTGAAGACGTGGGACTCGATCGCGTTCCGGTCGAAGGCGGGGGAGCCCTGCTCCACGAGGGCGAGGATGGCGGTGGTGCCGCCAACGCCCACGGCGAGTTCGACCGGGGATTCCAGGTGGCGCCCGATCTCGGGAAGCACCGTGAGTTCCAGGAAGTCCCCGAGGTGACGTCGTGCACGGGCGAGGTCCTCGGGGCTGGGATCCGCCGGTGGACGTAGCGTCTCGAAGGCCCGCACGGTTCCCAGCTCGAAGCTCTCCCGGAAGGTGATCCGGCCGGGTTCGCCGACGATGAACTCCGTCGAGCCGCCGCCCACGTCGAGCACCAGAAGCCGCTGGCTGGAGAACCTGCGGTTCGAGCGGACTCCTTTGTGGCTCCAATCGGCCTCGGTTTCCCCCGGGATCACCTCGGTCGCCAGGCCGGTCGCCTCCCTCACGGCATCGACGAGTTGAGATCCGTTGCGCGCCTCGCGGACCGCGCTCGTGGCGATGATCCGGACCGACGTGGCGCCGTGCCGCAGGGCGGCTTCCCACATTCTCCGGACCGCGGCGACCGTTCGGGCGATGGGTGTCGGCTGAAGGCGTTTCTCGGCGTAGAAGCCTTCGCCGAGACGGGTCTGTTCGTTCTCCTCCCAGACCGGCTCGAGCGCGCCGTCGGCATACTCGGCCACGAGCAGCTTCACGGAGTTCGTGCCGATGTCGATCGCGGCGCGGCGTTGGTGGACGTGTGGATTCATCCGGACCCGTGAATGGGAGGTGAGCCGGGGCCGGCTGTCGACCCGCCAATGCCGGATCAGGGTCTCAGCCGAAGGAAGCCGGCCTGGGACTCCACCGGCAACAGCACATTGGTCGGACCCAGGTTCGTGGACCACGGAACCCAGGCCCGGAGATCCCCGGAGCGTTCCACCACGACCGGTCCGGCTGGGGTGGAGGAAAGTCGGATTCGGAGCCACGGGACTCCACCTACGGATTCGAGTCGGGGTTCGGACAACCGGGTCACTTCCGGCGCGGGATCGGGTTGACCGGGGCTTCCCCCGATGCGGGCGCTGCT
This sequence comes from Verrucomicrobiales bacterium, assembly GCA_027483345.1. GTDB lineage: Bacteria > Verrucomicrobiota > Verrucomicrobiia > Limisphaerales > UBA9464 > SXXZ01. The sequence continues at coordinate 1,629 of JAIXUV010000393.1, read as the reverse complement.
TCTCCAGTCGGAGGGCAGCGAACGGTTGGTGGACGCGGGGTCGACGGGCACGAGGGAGTGGCCGAGACCGTTGGGCAGGGTCGGCCAAGGCGTGGTGACACCGTAGGCGGTCGAGAAGACCACCGCGCCGCCTGCCGCGGTGCGGAGGGTCAGGGTTTCGCCTTCGTTGGCCAGGGCGCCGGAGTAGGGACCGAAGACGGGCACCGAGTCGGGAAGTCCGTGGAAGCGTCGGAACGCGGCGATGTCGCCGGTCCGGACCAGCACCGCATGGGAACCCGGCCCGAGGACCGCGTTGGTGGGGAAGGTGAAGGTGATACCGGCACTGAAGGCCGCTCCGGCAAGGCTCAGAGGTGCGGGGCCGGACAGGTTGGCCAGCTCAAGGAACTCGAACCCGTCGGCCGGCGGGTTGTAGTGGATCTCGGTCAGCCGGAGTCCCGACATCAGCGCCGCGGCGTCCACCGGTTCGCCGGCGGTGAACTCGACCGGGTCGGACCAGTTGCTCGTCCTGCCTTGGGCGTCGGTGTACCGCACCCGTGCGCGGTAGAGGCGTCCGACACGCAACGGCGCCGATGGAAAGGCCGCGTCGACGACCTGCTCGGCAAGCTCCCCCGAATCCCAGGCGGCATCGATTTCGTACGGTTGGGGCCGGTCGGTCCGGAATGCGGGATGGTTGGTCCGGCTGATCTCACCGATGCGCCAACGGAGGGAGCGGAAGGCTCCGGCGCCTTGGTATCCGGAAGCGCGGAAGGAGAGGCGGTCGATGGGGAAGCCCACGGGGCCGGCATAACTGATCTGCGGTTTGGAGGGGCGTTGGGGTTCCACCGAGATCGTGTCGAGGGAGAAGGTCGGGTCGGTGGTGCGGTAGCGCAGGTAGTTCTTCATCCACTGCGCCATCCCGGCGAAGTCCCGCGTCGGCGTGCCACGCTGGTAGAAGCGTCCGTGGCCGGCCTTCGAGAGGTTGACAATGGCCGTGTTGGTCATCAGGGGATTGTAGTCCCACTGCGCCCGGTCGGCTTCGAGGAGGCTGACGGCGTTCGTTCCACGCAGCAGCCGCACATACTCGTCGATGAGCCGTCCGGCCTCGTCCGCGTTGATCAGGAGGTCGCGGAGTTCCCGGACCCGGTTCCGGAACTCCATCGAGATCGACGGGTACCTCGGGTTGACGGTCGCGAAGTCGGAGAGGACGCGGCTCTTGAAGGGTTCGTCGCCACCCTGCTGGCCTCCCCGGTACATGTTGTCCGCCCAGGTCAGGTCCAGGTCCCACGGGAGGACCTGCCACCGTCCGTCCGCGGGATTCCGGTAGTAGAAGTAGTTCTTTCCGTCGGCGATGTCGTAGTGGTGGATGGTCTGGAGGACGGCTTGGTAGTTGTAGTAGCTCGGGAGGTTCAGGTTCGTTCGCCACCAGGATTCGTTCACCCCGGTGGCCGGACCGAGGTAGGTGCCGAGGAACGACCTCAGATCCGAGGAATCCACCGGCCCCGAGGGACCGAGGTTGTTGGGATCCCCGAAACCGGCCTCCATCTTGTAGAGGTTTCCGTCCGGCAGGCCGTGCTCCTCGAGGAAGCGGCCGTCGGGTTGTTCGAGGGCGAGATACAGCCCCCAGAAGTCGCCTGCGTACTGGTCGTCCGG
>JAIXUV010000056.1 GCA_027483345.1 Verrucomicrobiales bacterium | reverse complement strand
TGCATTCCACCCGTTACTACCGGCTCCGGCGCTTCTAGGAGAGTCGGCGCGGACTTTGCACTTGCTGGCCCCCCGACGGATCCGCAGAAACAGCGGGCCGTGGAGGGCCGGTCCGCTCGTCGCCACCCACGGCCACGCACACCCGATGCACATCCCGCTCGTCGCCCGCTTCCTCGGTCTCGTCCTCGCCCTCGGCGCACTGCTCGCCCCGACGGTCTTGGCCGCGAACCCGGCTCCTTTCCTGCGCATCCTCCGTCAACCGGTGACCCAGGGCATCTTCGCCGGCGCCGACACCGAACTCTCTGTCCTCGCCGAGGGCGACGCCCCCCTCACCTACCAGTGGTACCAGGGAACCAACCTGCTGGTCGGCGCCACCAACAACTTCTTCACCAACACCACCTTGGCGACGTTGGCGTTCAACAACACCTCGGTCACCAACGCGGGCGACTACGGGGTGGTGGTCCGGTCCGGCGCCCTCTCCGTCACCAGCTCGGTGGCGACCCTGAAGGTGCTCGTGGGCCTCCCCTCCATCCTGCGTCTCGCCAATTCCACCAATTCCGTCGTCAACCTCACCAGCGTCGTCGACAACGGCGCCGGCCCCGTGACGAACGTTGCCGCGTGGAACCGCCACGTCTTTCCCATCACGTTCACCATCCAAGGCGACGACCGGGTCGTCGCGCTGACCCTCGGCTATTCCAACGGCGTGGTCGCCAATCCCCGTTTCGAATTCCTCGCCGACTACATTGGCAGCACCAACCACGTGCTCTGGGTCACCAACCACCCCTCCTCGCTGTCCTTCGTCTTCGCGCTGACCAACTCGACGTTCTTCACCAACGTCTCCCAGCTGCTAGGCAACTTCACCTTCGAGACCCCGGCCTCGCTGGCGGCGACCGACGCCCTCCGCCAAGCCGGCATCCAGGCGGTCACCGCACTTCCCGGCACCAATCTCATCGCCCCCTACATCGCCCTGCCCTCCGCAAGCCGACGGGTCTACGGAACCAACGAGGGCGACTTCCCCCTCCTCATCTCCCTCCAGCCCCAGATCATCCCGGTCGGCTCCCCGACCCTAAATCGCCAGACCGGCTACCTTGTGCAGCCGGTGGATGTCGTGAACATCTCCCCCGATGAACTTACCGACATCCGGCTGTTGATCACCGGATTGACCAACGACACCCGCGGCGTGCCGGTCTCGCTGGTGACCTCGGTCGGCCCGGTGGGAACCCCACCCGTTCCGTCGCTCTTTCTTGGGCCGCTCGCGGCCTATGGCGGACCGCGCCGGGTCCAGCTCGAGTACTACGTCTCGGACGGCCGCATCGGAAGCCTCGGAACCCCGGGCTACGTCGCCGAGGCGGCGGTCGCCTACTCGGTCACCACCAGCACCGGCCGCCGCAGCATCACACCCACCCCCACGCGGGTCGCGGACGGCGTCCTGCTCGAGTTCCCGACGCTGAACACCTTCAGCTACTACGTCCGGTACACCGACACCCTGACCGACTTCAGCGCACAGACGACGAACGACACCGCCATCCGGACGGCGCTGCCCGCGTTCCGCGGCAACGGCCGCACCGTGCAATGGCTCGACAACGGCCCGCCCCGGACCGTCTCGGCCCCGACCACGAACCGGTTCTACCGGGTCCTCGAATTCCGCTGATCACGGTCCCGGTACCCGCATCCGCAAGCCGCCTCCGTCCCCGATCCACAGCCCCTTTTCCTTTCCAGCCGATGAAGCCCCAGCTCCGACACACCTTCCTCGCCCTCGTCGCCACCGGAACCGCCGTTGGCGTCCGGGCCCAGTCCCAGCTTCCCGACGAGGACCAGCCCGAGCCGTATGGCATCCGGATCCGCGTGCAGGGGCGCGTCCAGTTCGGGCTCCAGGCCAAGTTCACCGACACCAAGCCCGCCCTTTCCACGGCGGCGGGACAATTCGGGGACGGCTACGTGCTGATCGGCTCCAACACCTCTACCAATGCAGCTGGCGTCGCGAATCCAGGCGCGGCGACCTGGAACTGGGGATATGACAACGCCTCACAGGTGGCTGGCGGCAACCTGAGCCTGACCCGCTACGACAACGTCCCGCGGGTCGGAACCCTCGATGGCGGCTCCTCGACCGGCTTCGGCGGCGAACTGTTCGGCATGTACGAGCTCTACGCCTTCCGCGTCTGGAACAAGAAGACCGCGCACTGGGGATTCGAGGCCGGCTACGGATACAGCACCTTCGACGCCTCGGCATCGGGCTCCACCACCGGAACCGCCACCCGTAACCAGTCGGTCTACTCGCTCGGCGGCATCGTCCCGCCTGCGCCGGGCTACCGCGGAACCTACGAAGGCCCGATCCCGGGCGGACCTCTTGCACCGATCCTGGACTTCGCCCCGATTGGCTCCACGTCCGTCTCCAGCGCCGGGATCAACAGCCTCTCCACCTCCGTCACCGCCGATCTGCACAGCGTCAAGCTCGGCCCCTGGGTGGAATTGCCCCTCACGGACCGTCTCACCCTGACCGCCAGCGCCGGATTCTGCACCGTGCTGGCCCAGGCGGACCTGACCTTCACGGAAACCTCCAGCTTCACAGACCCGGCCCTGGCCGCGGCGGCCCCGGGCTCCATCGTCGGGGACGCCTCGCGCCATGATTGGCGCCCGGGCTTCTACGCCCAAGCCAGCCTCGACTACAGGTTCACCGAACGGTGGAGCGCCTTCGGCGGAATCCAGCTCCAGTCCAACCCGGACCTGAAGTTCTCCACGCTCAACCGTGGCGTCGAGATCCAGCTTGGATCGGTCTTCGGGGCCACCGCCGGTGTCCAGTTCAGCTTCTGAGTCCGGGACATCGGCCGACATCCCAAGCCCACCCCTTCGCCGCCAGTCAGGCCGTTTGAAGGGTGCTCCAGCTCACGGACTCCTTTCACAAATCGCCCGCCCTGCGGGTCGGCTTCTGGCTGCGTACTATCCCATTTCCATAACTCGGCACTTGCCATTGCAAACCATTCGCATCATATAACGCGAACGATTTGCAACGCGTGATTCACCGACAAAAATGAACGCCTCCCGAAACCAAATTCGCCACGCCTGGACCGCAGCCGCGATCCTGGCCGCCGGAACGTCCACCCAGGCCCAGTCCTTCGTCTATTCCGAAGGACATGGAGACATTGGCCTCGCCTACGCCGCCGGGTCCCTCGAACTCCACGGCCACATCCATGCCGGATCGGTGGTCGATGGGGTCGCGCTCGGCGAGGATGCGGAGTTCGCCCCGTCCGGCTTCACCATCCTCGTCCCGGATCCCTCGATCTCGCGGCCTTCCGGCTCCGCCTGGGATTTCATCGGCACGGCCGCGGGTTCGCAGTTGTGGTTCCTCCCCCAGTCCCAGGATGCCTCCAAGCCGTTTCTCGGCATCGGTTCCGAGGAGCTGGATCCCGCCGATTGGACCGGTTCCCTTTCGATCACCCTGGATTCCGTCTCCGGTCCCGGGCAGTTCTCCGTCTGGCAGAACGGCACTTTTGGCGATCCCTCGGTCCGCATGTCCACCGTCGATGGCATCTCGAGCTCCGACCGCATCCTCCTGGGCGCCGGCGGCCACGCCCACTACAACGTCGGCTTCACGGCCCCCGGCTTGTATGAGGTCACCTTCACCGCCAGCGGCGTCCATGCGGTGGACGGCACGGTGTCGGACACCGGCACGTTCGTGTTCGCCGTGCAGGCGGTTCCTGAACCCTCGGAATACGCCCTCGTCGCCGGCATCGCCGGTCTCGCTTTCGCCGCATGGCGCCGTCGCAAGACGGCGTGAAGGGTTGGGGAACCCCATGGCGACGGCGGTGGTCGGAGTCATCCGGTCACCGCCGTTATCTTTCGGTACCCTTCCCCGAAAGGGCTGCGTCAACCCAACCGGGCCAGGATCGCGTCGACGTCATAGACGCAGCCGCCCCACGTGCCGCCACCGGCCTTGACCAACGCGGCCCAAAGCCGGGTGTCGTCCGGCAGCTTCTCGTGCGCCGAAAGGGCCGGATGCGGAGCACGGGAAGCCAACAACGCCTTGGCCACCTCGGGTTCCAAGGGCCCCGTCGCATCCCCGACGAGATCCAGGCTGCCCACCAGGCCAACCCGGTCGATCACGATGCGGATGCGGTCGCCGTCGCGGACTTTACCGATTGGGCCTCCCGCCAACGCCTCCGGTCCCACATGCCCGATGCAAGCCCCCGTTGAGACGCCGCTGAACCGTGCGTCCGTCACCAGCGCCACGTGCTTGCCAAACGGCAGGTGCTTCAACGCCGAGGTGAGCTGGTAGGTCTCCTCCATCCCGGTGCCCATCGGACCGGCCCCGGCGAGCACGACCACGTCTCCGGCCCGCACGTTCCCCGATTTGATCGCCGCCATCGCGTCCCGTTCCCGCGTGAACACCTTCGCAGGTCCCTCGATGCGGTAGACGCCGTCCGATCCCACCACCGAGGGATCGATCGACGTGCTTTTGATCACCGACCCTTCCGGGGCGAGGTTGCCGCGCGGGAAGGTCACGGTGCTGGTCAGCCCCCGCTCCTTGGCCCGCGCCGGCGTGAACACCACGTCGTCCGGATCCACACCGTCGCGTTCCAGAAGCGCTTCCCGAAAACGGCGCCGGCGCTCCGAATCCTTCCAGGCGTCCAGCATCGCGCCCAACGGCTCCCCCGATGCCGTCAATGCAGCCAAATCCAGAAGCCCGAGGTCGCGCAGATGCAGCATCACCTCCGGCACGCCGCCGGCGAGGAACGCCCGGACGGTCGGATGATGCACCGGCCCGTTGGGCAACACGGACACCAGGCGCGGCGTGCGGCGGTTCACCTCGATCCAGTCGTCCACGGTCGGGCGTTTCAACCCGGCCGCATGGGCCACGGCCGGGATGTGCAACAACAGGTTGGTCGAGCCGCCGAAGGCCGCATGCACGGTCATCGCGTTCCGGATCGCGCCATCGGTGAGGATCCGCGACGTCGGGATGCCCGCCTTCTCGCGAAACAGGAGCGCCCGCGCCGAGGCATGTCCGATCTCGGTCCAGACCGCCTCGCCGCTCGGCGCCAAGGCCGTGTGCGGCAACGCAAGTCCCAACGCCTCCGCCACCACCTGCGACGTCGCCGCGGTGCCCAGGAACTGGCACCCGCCACCCGGTGTCCCGCAGGCCCGGCAGCCCAACGCCGCCGCCTCGTCCAGGCTCAGCATCCCATGGGCAAAGCGGGCGCCGATCGTCTGCACCGCCCCGGCATCCTCACCCGTCTCGGGCGGCAACGTCACCCCGCCCGGCGCCAGCACCGTCGGAAGGTCCTTCAACGCGGCCAAGGCCATCATCATGGCCGGAAGCCCCTTGTCGCAGGTCGCCACGCCGAGGACCCCGACCCGCTGCGGCAACGACCGCACCAGACGACGGAACACCATCGCCGCGTCATTCCGGTACGGCAGGCTGTCGAACATCCCCACCGTGCCCTGCGTGCGGCCGTCGCACGGATCGGAAACATAGGCCGCGAACGGCAACGCCTTGGAATCGCGGATCGTCTCCGCCGCCGCCTTCACCAACAGGCCGATCTCCCAGTGGCCGGTATGGTAGCCCAACGCGATCGGACGTCCGTCTTCCGCCCGCATCCCACCTTGGGTGCTCAGGATGAGGAACTGCTTCCGTCCCAGTTCGGACGGGTTCCAACCCATGCCGGCATTCTGGGTCATGCCGAACAGGTCCCCGCTCGCCCATTCCCGCAGAATCGACTCGGTCAACGGCAGCGAACCCGCGGGCCCAGGGGCGCGCGTCCGGATCTGGTAGATTTCACTCGGGGCCGAGGCGAACAGGTCGGCGGAAGTCACGGTCGGATGTTTTCAGTTCTCGGTTTCAAGTGTTCAGCGGAACGGGCGTCAGGCGTCAGTAATCGGGAATCTCGAATCAGGAATCTCGAATACTCCCCGACGTCTTCCCTACACCTTCGTCACCCACTTGAAGTCTTCGGCAACCGCCTTCAGCGAGATCAGGTTCCGCCTGTCGAAGACGTGCTTCGCCGCCTTCACCACCTGCCCCTTCTTCAAGGCCTGCCAGGTGTCCATGGCGTTCACCGCCACGAACTGCAGAACGCTCGGATCGCGGTAGCAGTCGATCATGCACCGCGTGCAACCGTCGCGGACCAGTTTGCTCTCGTCCCACTCGTACACGTTGCACATCGGGGTCTCCCAGAAATGGCAGCGGTACAGGTTGAGGTGCCAGTCGAGGTAGAAGTACTTGTAGCCACCCAGGCAGCCGAACCGCTCGGTCTCGCCACGCAGATGCCGCTGCATCTCGTCGAGGGATTCCGTCGGGTTCACCACCGGATACCCGCTGGAATGCTTCATCTTCTTGATCTTGTCGAAGACCCCGATGAGTTCGTCCCGGGTGAAGCTCACCAGCCCGCCCTCGCTGAAGCTCAGGTAGCTGCTCTTCAGGTCGGTCAGCGGGTAGCTGAACGTGCAGCTCTCGAAGCCCAGGGACTTCAGGAACTCCGGCAGCTTGTCGTAGTCCTCGATCAGGCGGCTGGCGGTGATGCTCGCCGTCGTCTGGACGCCGAGCGTCGGGAAGAACTCGTTCGCCCGCTTGATCTTCCGGCACACGTCCGGAAGGCCGCGGTTCTTCTCGTGCACCGCGATGTCGTGGGCGTCGATCGACATGATCACGCTGCTCAGGCCGTCGCTGGCCAGGGCGCGCATGTTCTCCTCGGTCCACAGGCCGCCGTTGGTGCAGATCATCGGCCGTATGCCCTGCCGGGCCGCGTACCGGACCATCGCCCGCAGTTCCTTGTGCACCAGCGGCTCGCCGCCCACGAAGAGCAGGTAGCCGATGTGGTTCTTCTTCGCGATGTCGATGACGTCGATGGCCTCCCTGAGCGTCACCGAACGGCGCTTCTTAGGATCGAACTGGCTCCGGGCGAAGCCGCAGAAGCCGCAGTCCGCGTTGCAGAGGTTGGTGATCGCGAACTGCAGGTAGCCGGGGCCGCCATGCTGGAAGACGTCGCGGACCAGGCCGAGCAGGTTGGTGGTCGGGCGCGGCACCGGCTGGGAGAAGTCCTCCACGGGCAGCGGGGAGGCCACGGTCGGCGACGCGACCGGCGGAATCTGGGGAAGTGCGACAGCGCTCATCGAAATCGGGAGCGGAGTCTCCGCGAAACCCCCGACGTCGCAACCCTTAGTTGGCCCGGCCGATTCCCGATTCCGCATTCTGGATACGCAATTTCAGGCCCGTTCACCCATTCGCCCTTCAACCCTTCAACGGTTCACTCTTCAACCCAACAGCTTCCCCCTTCGCGCTCCACACCCGCTCTGCCGCTTGTCGGGAGGAAGAGCATTCCGCATCATCGACGGACCGATGAGCTCCACTTCGTCCCCGGTTCGCACGTTCAAGGCCGACGCCCTCGACGTCCTCCAGTTCGCCACCCAGCCCGATCTCGCCGCGTTCGTGGCCCTGCATGTCCGGGACTACCTCGCCGAGACCATCGCCCGCCAGGGTTCCGCGGCCGCCATCCTCGCCACCGGCAATTCCCAGATCCAGTTCCTCAAGAACCTCGTCGCCCTCGGCGGGGTCGAATGGTCCAAGGTCACCCTGTTCCACATGGACGAGTACCTCGGCATCCGCGCCGACCACCCGGCGTCCTTCCGGCACTACATGCGCGAGAAGGTCGAGTCGCTCGTCCATCCGAAGGCGTTCCACTACATCGGTGGCGACTGCGACCTGCCCCACGTCGAATGCGCCCGCTACCGCGCGCTGCTCGAATCCCAGGCCATCGACCTCTGTTGCCTCGGCGTCGGCGAGAACGGCCACCTCGCCTTCAACGACCCCCATGTCGCCCGCCTCGACGACTCCGAATGGGTCAAGGTCGTGCGCCTCGATGACGCCTGCAAGATGCAGCAGGTCAAGGAAGGGCACTTCAGCTCGCTCGAAACCGTCCCGCCCTACGCGATCACCCTCACCATCCCGGCCCTCATGACCGCGAGGAAGGTGGTCTGCGTCGCACCGGAGAAGCGCAAGGCGGTGCCGGTGAAGAACCTGCTCCAGGGCCCGGTGAGTTCCCTCTGCCCGGCTTCCGCGCTGCGACGGAATCCGGCGGCCGTGCTGCTGATCGACAACGACTCGGCGGCCCTGCTCTGACCCACCCCGTCCCATGCGCATCCTCGCCCTCGACCACGGCACCGTCCGGATCGGCGTCGCCGTCAGCGACGAACTCAAGATGATCGCCCGCCCGCTGGAGTTCATCCCGGCCGAGCCGTTCACCGAGTTCCTCGACCGGCTGAAGTTCCTCATCAAGGAACAGCAGGCGGACCTGATCGTCGTGGGCATGCCGCGGAACATGGACGGCACCTACGGCGAGGCCGCGGCCAAGGTCCGGGCCTTCATCGCGGCGTTGAAGGACGTGATCCTCGTCCCGATCCGGACCTGGGACGAACGGCTCACCACGGTGTCCGCGTCGAAGGCGCTCCGCAGCGGCGGCACGAAGTCCTCCGGCCAACGCGAACGCATCGACGCCGCCGCCGCCGCGGTCCTCCTCCAGGGCTACCTCGACAGCCTTGCGCCTTGATGTCCGGCTCGGATCGGCCGTCGACGACTCCGTGAAGAGCCAACGCACGCGAGAGAAGCCCGACCGCGCCGCACCGGGTTCGGTGCGCATCCAGATGCTCGTGGCCTACGACGGCACGGCCTATTTCGGATGGCAGGTTCAGCCCGAGGGCGTGTCCGTCCAACAGCGCGTGGAGGAGGCATTGGCGCGCCTCTTCCCCAGCGCGCCCCGGGTCCTAAGTTCCTCGCGCACCGACACCGGCGTCCACGCCCGCGGCATGTCGGTGCACTTCGACATCCCGGCCGCTGAGTGGCGGATGGACGGCAGGAAGCTCGTGCTCGCCGCCAACGCCCATCTGCCCGAGGACATACGGGTCGTGGACGCGAGGAAGCGGAGGCCCGACTTCCATGCGCGCTTCGACGCCGTGGGCAAGCAGTACCGCTACACCGTCTGGAACGCCCCGGCCGCCGATCCCCTTGGGCTGCGGTACCAATGGCACCTGCCCCGTCCCCTCGACATCGTGGCCATGCGTCGCGCTGCGGCCAGCCTGGTCGGGCGCCATGACTTCCTCGCCTTCAGCGCCACCCCGGGCTACGCGCGTCTGCACACCGTCCGCAACCTCACCCGATGCGACGTCCGGCGCTCCGGACCGGCCATCACCGTGGTGATCGAGGCCGACGGCTTCCTCTACAAGATGTGCCGCGGGATCGTCGGCACGCTGGTGCAGGTGGGACATGGCCGCTTCCCCCCGGAGGCGATCCTGCCGATGCTGGAAAGCCGCGACCGACGTCTGGCCGGGATGACCGCCCCGGCGCTTGGCCTCGTCCTTTGGAAGGTCTACTACCGAAAGCCGGGAGAACAACGCCGGCCGCATCCGGCGGATCAGGAAACCGCGACCGATGATCTCTGAACCGGACCGATGCAGAAGGGACCGCAACTCCATGCCGCCACGCCTTCGGGGAATGGGGCCCATCCGCTGGTTTGCCGTGGCGGAACCGACCACCGAACGTGGATCGCTAGTCCGGTCCCAAATCCGGCGCCCGATTGGCGCCGTTGCGAATTCGCGTGAGATCCGTCTTTGCCTCCACTGAAATGTTCCGCCGGGACCAGGACTGAAGGTCCGGTCTGTTCCCGGACTGGAATCCGTGAAATCCATGTCGAAATCCCGACGATGAACATCGTCCTCCTCGAACCCGAGATCCCGCCCAACACCGGGAACATCGCCCGCCTGTGTGCGGCGACACGGAGCCGCCTGCACCTCATCGAGCCACTGGGGTTCGAGATCGACGACCGGCGTCTGGCCCGGGCCGGGATGGACTACTGGAAGCAGGTCGACTGGAAGCTCTGGCCGTCGTGGGACTCCTTCCGGGCGGGACTCCCCGAAGGCGCACGCTTATGGCTGGTGGAACAGGGCGCTCCGAGAAACCACGTCGATGTCCGGTACCTTCCCGGGGACTACCTGGTCTTCGGGCGTGAGACCGCCGGATTGCCCGCGGCGTTGCTCGAGGCGCATCGGGATGGCTGGGTGGAGATCCCCATGCTCAATCCCGAGGCGCGCTCGCTGAACCTGTCCAACTGCGCGGCCATCGTGCTGTTCGAGGCGCTGCGCCAGACCGGGTTCGGCGGCCGGATCGTGCCCAGGTAGAGAATCGGAGGATTCGGGATTCCGGATTCGCCGTATTCGGGGCGCCCACCCACTGGCAACTGGCAACGGACAACGCCCTGCTACTTCGAAGCAGCCTTGGCCGGCTTCTGGGTTGAAACCGGTTGGGCTCCGACGGCAGCGCGCACGGCGAGGTCGACCCCGATCGGCACGAGTTCCGGGAGGGAATTCAGGTTGGACCACTTCCGACGGTGTATCGAGAGGGTCGCCACCCGTTCCGCGCTGGGATCCTTGAGGTCGATGAAGCGGACCTTGCCGAGGGTGAGTTCCAGCTGTTCGACCCCCTTGAACGTGAGGTTGCCCAACCGCTGGGCGCGCTCGAAGTCCACCTGGTTGGTCAATGAGGAGAGGCGGTTGGTGTACTCCGACATCTGCATCGGGAACAGCTGCACCATCTGCATCATGGTGACCGGCTTCTGCTCCACGCCGTCCACCAGGGCGAGTTCCTTGAGGTCGATCCGGACCTGCTTGAGCCGCAGCTCGGACTTCTGGAGAGCGGAACGGTCGTACTCGATGAACAGCTCCGGCAGGTCGAGCACCTGCACCCCGCCGAGTCGCGGCTCGGAGAAGAGCTTCACATCCTTGATGTGGATGCGCGGCCGGAGGATGCCGAAGTCGAGCGAGCCGATCTCCACCTCGGCGACGCCGGACTTCTGGAGCTGCTGGGTGATGGTCTTCTTCAGGAACCAGTCCACGCCGAAGGCGATCCCGCCCACCAAAAGGACGGTGAGTAGGACGATTCCTCCCACCACAACGATGAGGAACCACCGCAGGAAAGGGCGGCGGCGGGGAGGCGGATTGCCGGATGCGGGTGTCTCGGGGGAATTCATTTCAGTTCGGTGGAGGAGTCATCCTGCTTCGGCCGGGATCGTTTCTGGCAAACCGGGAACCCCTCAGAGGACGATGTCCTCGGGACGCACCTCGAGGCATTCGTCCTGGTCTTCCCAGATCAACGCCGGATACAGGTCGACCAAGGACGGGACAAGGTCGGTTGCGGCCTCGGCGAGAAGCCGCTCGGCGTCCTGCGCAGCATCCTCGTAGGCGGCGTCGTAGTCCTTGGACTTCTTCCGCTGCCGGTCGTCCCAATGGGCCACCTGATGCACAGGCTCGTAGCGGTCCGCCCAGGCCTGGATCTTCTTCCGGATGGCCTCGGGGATGTCCTCGAAGGGAACACAGGTCTCACCACAGTGCTGGCAAAGCAGCCCACTGGAGGCGACGTCCCGGCTGAACAGCGGCAACAACGGGGCGCGGCAGCAGGTCGCCTCGATGTAGCCCGGAGGCGTGGAGACCAGGCGCTTCAGCCAGATCTGGCGGTCATGGGAAAGCTGGGAGCCAAGACGGTAGGCGGCCACCAGCGGATGGGACAACCGCCAGGCGCGGCCGCGGAGCTGTCCCAGAGTCTGGGAGCACCAACGGGCGAGCGTCAGGTCGTCGAAATCCCGGAACGCCTCGGCATACTCCTTCCACAGGCGGTCGAGGGTCGCGTCCGGATTGGCATCAGGCATTGCCGGGGAACCTAGCGGTCGGGCGAACCGCGGCCAAGCCGGGATGCAGGGCAAGGCGTGGGGCGTCGGACGTCGTTCAGCGTGGAAACACCCGAATGGGCGACGGGCGTCCGCAGATTGGCAGCCTCGGCTACGGACCAAAGACAACGAACAACCGACAGCCCCTCCGCTCCGTGGCCTCCGTGGCCTCCGTGGCCCATCCGGCCCAAGTGCAGAATCCGTGGCCAGGGATCCCCCGAATGGACGAGGCACTTTCGCGCTGTCGAACCCGAGAGTCCTTGAGAGCGTACCCGTAGAGGCCATGTCGTTTCGCCGGATACTGACCCTTGTTCCATCGATGCTGCTGGCGGTGGAACTGTCGACCGCGGAGGACATCGCGTTTGTCGCCGGAGAATCCATGGGGATGACGACGGCCTCGGCTTCGGGAGAATACCTCTTCCAGCAGTGGACCTCTGACGACGGCCTCCCACAGAACTCGGTCGTCGACATCACACAGACCACCGACGGCCACCTCTGGTTGTCCACATTCGGGGGTCTCGCCCGCTTCGACGGCGTCGAATTCGAACCCTTCGATTCGATACGCAACCCGGAGCTTTCGAGATTCCACCTGAGCCTCAGCGCCGACCGCGAGAACGGCCTGTGGCTGAGCCAGGCCGAGGATGTGGTGGTCCACTGTTCCCACGGTCGCTTTCGACGGCTGACCTCCCAGGACGGTCTTCCAGGCGGTCAGGGATCCCGTGTCGCCGTGGGTCCGGACGGAACCGTCTGGGCCGGGGTTCCCGATGGACGGCTGCTTCGCTTCGAAGCCGGGAAGTTTGTCGAGTTCGCGGGACCGCCACGCGAGGGCTGGGGACGGCTGTGGCAGTTGTCCTTCGATTCCGAGGGCCGCATCTGGACGGAACAAGGCGGCGAATACGCCTTTCTCGAAAACGGACGCTGGAACCCGGTCCCAGGCACCGGAAGCGGGCTGACCTCGAGCGCCATGATTCCGATGGATGCCGGCGAGCTGTTGATCCAGTCCGCTTCCCGACCTGACTGGCTGCTGCGATCCCATGCGGGCCGGCTCGTTCCCGAAGTCCGGCTTCCGGTCCCATCTCCGCAGAGCCTTTCCCTGTTTCGCCAACGTGACGGGACGCTCTGGGCGCTCAACCTCGGGCCGCTCTGGCGACGGGCCGTCGGCGGGGAATGGAAGCAGGTCGGCGAATCGACGGCGCTCGCCAGCAATTCCCATCGACGGCTCTTCGAGGATCGGGAAGGAAGCCTGTGGATCGGGACCGACGGCGCGGGACTCTTCCGTCTGCGACGCCGCGCGATCCGGGCGGTGGGAACAGCGGAAGGATTGACCCGACCCGTGGTGCTTTCCGTCGCGGTGAAGGCGAATGGCGAGGTCCTGACCGCCGTCCATGGCCGTGGCGTACAGCGGTTCGACGGCACACGGTTCCGGCAGGATTCCCGGCCGCCGGCGTTCGACGCCAACCAGCTGGCCTGGAGTGTTTGGCCCAGGGCGGACGGCGGGATCTGGGTCGGCACCTACGGGCTGGGACTCTTCCACCTTCCGGCCTCCGGCGCTCCGGAGACCTTCTTCGCTAAGGAGACGCCGGGTCTGATCGGAGGACCGATCTCGGTGCTCTTCGGGGATTCCAGTGGCGGCCTTTGGATCGGGGGGGACGAGGGATTGAGCCGACGCGATCCGGACGGAAGCTTCCGGAGATGGGGCCGGGCGGAGGGGCTCTTGGACGTCGAGATCGGCGCGGTCGTCGGGGACGGCTTGGGCGGAGCTTGGGTGGGTACCGAGAAGGGTCTGAACCACGTGACCGCGACCGGTGTCCAGACCTATCGCCGCGCGGATGGGCTCGCCCATGACATCGTACGCAGCCTCTTCCTGGAGACCAATGGCACGCTCTGGATCGGCGGCGGCGGCCTGACCCGATTCCGGAACGGGAAGCTCCGGCCGATCGGCGGGAAGGACGGACTGCCCGCTCCGACGATCAAGTCCCTCCTCGCCGACGACCTTGGATACCTGTGGTGGGGAACCGCGCGCGGGTTGTATCGCTGTCCGTTGTCTGAACTGGAGGACCTCTGCGAAGGACGTCGCGGATCGATTTCGCCGACCCGCTTCCACCGGGCGGACGGCATGCCCTCGAACGAGTGCAGCGGCGCGCAACCGGCGTCGTGGAAAGGGCCGGACGGACGGCTTTGGTTCGCCACCTTGAACGGATTGGCGGTCGTCGACCCGGGACGGTTGCCCCGGAATCCGCTGCCGCCGCCAGTGGCGATCCGCTCCGTGGAGGTGGACGGCCGGTCGTTCGCCGTGGAATCGGGACGGGTCGAGATCCCACCGGGACCGCTGGTCACCGAGTTCCGCTACACCGCACTCAGTTTCGTTGCGCCGGAAGGGAACCGGTTCCGGTGCCGGCTCGAGGGATTGGAGGATGCGGACCGGGAAATGGGAACCACCAGGACGGTCGCCTACACGCGCTTGGCGCCGGGCGAATACACCTTGAAGGTGACCGCAGCCAACAGCGATGGGGTCTGGAACACCACCGGTGCGAGGCTGTCGGTGGTGGTGCTGCCGTTCCTGTGGCAGACCTTGCCGTTTCGCGTCGCCGCCGCCGTGTTGTCCGCCGGGACGCTGGCCGGGATGGTTCGTTGGCTGTCGCAGCGCCGGCTGCTCCTGAAGGTGGCCCGTCTGGAACGGGACCAAGCGGTGAACCGCGAGCGGGCCCGGATTGCTCGCAACATGCACGACGACGTCGGGGCCAGCCTGACCCAAATCGGCCTTCTCAGCGAACTGGCCCGCAGACAGAACTCCGACCGCGCAGCCACGGAGTCGCGGCTCCACGAACTGGGCGAACTGTCCCGCGAGGTGGTACGGAACCTCGACGCCATGGTCTGGACGGTTGATCCGGAGCACGACAGCCTGGCCTCGCTGGTCGAGTACCTGGCCGGATTCGCACAGGACTACGTTCGGTCGGCGGGACTCTCATTCCGATTGGATCTCCCAGCACGGCTTCCCGAGGCACCGATCCCGGCGGCGGCCCGCCATCATGTCCTGCTGCTGTTGAAGGAGGCGTTGAACAACGCCTTGAAACATGCGCAGGCAACGGAGGTGACACTCCGGGCCGAGGTCCTGGATTCCTCGATGAGACTGGAGATCCGCGACAACGGCCAAGGATTCGACACCGCCCTCGCCGGACGCTTCAACGACGGCCTGGAGAACATGAGGGAACGGGCGCGTCTGGCAGGAGGCGAGTGCATGATCCGCAGCTCACCGGGGAGCGGCACCCTGGTGTCCCTCGATCTCCCGTTGTCCCCGACCTGACTTGCCCAACGGATTCAGGTCGGGCCAGCAACGCCAAGGACTCCTCGTTCGCCGCAGTCCTTGGCGTTGACCCGGTCGGAGTCGAATCCGGAACGATTCCCGACCTCGTCCTTTCGGAGGATGTCCCCGCGGCGCGGAACGTGCGATAGCTGTGGCGTGAGCCCGCCGGAGTCCACCGATCCGATCCGTGTCGCCCTTGTCGAAGACGACGCGCGCATCCGCTCCAGCCTGATCTCGCTTTTGGAATTGGCCGACGGATTCCGCTGCGTGAACGCCTTCGCCAGCGCCGAGGAAGCGTTGGCCGGTCCGTTGGCGGAAATCGCCGACGTGGTGTTGATGGACATCAACCTGCCCGGCCGTTCCGGGATCGAATGCGTGTCGGAACTGAAGCGCCGGAACCCCGCGCTCCTGGTGGTGATGCTGACCGTGTACGAGGACACCGACCGGATCTTCGCTGCATTGAGGGCCGGGGCGAGCGGCTACCTGCTGAAGCGCACCCCTCCCGCGGAACTGCTGGAGTCGATCCGGGAGGTCCAGGGCGGTGGATCGCCGATGAGCAGCCTGATTGCCCGGAAAGTGGTGGCCTCGTTCCAGGACGCGGGACTGAACCGTCCCGGCAGGACGCCAGCCGCGGAGCCGCTGCCGGCGCTGACGCCACGCGAACGGGACATCCTCGACGCCCTAGCGCGTGGGCTCCTCTACAAGGAGATCGCCGAACGGCTCGGCATCAGCACCAACACCGTCCGTACCCATCTCCGGAGCATCTACGAGAAGCTGCAGGTGCAGACCCGCACGGAGGCGGTGGTCCGGTATCTTGGAAGCTGAAACGCCCTCGGATCAGGCTTTGCGGGAGCTTGGGCAAAACACCACCCGCAGACCCGGAGCAGGGTCATCGATGGTTTCAGTTCAACCCGGGTAAGGGCGGAAGCGGTGACGGCTTCGGCTCCGACGTCCCCATCAACGCCCGCACGCGGTACAACCATCGGCGATAAACTTCGAAGGGTTCCTCACCGCCAGTAAGACCGAAGGACGCCACGATCCTTCCGAAGCCGGCCCTGGCGACCGGGCATCCAGCGACGGCCACACCGAAGGCGCCCCAACGATGGGCTTTGGGATCGGTCACCAACCCGGCCCGCAATGGCGCCAGATCGATGTAGGCCGCGGTCGTCCACAGCACCGGGCTGGAGGCGTCGACCCATTCACAGTGGTACCGCTGGTTCCAGGAACCTCCCTCATTGCCGGTCTTCCGGTTGTTCCACTCCGAGTACCGCTGCTTCACGTCCTTCATGAAGAGGCCGATGTTCCACATCCGGCGGCGGATCATGGCTTCCCAAGCGGGACGTTCGGCTGCCGGAAGGCATTCCCACCGACGAACCATCGCCTTCGCCCGAGCCTCGGGGAACAGGGCCGCGAACCGACGCAGCAACTCTTCGCCGGCGGGAAACTGGGAAGGAGGCTTCGGGACGTGGCACAACAGGTGGATGCGGTCGTCGAGCAGGCTGTAGGTCAGGACCTCGACACCGCTGAAGGCCGCCTGGCGGTTCAGGATCTCGGTGAAGCGCGCCTTCCCGCCGGTGACAAAGGGACGGGCCGTGACATGGAGGCGGCAGTGGCAGTGGTAGAACTCGGGGGCATTCTCCGGCGGCTTCCTCCAGCGCCCCATCTTCATTCGCGGAATCATCGGAAGGAACCTCCGTGGAAAGCCGGGGAACAGCAGCGGGTGAGCGGCGCACACCGCGTGGTGTGTTCGGGATGCCACCGTGGAACGGCACGCCTCGCTTCCGACGCTCCCGAGGGCACCGGCCACCGGATGGTGCCTCCCATCCACCCGACGGCGGCCCCGGGAGGCATTTGAGATTTCGCGTCGGAAACCCGGCTGATTTAACCGCTTCCATGCCGTCCTAGGCACCCTTAGTTTCCGGCGTCCATTCTCTCAACACACATGAGCAAGCAGTTTTTCCCCAAGATCGGCCGGATCTCCTACGAAGGTCCGGAATCCAAGAATCCCCTCGCGTTCAAGCACTACAACGCCGACGAGCTGGTCG
Source organism: Verrucomicrobiales bacterium (assembly GCA_027483345.1). GTDB lineage: Bacteria > Verrucomicrobiota > Verrucomicrobiia > Limisphaerales > UBA9464 > SXXZ01. Next base: position 4,396 of record JAIXUV010000056.1, on the reverse strand, counting down.
AGGGCAAGGCGATGAAGGACCACCTCCGGTTCGCCGCGGTGTACTGGCACACCATGCGCGGAACCGGCGGCGACATGTTCGGCTGGGGCACGGCCGACCGCCCTTGGAACGCCGGTGAATGCACCGCCAAGGAGGCCATCGCCCGCGCCCGCGCGTTCTTCGAGTTCGCGACCAAGCTCGGCGTCCCCTACTACTGCTGGCACGACCGCGACCTCGCCTCCCACGGCAAGAACCTCAAGGAGGCCAACGCCCAGTTCGACACCGTCGGCAAGGAACTGAAGAAGCTCCAGTCGGACACCGGACTGAAGCTGCTCTGGGGCACCGCGCAGAACTTCGTCCATCCGCGCTACATGCACGGCGCGGCCACGAGCCCGAATGCGGACGTGTTCTGCTTCGCCGCGGCGCAGGTGAAGAAGGCGATGGAATGGACCCATGAACTCGGCGGCGAAGGCTACGTGTTCTGGGGCGGACGCGAGGGCTACTCGACGCTGCTGAACACCGACATGAAGCGGGAGCTCGACCATCTCGGCCGGTTCATGCACATGGCGGTCGACTATCGGAAGAAGCTCGGCATGAAGGGCCCGTTCTACATCGAGCCCAAGCCGAAGGAACCAACCAAGCACCAGTACGACAGCGACGCGGCCTCGTGCCTGAACTTCCTGCGCGAGTACGGCCTGCTGGAGCACTTCAAGCTGAACCTCGAGGTCAACCACGCGTGGCTCGCCGGCAAGACCATGGAACACGAGCTGGAGGTCGCCGGCGCCGCGGGTGCACTCGGCTCGATCGACGCCAACATGGGCGACTACTTCCTCGGCTGGGACACCGACCAGTTCCCGACCGACCTCTACCTCACCGCGAAGACCATGCTGTCGATCCTCAAGTACGGCGGCCTCACCACCGGCGGCGTGAATTTCGACGCCAAGGTCCGTCGTGAAAGCTTCGAGCTGGACGACCTGTTCATCGCCCACATCGCGGGCATGGACGCCTTCGCCCGCGGCCTAAAGGTCGCCGCCGCCATCCGCAAGGACGGCCGGATCGGCGATTTCGTGAAGAACCGCTACCGCACCTGGGACGGCGGCATCGGTGCGAAGATCGAGGCCGGAAAGGCCACCTTCGCCGACTGCGAGAAGCACGCCCTGGAGCTGGGCAACGTGAAGGGTCTCGAATCCGGCCGACAGGAGCTGCTCGAGGCGATCCTCAACGAGTACATCTGAACGCGACAGGCCGACACCGGCCGCCCGAGCAGGACCCGGCGGAACCTTCCGCCGGGTCTTTTCCGTTTCCGGGTCCCGGCAATTTGGTTTTCGGCTTTTGTCCGCCGTTGCGCTTCACTTCGCGGCCCATGAGCAAGCGGTTCTACATCACCACCGCGATCGACTACGTCAACGGCGCGCCCCACCTCGGGCACGCCTACGAGAAGGTCGTCGCCGACGTGATCGCCCGTGCCCGCCGCAGCGTCGGCGAGCCGGTGTTCTTCCTGACCGGCCTCGACGAGCACGGACAGAAGGTCCAGCTCGCCGCCCAAACGTTGGGCCAGTCGCCCCAGGCCTACTGCGACGGCCTCGCCGACCAATGGGGCGACTTCGTCCGCCGCCTTTCGCTCACCAACGACGACTTCGTCCGCACCACCCAGCCGCGCCATCGCGAGATGGTCCAGGCCATCCTCTCCAAGCTCCACGCCGAGGGGCACTTCTACAAGGCGTCCTACCAGGGCTACTACTCCGTCAAGGAGGAGACCTTCCTCACCGATAAGGACCGCAACCCGGATGGCACCTGGGATCCCAAGTGGGGTCAGGTGAACGAGTTGGTGGAGGAGAACTGGTACTTCCGCATGGGTGTGCACCAGGACTGGCTCGTCGCCCACATCGAGGCCAATCCGTCCTTCATCCAGCCCGACTATCGTCGCAACGAGGTGCTCGGCTTCCTTCGCTCCCAGAAGCTCGAAGACCTCTGCATCACCCGCCCGGAGGCCCGCCTTTCCTGGGGCATTCCCCTGCCCTTCGATCCGGGCTTCGTCACGTACGTCTGGTTCGACGCGTTGGTGAACTACTTCTCCGTGCCGGCCTCGCTCGGCGATCCCGCCGCGACCGGCCCGCTCGGCGCCCACTACCCCGCCCGCGATGCTCGGCTCGAGGCTTGGCCCGCGGACATCCACCTCGTCGGGAAGGACATCCTCAAGTTCCACGCAGTGTACTGGCCCATCATGCTGAAGGCCGTGGGCGCGCCGCTGCCGAAGACCGTCCTCGTCCACGGCTGGTGGCAGAAGAACGGTGAGAAGCTCAGCAAGACCACCGGCAATGTCGTGGACCCGATCACCGTGATCGAGGAATGGGGCGTGGACGCCTTCCGCTACTACGTGACCCGCGAACTGGGCATCGGTCCCGACGGCAACTGGACCGACGACGGATTCAAGTCGCGCTACAACGCCGAACTGGCCAACGGACTGGGCAACCTGCTCAACCGCGCGGTCAACATGCTCAACAAGTACCGCAGCGGCGTCGTGCCGAAGGCGTCGTCCTTCCTCGCCGCCGACGCCGCGCAGGCCGTCGCCAAGACCCGGGCCGCATTCCTCGAGCCCGCCCCTCAGGACGCCCTGGTGGCCACCTGGGAACTGGTGAACCGCGCCAACCTCTACGTCGAACAGACGAAGCCGTTCAGCCTCGCCAAGGATCCCACCAAGGCCGTCGAGCTGGACGAGGTGCTCTACAACCTCGTGGAGACCTGCCGCATCCTTGCCGTGATGATCTGGCCGGTGATGCCCGGGACGTCGGAGAAGATCTTCGCCCAGCTCAAGGTCTGCGCGGAGCCTTCGGACTGGAACCAGAGCGCCTGGGGCGCCCTGCAGGAAGGACACCAGGTCGGCGAGCCTGTGCCGCTGTTCCCCCGGAAAGACCTGCCACCGAAGAAGTGACGCGGGCGGCCGGGGTGGCCGGCTGGTCGATTCGACCGTCGGCGCCGATCCCGTTGTTCGGCGGCATTGCGGCAATGGGTGCGGATCCCTTCCGCCTCGTCGCGCTCAGGGAACCTTCACCTTGCCGAGGATCGTCTTCACCAGGCTCTCGGTGGTCACTTCATCGGCCTCGGCTTCGTAGGTCAGCAGGATGCGGTGGCGCAGGACGTCGGCGGCGATCTGCTTCACGTCGTCCGGCGTGACGTGATCCCGCCCCTCGATCAGGGCGCAGGCGCGAGAAGCGAGCGTGAGGTTGATCGTCGCACGCGGACTGGCGCCGATGCGGACCAGGCGCTTCAGCTCGGGGGCGACGCCGGTGCCGGTCGCTGCATCCCGTGTCGCCACTACCAACCGAACGATGTAGTCGCGCACCAGCGGATCGACGTGGATCCGGTTCACCAGCTTCTGGTAGCCGGTGATCTCCTCCGGCGAGACCACGGCATCCACGGTGGTGTCGGGCTGGGTGGAGGCCATGCGGTCGAGGATGATCAACTCCTCGGCGGCGGTCGGATAGCCGACCACGACCTTCAACATGAAGCGGTCCATCTGAGCCTCCGGCAACGGGTAGGTGCCCTCCTGCTCGATGGGGTTCTGGGTTGCGAGGACCAGGAACGGCTCGGGAAGCGGCCACGTGCGGTCACCGATCGTGACCTGGCGTTCCTGCATCGCCTCGAGCAACGCCGATTGGACCTTGCTCGGAGCGCGGTTGATTTCGTCCGCGAGAACGAGGTTGGCGAAAATGGGACCCTGACGGGTGGAATAGGTGCCCTGGACCGGGTCGTAGATGAGCGTCCCGGTGATGTCGCCCGGGAGAAGGTCGGGGGTGAACTGGATGCGGGAGAACCGGCAGTGGGTGGCCCTGGCGAGCGTGCTGACACTGGCCGTCTTGGCGAGACCCGGAAGGCCTTCGAGCAGGATGTGTCCCCGGGCGACCAGTCCGACCAAAAGCCGATGAATCAGATCCTTCTGCCCGACGATCACCCGGCCCATCTCGGAGCGGACCTTGAGCAGATGTTCACTGGCGGCCCTGAGTTGAGGAAGGAGATCGGGGGATTCGGGGACGCTCATGGCACAAAGGAACTGGGACCAGGGACCGACGCGAGAGCGAAACAGTTTCGGAGGTCCCAAGTCCAGCACGCGGAGGCGGAAGGGCGTCGGAAACCAGTCCTATTCCCGCACAAGCGACCGAAACAAGCGCGCGAGCGTCATGGAGTGCGCGAGCCCCCTCGCGCCTTTTCCCTTCAAACCATAGACCACCGAAACCCGTGCCACTGGAAGCCTTCGCGGCCGAATGCGTTTCCAACCTTGGGGACACGTCCCAATCACCCCGTTGGCCACCGATTGGGGAAGGTCTGGCAAGGTGGGCGGGTGGGCGTGGTTAGCTCAGCTGACTTACAGGCCGGCTGATCGCCGGCAGCGCTGTCTTCGGCGGTTTGGAATCAGTCT
>JAIXUV010000401.1 GCA_027483345.1 Verrucomicrobiales bacterium | reverse complement strand
GCCGCATCCGCCTCGACGCCCCAGCCACACGCACGCACCTTCCCCGGACAAGCCCATTTCCGACACGAACCGGTCTTCGCCGTGAAAGCCCCCTTCCCCGCCTCCGGATCCGCCTTCGCCCTGGCGTTCGCATTCGCGCTTCTTCCCGACGCCAAACCGCTCGCCGCGTCCCACGTCTGGATCGAGGCCGAGAACCCGACCCGGCAGTCCATGCACCGGCATCCCTGGTGGTACGACCAGGTCCACACCAACGTCTTCTCCGGCGGCGCCTTCCTCTCCAACTTCCACGCCACCGAGGACGGCACCGCCGAGTATGCCTTCCAGCTCCCCGCCGAAGGTCGACGCGACCTGTGGATCCGCGCCAACCCCGTGCAGTCGGTCCTGCGCGTCTCCGTGAACGGCGAACCGGAGGTCGACGTGGACTTCCGCCACGGTCTCGTCGGACAGGAGAACGTCGCCGCCGACGGCAAACCCGACTTGCGTTTCCTCGCCTGGGTCCGGATCCCGGCCATGGCCTTCCGCGCCGGCGACAACCGCGTCGCGTTCCGGATGGCCAGCGGCAACAACCACCACGGCATGCTCGACTGCTTCGTCCTCGCCGACGGCCCGTTCGATCCCGTCGAGGCCCTCGCGGCCAAGTCGCCCGCGGACGGCGGCGACGCCGGCTGGTTCCCGTTCGCCCCGGGCGAGGACGCCTTCCCGACCAACAGCGTCATCGACCTCCGCCTCCTCAACGAACGGTACGCCGGCGAGCACGGTCGTATCGCGGTCTCCGGAGGCCAGTTCGTGCGGTCCGGCGATGGCCAACCGGTGCGCTTCTGGGCGGTCAACGGCCCGCCATCCGAAGCCAAGGATCCCGCGGAGCTCCGGCGTCTCGCCCGGCTGCTCGCCAAGTACGGCGTGAACCTCGTGCGGGTGCACGGCCCCGTGTTCGACGACGCCGGCGAACCCGACCCGGCCCGCATCCGTCGCGTCCAGGAAGTCGTCGCCGCCATGAAGTCGGCCGGCATCTACACCCATCTCTCGGTGTACTTCCCGCTGTGGCTCAAGCCGACGTCCGCGACCCGCTGGCTCAAGGGCTACGACGGCGGCAAGCACCCGTTCGCGGCGCTGCTGTTCAACGCCGACTTCCAGGCGCAGTACCGCCGTTGGGTCGAGGCGCTTCTTTCGGCCCCGGCCTCCGGCGACGCGGCGCGCCTGCTCGACGACCCCGCGGTCTTCGGCTTCGAAATCCAGAACGAGGACTCCTTCCTGTTCTGGACCTTCAACGAGCAGAACCTGCCAGAGCCCCAGCTGAATCTCGTCGAGTCCCTCTTCGGCGGTTGGCTGACCCGGAGGTACGGCTCCTGCCAGGCCGCCCTCGACGCGTGGGCCGGTCCACGGCTCAAGCGCGATGCCCCGGAGTCGGGTCGGATCGCGTTCCGTCCGCTGTGGTCCATCGCCAACGAGCGGACACGCCGCGACAAGGACACCGCGGCCTTCCTCGTCGAGACCCAGACCGCCTTCTACCGGGAGACCATCCAGTGGATCCGGGGACTCGGCTTCCGCGGTCTGGTCCACGCCTCCAACTGGACCACCGCCGACGCTCAACGCCTCGGCCCGCTCGAGAAGCTCAGCTACACCGTCGGCGACTTCGTGGATCGCCACGGCTACTTCGGCAGCGCCGTCTCCGGTGAGGCCTCGGAATGGTCCCTGCGCGAGGGCCACACCTTCCGAAACCGCAGCGCCTACCGCTTCGACGGCGAGAAGCCCGGCTCGGGCCGCCTCTACATGCATCCGGCGATGGATCCCTCCTACAACGGGCTTCCTTCGATGATCTCGGAGACGACCTGGAACCGCCCGAACCGGCATCGCACGGAGGCGCCGCTCTTTCTCGCCGCGTACGGGGCCCTCCAGGACTCCGACGCCCTCGTCCACTTCGCCCTCGACGGCGCCCGATGGTCGGTGAAGCCGGGATTCTGGATGCAGCCCTGGACGCTGATGTCGCCTTCGCAGATCGCCCAGTTCCCCGCGACAGCACTGCTGTATCGTCAGGGACTTGTCCGTCCGGGCGAACTGCTGGCGGACATCCGGCTCAACCGTCGCGAACTCCTGGATCTCCAAGGCACGCCGCTGCCGCAGGACGCCGCCTTCGACGAGCTGCGATTGAAGGACGTCCCCGGCGGCCTTTCACCAGTCCAACCGGGCCAGGTGATCGACCCGCTCGTCCACTTCGCCGGACGGACCGCGGTCACCTTCACCGACACCCCGCGCCAGACGTTGACCCGGGACCTGACGCCCCTGGTCGACCGGACGCGCCGCCGCGTCACCGCCTCGACCGGGGAACTGGAGCTGGACTACGGGAAGGGAGTCCTCCAGGTGCGCGCGCCGGCCGTGCAGGGCGCCGGCGGCAACCTCGGTTCGGAGCCGGTGATCGCCTTGCCGGACCTCGTCGTGCGCAGCCCGATGGAGGTCGGCCAGATCCTCGTGGTGAGCCTCGACGGCAAACCGCTCGCGGTTTCCGACCGCCTGTTGCTCCAGGTGATGAGCGAGGAGCGGCCCACCGGTTGGGCCGACGAGCCGGCCGAGGCCGGCAGCCGCCGGATCCGTTCGTTGGGACGCGATCCTTGGCGCGTGCGGGAAATCGCGGGCACGGTCGAATTCCGCCGCGCGGACGCCTCGAAGCTGCGGGTGCGCCGCCTCGACCACCAAGGGGTTCCGGTGGCCGACCACGGCGACGCCCGACGCATCGAACTCGATCCGAAGACGCTCTATTACGAGGTGCGTCGCGAGTGATGCGGAGGAGGTTTTTTGTCGCTTGTTCGTCGTCAGTGGCACGCGGTCCCTCGCGCCTCTTGCTCCCAGCTCTTCGCTCCCCGCCCGGCCACCCCGGCACCGGTTTCGGGTCCGTTCGGCTTCCGTTGGGTGAAATCATTGCCAACCGTGAATTTGGGATTGAACGGTTCTCCAAAGTGGCTGTCTTTGGTGCGGATTCTCCAGAACCTTCCCCGTCTCGAGGTGTTGCCACTCCGGGTTGGGACCGTTCCCGGCGGGCCCGTCCGAACTCGGAAACCATCCATCCGCCCCGAACCCCTCCGACCTACCGAATCACCGCAGCCCTGAACCCGCAGGATCCTGTTCGAAAACCCCTGGCCGGCCCATGGAGAACTCCGCCCCAACTGATGTCGCCGCCGCCTCCCGCACGGAGGCCGGTGCCGCCAGCCGCCTCCTGCCGGTGGAGTTCGCCCGGCAGCACCAACTGCTGCCCCTCGACCACCACGAAGGGATCCTCCGTATCGCCGCGGCCGCCGTGCCCTCGCCGGAAATGCTGGAGGACCTGCGCCTCCTGACCGGGTTGGAGATCGCGTTCGAGATCCGTCCGGCAGCCGAGGTCGAGGAAGGCCTGGCCGATTCGTACCAGGTGACGGTCGAGCGCATGATCGAGGACCTGGACTCGGCCAAGACCGGCGGTGCCGAGGGGAAGAGCCTCCACGACATCGAGGTCGCCGCCAACGAGCCCACGGTCATCAACCTCGTCAACGTCATCATCTCCACCGCGCTCCGCGAGCGGGCCTCGGACATCCATCTGCTCCCCTTCGAGAACGCCATCGAGCTGCGCTACCGCGTCGACGGCATCCTACAGGTCAAGCCGCCGCCTCCCCGCGGGATGCACGCCGCACTGGTCTCGCGCATCAAGATCATGGCGGAGATGAACATCGCGGAACGGTTCCTGCCGCAGGACGGACACATCCAGATCCACCATCGCGGCGAACGGGTCGACGTCCGCGTGGGCACCATGCCCACCATCCATGGCGAGAGCGTGGTGATGCGCCTCCTCGCCCGGAACAACCGGCTGCTGGAACCCGAGGAGCTTGGACTGGACGCGGTACGGGCCCGGCAGCTCCGTTCGATGGTGCAGAAGCCGCACGGCCTCTTCCTCACCACCGGCCCGACCGGCTCGGGCAAGACGACGACCCTCTATTCCGTGCTCCAGGGCATCTATTCCCCGGAGAAGAAGATCATCACCATCGAGGATCCGGTGGAGTACGAGCTGAACGGCGTCGCCCAGATCCCGGTGCGACCCGGCCGCGGGTTCACCTTCGCCACCGGGTTGCGCGCCATCCTCCGGCAGGACCCGGACGTGGTGATGGTCGGCGAGATCCGCGACGCCGAGACGGCGGAGATCGCGATCCGCGCGGCGCTGACCGGACACCAGGTCTTCAGCACCCTGCACACCAACGACGCGCCAGGCGCGGTGACGCGGCTCATCGACATGGGCATCGAGCCGTTCCTGATCGCCTCCTCGCTGGACGGCGTGCTCGCACAGCGTCTCGTGCGGCGGATCTGCCCGGCCTGCAAGACGCCCGTCAGCGTCGCCGAGAGCATCCGCGGCAAGATCGAGCGGCTCGACGGCCGGCCGTTGGCAGGACAGTTCTGGACCGGAGCCGGCTGTCCGGAATGCCGGGGCGTCGGCTACCGGGGCCGACTGGGGCTCTTCGAACTGCTCGTGGTCAACGGCGAGCTCCGGGAACTGATCCTTCAACGCCGCTCCAGCGCGGAGATCAAGGCGAAGGTCCGGGGCGTGATGACCACGCTCTTCGACGACGGGCTGGGCAAGGCCGGAGCCGGAACCACCTCCCTCGAGGAAGTGGTGCGGGTCTGCGCGGCCGACGCGGAGGAATGATGAGCGCGTTCCGCTACCAGGGATTGCAGGGAGGTTCCCCGGTGTCCGGGGTGATCGAGGCGCCGGACCGCCGCGAGGCCCTGCGTCGCCTGGGTGAAAAGGGGGTTTTCCCTTCGAACCTGGAACCCCTTTCCGCAGACGCCGGACGCAAGGCCACGACTCCTTCCCCTTCCGCTCGAACCGCCGACCGGCCCCCATCGGCGCCGAACTCCTCAACCTCCCCAACAGCGTCCCCCGCTCCGGCGGTTGGCGGCTTCCGGCTGGGATCCGGGATCCGGCGCAAGGAGATCACAGCCTTCACCCGCGAGCTGGCCGCACTCCTCGCGGCGGCCATTCCGATCCCCCAGGCGCTGGCCGGCATCGCCGAGGAGGAGGCCAACCCGGCACTCAAGGAGATCATCGAGAAGGTCTCCCTCGAGGTGAAGGGCGGCGTCGCGCTCTCGTCCGCGCTGGCCGCGCATCCCAGGCTCTTCCCGCCGCTCTACACGTCGATGATCCGCGTCGGCGAGGAGGCCGGCGCCCTGCCCCGCGTGATCGCCGACCTCGCCGACCTGCTGGAGAACGCAGACGAGGTCCGCGGCGAGGTCACCTCGGCGATTTCCTACCCGCTGTTCGTGCTGGGGTTCGGGATGGTGACGGTCGCGGTCCTGCTGACCGTCGTCCTGCCCAAGCTGTTCTCCATGCTGGAGGACATGCTCGACGCGCTGCCCCTGCCGACGCTGATCCTGCTTCGGCTGAGCGGATTCTGCTCCCGGTGGTGGCCGTGGCTGCTCACCGGCGCCGTCCTGGCCGGCGCCGGCGCCTTCTCGTACTTCCGGAGCCCTCGGGGAAGGCTCGCCTGGGACGGCTTGAAGCTGCGTGTGCCGGTGCTCGGCCCGCTGGTCCGGTCCGCGGCGCTCAACCGATTCGCGCGGACGCTATCCATCCTCCTCAAGAGCGGCGTCTCGCTGTTGCCGTCGCTGAAGATCGTGGAGGCGACCGTGGGCAACCTCGTGATCGCGGGACAGATCGCCCAGGTCGCCGAGGAGACCCGCGGCGGCGACTCCCTCGCCGCGCCGTTGCGTAAGCTCGGGCTGTTCCCGCGCAGCGCCGTCCAGATGATCTCGGCGGGCGAGGAATCCGGCAAACTCGACGAGATGCTCGGCAAGGTGGCCCAGATCGAGGAACGCCACCTGCGTGCCCGCACCAAGACCCTGGTCTCCCTCCTCGCACCGATCCTGATCCTCATCGTGGGCGGCGTGGTCGGCTTCATGGTCATCGCCATCCTGCTCCCCATCTTCCGCATGAGCCGCGGCGTCCACTGAGTTCCCCGAAATCCGACGAGCCCTCCTCCCCTTTCCCCAGAACCCGGCAGAAATCCCCCGCATGACTCCAATACCGCATCCACCACGGAATTCCGCTCGCGGCATCGCCGCCTTCACCCTGCTCGAGATCATGGTCGTCGTGATCATCCTCGGCGTGCTTGCCGCCACGATCATCCCGCAGTTCGTCGGCACCACGCAGGAGGCGAAAGTCAGCGCCGCGAAGGCGCACATCGCCGAAATCGAGTCCGCCATCGAACGCTTCTACGTCCACATGGACCGCTACCCGACCCAGGACGAAGGCCTCGCGGTCCTCGAGAAGTCGCCCACGACGGACGCCTCGAAGTGGCGCGGGCCCTACGTGAAGAAGCTGCGTGCGGATCCCTGGGGCCAGCCCTACCAGTACCGGCGTCCGGGCGTGCGCCACGCCAACAGCTTCGACCTCTGGTCCCGCGGCACGGACACCGCCGACGGTGGCGAAGGCGAGGGCACCGACATCGGCAACTGGTGATCCCGCGCGATCCAGTGCCGCAGCCGCCACGCCACCGGTCGCACCGGCGGGCGTTCACCCTCATCGAACTGATGGTGGTGATCACCCTCATCGCTGTCCTGACCGCGGTGATCCTGCCGGAGATGCGCGGCACGCTGGAGGAGACCGCCCTGAGGTCCGCCGCCCGCGAACTGGTTTCCGCCTGCCAGACCGCGAACGCCCGGGCCGTCGCCACGGGTCGTCCGCAGCAGCTGGTCCTCGACGCCGCCGCACACCGTTTCCGGATCGAAGCCGCCCGGGGCGGTCCGGGTGAAGCCCAGCGGCCCCGCTCCGCTTCGGAACCGGAGACCGGGAAGCTCGATCCCCGCATCACCCTGGAAGTCCGGCTGCAGGAGCCACCGCTGCCCGGCGCCCCTCCCGGCATCGAGTTCCAGGCCGATGGGACGGTCACCGCCGCAGACATCCTCCTCCGGGACCGGACCGGATTCGGCCTTGTCCTGCGGCTGAATCCGGTGACGGCACGCCCCACGTTGAAGGAGCTCGCCCGGAAATGAGACTCCGCCTCCCCAGTGCCATGAACGTTCCCAAGGGACCTGGGTACGGGGGGTTCTCCCTGGTCGAGATCATGGTCGCGGTGGCGATCCTGGCCGTGGCACTGGTCGGACTCACCCGCGGCCTCACCACGGCGCTCTCCTCCAGCCGCGAGAGCGCGGCCTACTCACAGGCGGTGTGGGTCGCGGCTTCCCGGATCGAATTCCTGCGCGCCGACTACCTGCCGTCGGAAGGGGAATCCGAAGGCACCTCGGGGCCCTTCACTTGGCGTCAGAAGGTCTCGAAGACCGCCAACGACGGACTGTTCGAAATCCGGGTGGAAGTCGAGCGGACCTCGGAGCCCGGCACGCTCTACACGCTGAACACCTACCTCTTCGACACACCGGTCGCCGACAAGGACGCCGGGAAGGAGCGCGATCGCCAAAGGGACCGCCGCAGAAGGGGAGGCGCCCAATGAATCCGCGTACGGGCAACCCCGCGCACCGGGCCTTCACGCTCGTCGAGCTGGTGGTGGCCACGGCGTTGACCGCATTCGTGCTGGGAGCGGCGTACGCCTGCATGCTGGCGGGCTTCAGCACGCGGAAGACCATCGAGCCCCGGAGCGACCGTTTCCAGGCGGCCCGGGTGACCCTCGGCCTTCTGACGGCGGACCTGCGGTCGGCCTGCCCGATGCACAAGGGACCGGAGTTCCTCGGATCCCCGGGCACGGAGGGGACGGTCCCGACCGGGAAGCTCGACTTCGCGACCCACCACTTCACGCCGCGCCGCGAGGGGGAAGGCGACTACGCGTGCGTGAGCTGGTTCGTCGAGGACGACCCGGCGACCGGGCAATCGGTGCTTTGGCGCCGACGGAGTCCCGGCATCGGTCCGGATCCGCTCACCGGCGGTCAACGCGAGGAGATCCTCCGTCCGGTCGAAGGATTCGACCTCGAGTTCTACGACGGCCTCGACTGGTACCAGACCTGGGGCGACCCCAACGGCCGGGCCAAGCAGGAGAGTTCCTTCCGGGACCGGCCGAACCTCGTCGGGATGCCCACCGCGGTGCGGATCACGCTCAGCCTGCCGGGCGAACCCGGCTCCGAATCCGCCGACGGCACCCCGCCGCCGCCGCTCGTGTTCGAGGCCGTGGTGAAGATCGCGGTCGATTCCACCGGCGGATCGTCCCCGGGCGCCAATTCCGGAGGCTCCGGATCCAACCAGAACCCCGCCGCGGCTCCCGAGGGCGCTCCACCCCAGTTCTGATGCGACCTCAAGCCCCATCCCGAACCGCTGCAAAGGGCTCGATCCTCGTCGCCGTCCTCTGGTGTCTCGCGCTCCTCTCCGTGGTCGTCGTGAGCGTCCTCCACACGGCCCGCCAGGATCTGCGCCTGGCCCGGCACCAGGGCGACCTGGTCCAGGCCCGCTACCTCGCCATCGCCGGCATTGAGCGCGCCAAGGCGGCGCTCTTCGAGGACCTCCGCCAGCGGAGGCGCGCGTCGCGTCCCGCAAACGACGCCCTCGGGGACTCCCCCGACATCTTCCGCGACGTCGCGCTCGGCCGGGGACGTTTCAGCGTGATCCAACCCGGTTCGCCAACCGATGCACCGCGTCACGGCGTCGCCGACGAGTCCGGACGCCTCGACATCAACGTCGTCCAGACCAACGAGCTGCTTCACCTTCCTGGCATGACCCACGACGTCGCCGTCGCCATCCTCGACTGGCGCGATCCGGACTCCGTCGCCGGCCCAGGTGGCGCCGAAGCGGACTACTACGGTTCGTTGAATCCCCCGCGCCTTCCCCGCAACGGGCCCTTCCAGACCCTGCGCGAGCTGATGATGGTCCGGGGAATCACCCGCGAACGGATGTCCGGCATGGCGGGCCAGCCCGGCTGGAACGTCCTCCTGGGGCTCGGCGCCAACTCCCCAAGCCTCAACGCCGCCGGTGAGGCGAGGGTCGATCTCCGAACGGCCGACGAACGCTCCTTGGCCAACGTCCGCGGCTTCAACCAGGACATCGCCCGCGCCATCGTGGCACGCCGTGGACGCGAGGAGTTCCGGAGCCTTCTGGACCTTCTCGAGCTGACGCCCGCGCCGCCTTCGGGAGGTCCCGGGAATCCCGGCGGCCGTTCACCCGCTCCGGGATTCCCGGACGTCTTCAACCCAGGCGGCGGCGGCGGTCCGCGCCTCGTCTCTCAGGATCTGCTCATCGACGTAGCCGACCTGCTCAGCACCGGCGACAACGAGAACGCTCAGGGCCGGATCAACATCAACACCGCGCCAGCCGAGGTGCTTGCCTGCCTCGAAGGCGTCGACCTGACGGCCGCGCAGTCCCTCGTCGCCCACCGCCAGAGCGTCGGCGGATTCTCCCATCCGGTGGCGTTGCTCCGGGCGCCCGGGATGACGGTCGACCGGCTGCGACCGATCCTTGGC
>JAIXUV010000106.1 GCA_027483345.1 Verrucomicrobiales bacterium | reverse complement strand
GTCGCGGAAGGCGCCTCGCTCGCGGTGGCCACGGCCGACGGGGTGCTGCACGGCGGCGACCTTCGGTCCGTGTTCCGGGCCGTCCGTGTCGCCCGCAGTGTCGCCGAATCGATCCGGGGCAACCTCCGGTTCGCCGCCGCCTACAACGGCGTGGGCATGGCCCTGGCCGCCACCGGACACCTCCACCCCATCGCGGCGGCCCTGCTCATGGCCGGCAGCAGCGTGGTGGTCGGCTGGCGCTCCTGGCGGCACGACGGCTGCCACGCCGCCGCGGAACCGGATCGGCCCGCCGCTCGCTGGTGGATCCCCGCGACCCTCCTCCTCCAGATCCCGCTGTTGATGGGCCTCGGCCGCCTGACCTCCGGCCCGTCCTTGGCGATCGCCCTCCTGATGGCCTCCTTGGCCGCGGGCGCGCTTGTCTGGAGTCGACGGCGTCCGGAGATGGGCGGAGGACTGCGGGCCACCGGCGACATGACGCTGGCGATGCTCGGACCCGCGGGTCTGGGAATGCTGCTGGGATGGTGGGTTGAAGCCGGTTTCCAACCGGTCATGCGGGACGGCGTGTGCCTCTGCTGTTCGGGACACGCCTACTTCGGCGCCGGTTGGAAGATCCCCTGGATGCCGTTGGGAATGCTGCTCGCCGGCATGCCGGGGATGTGGGGCACGCTTTCCCGCTGGGACGGCCGTTGGGGCAGGGTCCCGGCGGCCGGCATCGTCGCGGCGGGGATGACGGCCGGGATGTCGGGCGGGGCGACGGTGGCGCTCCGCATCGCCGGACCGATGCATCCATGGCAGTTCCCGGCGGTGTTCCTCGGAATGACCGTCGGGATGCTGGCCGGCATGTACTTCGCATGCGCGCTGGCCGAAGCGGCGCGACCCGCCTGGAAGGACCTCGGAAGCTGAGGGGCGTTCAGGCGCCGACCCTTCGCGCGGACGGTCGGCGCCTCGGAACCGGCAATGGAGGCTCTCGCCGTGGGCCGACTAACGGACCGCGGCGGCGGACATGCCCAACTGCTTGGCGACGAAGGCCAGCTGATCGGCCCGTTCCTCGATCTGCTTCGAGACCGGCTTGCCGGCCCCGTGACCGGCCTTGCTCTCGATGCGGATGAGCACCGGATTGGGACCTTGGTGGACCTCCTGCAGGCGCGCCGCGAACTTGAAGCTGTGGGCCGGCACCACGCGGTCGTCATGGTCGGCCGTGGTGACCAGCGTCGGCGGATAGCTCACCCCGGGCTTGAGGTTGTGCAGCGGCGAGTAGGCGAGGAGGGCCTTGAATTCCTCCGGGTTCTCGCTGCTGCCGTAGTCGCTGGTCCACGCCCAACCGATGGTGAACTTGTGGAACCGCAGCATGTCCATGACGCCTACCGCCGGCAGGCAGGCCCCGTAGAGGTCCGGACGCTGCGTCAGGCAGGCCCCGACCAGGAGTCCGCCGTTGGAACCGCCCTGGATCGCGATGCGGCCCTTGCGGGTGTAGCCGTTGGCGATGAACCACTCGGCCGACGCGATGAAGTCGTCGAACACGTTCTGCTTCCTGAGCTTCGTCCCGGCCTTGTGCCATTCCTCGCCGTACTCCCCGCCGCCGCGGAGGTTCGGCACGGCGTAGATGCCGCCCATTTCCAGCCACACCAGGTTGGCGACGCTGAAGCTCGGGGTGAGCGAGATGTTGAATCCGCCATACGCGTAGAGCAGCACCGGCGTGTTGCCGTCCGGCTTCAGCCCCTTCCGGTGGGTGATGAACATCGGCAGCTTCGTGCCGTCCTTGCTGGTCACCCAGACCTGCCGCGTCTCGAAGGCGTCGGGATCGAAGCCGACCTTCGGCTGGCGCCACAGCGTGCTGGTGCCCGTGGCGAAGTCGTAGCGGTAGACGCGTCCGGGAACGGTGAAGCTGGTGAAAGAATAGAAGGTCTCCTTCTCCGACCGCTTCCCGCCGAACCCGCCCGCGCTGCCGATCCCGGGAAGCCCGATCTCCTTCTCGAACGAGCCGTCCAACCGGTGCAGTCGCACCTGGCTCCGTGCATCCTTCAGGTACTCGCACACCAGCCGTTCACCCACAACGTTGGCGCCGGTCAGGGTGGCCTCGGATTGCGCGACCAACTCCTTCCACTCGGCCCGGGCCGGCTTGCGGGTGTCGATGGCGACGACCCGTCCGCGCGGCGCCGAAAGGTCGGTGAGGAAGAGGAAAACCGGACCGTCGTTGCCGACGAAGTTGTAGCTCGCGTCAAAGTCGTTCAGCAGCTCGACCACCTTGGAGTCCGGCGTCGCGAGGTCCTTGAAGAAGACGCGGTTCCGGGTGTCGGTTCCCTGGCTCACGTTGAGGATCAGGTAACGCCCGTCCTCCGTGACACCCGCACCGAGTCCCCACTTCGGCTGGTCCTTGCGCTCATAGACCAGCGTGTCTTCGGACTGCGCCTGCCCCAACCGATGCAGATACACCTTCTGGTACTCGTTCACCTGGGTCAGCGCCGCACCCGCCTTGGGGGCGTCGTACCGGGAGTAGAAGAATCCCGAACCGTCCTTGAGCCACGCGATGCCGCTGAACTTCACCCATTCGATCCGGTCCGGAAGCTCCTTGCCGCTGGCGACGTCCCGCACCCGGATCTCCTGCCAGTCGCTGCCGCTCTTCGACACCTGGTAGGCCACCGTCCGGCCGTCGTCGGACGGGTTGGGCGCCCCCATCGAGACCGTGCCGTCCGGACTGAAGGTGTTCGGGTCCACGAGCAGCACGGGCTCGGCATCGAGGTTGGAGGCGGTGTACCAGACGTTCTGGTTCTGGAGGCCGTTGTTGCGGCTGAAGAAGTACCGCTCTCCGGCGCGATACGGCGCGCTGTACCGCTCGAAGTTGAACAGCGCGGTCATCCGGTCGCGGATCGGCTTCCGCTGCGGGATCTGGTCGAGGTAGCCGAAGGTGACCCCGTTCTGGGAAGTGACCCATTCCTTGGTCTCCGCGGAGTTGTCGTCCTCCAGCCAGCGGTACGGATCGGGCACCGCGGTCCCGTGGTAGGTGTCGACGGTGTCGGACTTGCGGGTGGCCGGATAGACGGTCTGGGCTTGGGTGCCGGTCATGGAAAGCAGGACGGCGAGGGAGAGGATGCGGATCATGGTCGCGATTCCGGGGAACCGGGAGGCATCCCCGGCGCCAAGGGCTTCGGAAATCAACCACGCGCCCGTCAAACGGCGACAAGGAAAAAGCCGGCGGCCCGATTCGGGCGGCCGGCTGGGAAACAGGATGCGAAGCGGATCAGGCGCGGTTCGCGCGGCGGCGCCAGACGGCGGCGCCGAGGGCGAGCACGCCGGCGATCGCCGCGTATTCCTGGGGCTCGGGAACGGCGGAGAAGTTCTCGCTGCCGGGGGTCAGCTCGGCCGTGCCGACGATGTCGCCGAAGACGTTGGAGCCGGAGCTGAAGGCGGTGAGCTCCCCGATGAACGGGAACGAGCCCGGGGAGGTTCCGGAGACATCGCCACCAAAGAGGATGTTGGCGTCATTGGCCAAGCGGACCAGCGCATCGGCGTTGAAGCCGGCGTTGGGGCCATAGGAAATGCCGCCGAGGGCCACCGCGTAGCTGATGTTGCTGTTGGCGCTGTCGTTCTCGATCAATCCGATGGCGTTCACCACGGAGGTCCAGGGAGTCGAATCCAGGACGCCGTCGTTGTTGGTATCCAGGTCGTTGGTGACCGCGCCGGAGAAACCGGAAACGATGATGTAGGTGTTCGCCCCGTTCTCGATGTCGGGATTGAAGTCGGCGACGTGGACCGCGGTGGCGGAGGCGGGGGCCGGGGTCAGGACCGTGCTGCTGTCGCGCCAGAGGAGAAGCCCGTTCGAACCGAGCGAAAGGGAACCAAGGTCCAGAGCCATGTCGATCGTTCCGGCGGCGGCTCCGTCACCTTCGATCGACAGCAGATGCAGTCCCGAGAGGGACTGGTTGGCAGAGCCCTTGAACTCGATGAATTCCATCCCGTTGTCGGAGCCGGGAGGGTTGATGAAGATCTCGTTGATCTGGACCTGAGCCTGCACACCGACGGTGGCGGCGACGAAAGCAGCGATGGTTTTGAGATGCATGGTGGTAGGAGGAAGGAGGAGCTTCAGACGGAACCCGAAGGGCTTTCTATGCCCTCCCAGGAGTGCTTTGCGTAGCATCCCCGGCGAATCCCAAGCAACAGGCAGGGTGACTTGTCGCAGATTTGTCACCAAAGCCAGCCCTCACGAAACCAGGCAGGCTTCCCTTCCCGACGCGGACCCGTCCGAGCCCCGCGACAGACATGAAAAGGGGGAGCGACCCTCCCCGGGCCGCTCCCCGACTTCCGCGGTCGGCACCTCCTTGTTGGCGCCAACCCAAGCCGGCTCCGCTGCCTCCCAACCCCACTCTCCCCACTCACCTCACATGGCAGCGAAGCCGCGCCCACCAAGCAGACGGAATGCCAGCATCAGGGCCCATACTGCCATGGATGTATCCTGCTGACCACGAAGTGTTTCAGGAACCGGCAGAACTGAGAACCGAGTCGGACCGGAAGTCGGCTCTTGGAATCTCAGGGCCGGCGGACTTCCAGGCTCCACTCCGGACCGGACCGGATGCCGTGGGTGCGGGCAAAGTCTCCCTGGTTGAGGGCCACCGCCAGTTCGAGAAGGCTGTTGATGAACAGCAGCGGCTGCCCCTCCGGAACGTTTCCGAAGCTCTCCGCGAAGGGCACGACGCCGGACCACACCACACGGTCCTTCTCCAGGATCCGGACTTCAAAGCGTTCGCCGACGCGCGGATTGAGGCGGGAGTGGACCGGCTTGCCGATGTCGCTCCAGACATTGCCGTAATTGGGGTCGAGCACGGGAATGTTCCCCCGGGCGACGCCGTCCCGGAACTCGGGCTTCTGGTAGGGCAGCTCCACAACCCCGTTCGTCGCCAACGGCCCGACGTCCGCCATGCGGATGCGGCCGGCGGCCAAGCGTGCGGCGACGTAGGCGAAGAGGTCGCGCCCGTGGAAGGTGTAGCTCTCCTCGCTGCCCCGCAGACGCTGCCTCGCGATGTCGATCACCCGCAGCTCGGCGACGCCCAGCGACTCGGCGATGAAGGTCAACGTTCCATTGTCGGGCGTGACAAACCGATGGCCGCTGCGGGTGCGCAACACCACCGCGCGCCGTTCGGTGCCGACGCCGGGATCGCAGACGCTCACGAACACCGTGTTCGACGGCCAATACTTCGCCGTCTGCTTCAGCCGATAGGCGGCCTCCCAGATGTTGAACGGCGGTATCTCGTGGGTGATGTCGTGGAGCGGCAGGGCCGGATCGACGCCAAGGGCCACGCCCTTCATCGCGGACACCGCACCGTCCTTGAGCCCGAAGTCGGACTGGAAGACGACCGCGGCGCGGTCCTTGGCTGAAGCCATGAAGCCGGAGGCGGACCACGCCAAGGCGAGGAGCACCACAGAGACGACGCGGAACAGGGGGAGGGAAGGTCTCATTCGTCGGAAGATCTTGGGGCAGGAATGGTCGGTCCGCATGGACTCAAAGCCGCACCGGGATGCCGCGACTCCTCAGGTGCTCCTTGGCCTCCCGCACCGTGTGGGTGCCGAAGTGGAAGATGCTGGCCGCCAGGACCGCGTCGGCGCGGCCTTCCAGGAGGACCTCGGCCAGGTGTTCGAGGCTGCCGGCGCCGCCGCTGGCCACCACCGGAACGCCGACCGACTCGGCGACGCGTCGCGTGATGACGAGGTCGAAGCCGTTCTTCGTGCCGTCGGCGTCGATCGAGTTCAGCACGATCTCACCGGCCCCGAGGCGACAGGCCCGCTCGGCCCATTCGACCGCCTCCATTCCGGTGGCCTTGCGGCCGCCGGCCACGAACACCTCCCAACGGTCGGGTGCCGTCCGCTTCGCGTCGATGGAGACCACGATGCACTGGCTGCCGTACTTCTCCGCGCCCTTGCGGATCAGTTCCGGGTCCTGCACCGCGCTGGAATTGATGCTCACCTTGTCCGCCCCGGCCTTCAACATCTGCCCCATGTCCTCCACCGACCGGATCCCGCCGCCGACGGTCAGCGGCATGAAGCACTGGTCCGCGGCGCGTTCGATGACGTCCACCATCGAGGCCCGCCCGTGCGCGCTGGCCGTGATGTCGAAGAACACCATCTCGTCGGCGCCCTGCTCGTTGTAGCGCAGGGCCAACTCGACGGGATCGCCTACGGAACGCAGTTCACCGGCTTCGGCACGTCCGAACTGGACGCCGCGGGTGACCTTGCCGTCGTGGACGTCAAGGCAGGGGATGACACGTCGGGCTAACATGTGGGTGCACAAAAGCCCGCCTGGGGCGGGCCGTGGCAACTCGGAAATGTCGGATCAGGCGAGGGAGATCACCCCGGCCTTGGCGTTGAAGATCCGGCGGTTCCCGTAGACCAGGGTGCTCAGGGAGTTGAGCGGGTCGGCCGCGTTGAAGACGTATCCGCCGGCCACGACCGCCTCGAGAAGGTCCTTCCGGCTGAGGCTCTTCTTCTCCTTGAGGACCGCGATCACGGCGTCCTTCAACGACACCGCGTTCACCGCACGTTTGCGACGTCCGCGTGCCGGCTTCGGCGCCTTGACGGAGGTAGCCGCCTTGGGCGTCCTGCCGCGACGGCGCGGAGACGTCTTGGCTCCCTCCACCAAGGCCGGTGTGGCCACCCCGAGCGCCTCGTTGATCTCGGCCAAACGGGATTCGAGTTCCACCTTCTCCTTCAGCAGTCCATCGCGAAGGAGCACGAATTTCTTAAGGGTGTCCGACCTCATAGCACTGCGGTTCATATGAAATGGACCGCAATCCCACAAGCGCGTGTTCCCCTTCGACGGCCCCGGATTCGACCGGGACCATTTCCACTCGCGCCGCCCGGCGGATCTTCCTCACGCTTCGATCCATGGGACCGCTTCTCATGGTGACGGGCACGGGCACGGATGTCGGCAAGACGGTGTTCTCGGTCCACCTGGTCCGACGCGCGGTGCGTCTCGGATTGCGCCTCGCGGTGTTCAAACCGTTCTGCAGCGGAGGGCGGGGCGATGCCGTGGCCCTCCGAGAAGCCGAAGGCGGGGCGGCCCCGCTCGACGTCGTGAACCCCTGGCATTTCCGACCGCCACTCGCCCCGGCGATCGCGGCGGCCGCCGCCGGACGGCACATCCGGATCGACGAGGTCGCGAAGCATGTCCGGGAACACGCGTCGGACACCGACCTCGTGGTGGTCGAGGGCGCCGGTGGATTGCTGAGCCCATTGGCCGCCGACGGCGACGCCCCGGCCCTGATCCGCAGGCTCGGCGCCGTCGCGGTCGTCGTGGCCGTGGACCGTCTCGGCGTCCTCCACGACGTGCGGGCCACGCTGGCGTCCCTGCCGGCGGGGGACGCCTCCAACGCCCGGCTCGTGCTGATGGATCCCGTACGTCGCGACGCCTCCTGCCGTCACAACCGCGCCTATCTGGAGCGCCTTCTCGGTCCGGACCGCGTCTTCCGGTTTCCCCGGTTGAACGCACGGGATCTCCGGGAAGGCGTCCACCCGAAGGCCGCGCTGGAAATCGACCGCCTGCTCGCCGGACTCGGCTGATCCGGCGGAAGCGAGGTCGCGCCGTGCGGTCGAACTCCCGGTTGCGCACGCCATGGGCCGTTCGCTAGGTTCGTCGGACGACTTTATGACGCTGACTGAAAAGCTGCTCGCCCGCGCCGCCGGCAAGGCCCGTGTCACGGCCGGCGAGAACATCTGGGTGAACGCCGACGTGTTGATGACCCACGACGTGTGCGGTCCGGGGACCATCGGCGTGTTCAAGCGGGAGTTCGGCAAGGACGCGAAGGTGTGGGACCGCAACCGCGTGGTCATCATCCCCGACCACTACATCTTCACCGCCGACTCCAAGTCGAACCGCAACGTGGACATCCTCCGCGACTTCGTGCGCGAGCAGGGCATCACCTACTTCTACGACGTCATCGACGACCCGTCCGGCTCCTGGAAGTTCGACACCACCAAGGGCCTGCTGAAGCGCCAGTACGGTTCGCAGTATGCGGGCGTCTGCCACGCCGCACTCCCCCAGAAGGGCCACACCCGCCCGGGCGAGGTGCTGTTCGGCACCGATTCCCACACCTGCATGGCCGGCGCCTTCAACCAGTTCGCCACGGGCATCGGCAACACCGACGCCGGCTTCGTGCTCGGCACCGGCAAGCTGCTGATCAAGGTGCCTGAGACCATGCGTTTCCGCCTCGAAGGCCGGCTCCAGCCCGGCGTGATGGCGAAGGACGTGATCCTGCACATCATCGGCGAGATCGGCTTCGACGGCGCGACCTACCGGGCGATGCAGTTCGACGGCTCGGGCATCGCGACGCTGTCGATGGACGACCGCATGACCATCGCCAACATGGCGATCGAGGCCGGCGGCAAGAACGGCATCTTCCCGTTCGACTCCCGCACCGCGGAGTACGTCGACTCCCGCATCCGCCTCAACGGCACCTTCCAGAACTACGAGCCGGTCGAGGCCGACGCCGACCAGACCTTCAGCCATGAGCTGACGGTCGACCTCTCCAAGCTGGAACCGACCGTCGCCTGCCATCCCGATCCGGGACAGCGCAAGTCGGCCAAGGAACTCGAGCACGTGAAGCTAGACCGCGCCTATGTCGGCTCCTGCACCGGCGGCAAGACCAGCGACTTCATCGAGTTCGCCCGCATCCTCCGCGGACGCCGCGTGGCCATCGACACCTTCGGCGTGCCCGCGACCCCGGAGATCGTCCACGACCTGCAGAACACCCGCTGGGGCGGCCAGACGATCTGGGACATCCTGCTCTCCGCAGGCGTGCAGATGACCGAGAACGCCGGCTGCTCCGCCTGCCTCGGCGGACCGGTCGACACCTTCGGCCGCATGAACTCGCCGATGAAGTGCATCAGCGCGACCAACCGGAACTTCCCGGGCCGCATGGGCCACAAGGACAGCCAGGTGTTCCTGGCCTCGCCGGCCACCGTCGCCGCCAGCGCCCTCGCCGGCCGCGTCGCCGATCCCCGCGAATACGTCACGAACTGAACCCACGGAACAGGGCCCGCCGTGTCCGGATCACCCGATCCGGCTTCGGCGGGCCTTTTCCTTTCCAGGGGCCCAGTTCAAACGACTCGGACCCGGTCGCGACCCACCTCACGCCGCAACCGACTGCCCCAGGACGGAGCGGACCGCCCTGCCCAGCTCGCCGATGCCATAAGGCTTGCCGAGCATCGCCGCGAAATGCCGTTCCGCGCCGTCCGCCAACTCGCCGCGGGCGGCGTATCCGCTGGCCAACAACACCGGCAGACCGGGCGCGATCCGACGGACTTCCGCCGCCAGCTCCGCGCCGCTCAGATGGGGCATCGTCAGGTCGGTCAGGACCAGGTCGAAGCCGGTCGGCTCGGCCTTCAGCCGCTCCAGCGCCAGAACCGGATCCAGGTAGGCCTCGACGCGGTACCCGAGCCGTTTCAAGGCGGTCTGGGAGAAGTTGAGGACACCCTCCTCGTCGTCCACGAGCAGGATGCGCTCCTCGGAGCCGGCCGGGGTCTCCGAGGAACCGTCCGGTTCCTGTTCCGGGACCGCATCGGGACCGACGGGGAACTCGATCTCCATGCGCGTGCCCTCGCCCGGTGAACTCACGATGCGCGCCGCGCCCCCATGGGCGGCAACGATGCCGTGCACCACCGCCAGTCCCAACCCGGTGCCCTTGCCGGGAGGCTTGGTGGTGAAGAAGGGCTCGAACAGCCGACGCAACACCTCCGGGCTCATGCCGCAGCCGTTGTCCTCCACCGTCAACCGCACCGCGGGCCCCTCGGGAAGGCTTCCGAGGAGATACGGTTGGGACGGATCGGCGAGGACCGTCTGCACCCCGATCCGCAGGACTCCGTCCGGCCGTTCTTCCATCGCGTGCGCCGCGTTGGTCATGAGGTTCATCAGCAGCTGTCGCAGCTGCGCCGGGTCCCCGAGCACGCACGCCTCGTCGGGCGCCACCTCGATCCGCACGTCGAGTCCGGGCGCAAGGCTCACGCGCACCAGCTGCAACACGTCGCCGACCACCTGGGTGAGGCGGACCGGAACCTGGGTCATCGACTGCGGCCGGCTGAACACCAGGATCCGCGACACCACCTCGGCACCGCGACGGGCCGCGGCGACGATGTCCTCCAGGCGTCGGCGGTTCTCCTGCCCGTGGACGTCCCCCTTCAGCAGCTCCGAATTGCCGAGGATCATCGCCAGCACGTTGTTGAAGTCGTGGGCCACGCCACCGGCCAGCGTCCCGAGGGACTCCATCTTCTGGGACTGCCGCAGCTGGGCCTCCAGCAGTTCGCGTCTCTGCGCCGACTCGCGCTCCGCGGTGATGTCCGCGAACGAGACGATCCGCGAACCGGCGAGACGTCCGGACGAGGACTGGAGCCGCCGCACGTGGCCGGAAAGCCAGACGGTCCGGCCGTCGGCGCGGACCAGGCCCATCCGCCAGTCCTGGGCTCCGCCGTCCTCGCGAAGCGCCGCGCAGAGGGGACTTGCGGTCCAAGGGACCTCGACGCCGGCGTCGTCCTGCAGTCGGACACCCCAGTCGCCGAAGCCGGTGCCGACCATGTGGTGGACTGCGATGCCGGTGATCCGCGCCGCGCCGTCGTTCGCGCTGAGCACCCTGCCCTCGGGATCGAGGACCAGCACGCCCTCGGCGAGGGCGGAGAGCACCAGGCGGTGTTGCTCCTCGCTCTCCGCGAGCAGCCGCGAGGTCAGCCTTTCCAGGGTCACGTCCTGCACCAGCGAGGTCACGCCGACGACCCGTCCTTCCGGGCTCACCAGCGGCGTGTGGTGCCAACGGCACTCGATGTTCCGGCCGTCGCGGGTGAGGTTCTGCTCCACCGATTCACGGCGGTCGGGGTTCTCGACCACACCCCGCCAACGCCGGTCGAGGGTGCGGCGCGCGGCGGGCGGATGAAGGAACTCGGCGGTTCGGCCCAACGCCTCGGCGGGACTCCAACCGAAGAGCCGCTCCGCCGCCGGGTTCCACGCCGAAACCTCGAAGCGCTCGTTCCACTCGACCACCCCCAGCGGCGTGTTCTGCACGTGGATGCGCTGGCGCAGGATGGCCTCGCGGGCCGCCGCCTCGATGCGCTTCCGGGCGGTGATGTCCCGGGCGATGCACTGGATCTCCGGCGGACCGCCGTCCAATCCGCAGGCCCTCACCACCACGTCGAGATCGAGCTGCTGTCCATCCGGCCGCGGTAGCCGCACCTCGAACGGCGCCGGCTCGCCGCCGCGCAGCACCTCGCCCACGGCGGCCTCGAACGGCGCCCGATCCGCGGTTCTCCAGTGCGCAGCAAGGGAACGCCCGATCGCATCGCCGTCCGCGCCTTCGATCCACTGCTTCCCCGCGCGGTTCAGGGACGTGATCCGTCCCGCCGCATCGAGCGTGGCGATGAGGTCGGCCGCGTTCTCGGTCAGCTTGGTGTACCGGCGCTCCATCGTCCGCTCGCGCTCCAGGCGCAGACGCAGACGCGCCTCCTCCCGGAGCCGACGACGCCACCGGACCACGGCTCCCAGCGCCGTCATCGCAGCCACGAAACCGGCCAAAACCCAAGCTTCCCGGGGCGATCCCGTGGCCACGGCCGGATCCGCCGCCGTACCCGAGACCGATGTGGCGGCGAGCCACCACGGCGACGTCCACACGGCCCGACGGAACCCGCCCCCGGGAGAAACCCGGAGCGGTGTCGGACTCGGTTGGCGCGCGGAACCCATCGCTTCGCTGCATCGGCAGGTTCCCCCCGAAACCCAAGGAACGAAGTGGCGGGCCACCCGGAGTCCGCAGCCGGCAGGGTCCGCTGCGGCCTTGATTCGTGCGGCCCGACGTCGAGGCTCGCCGCCATGCATCTGCCCCCGAGGGTGAAGGTCTGCTGCATCGCGTCCGTGGAGGAAGCCCGCCTCGCAGCCCAAGCCGGAGCCGACGTCCTCGGCCTCGTCTCCGCCATGCCCAGCGGTCCCGGGCCGATCCCGGAGTCCGACATCGCCGAGATCGCCGACGCCTTGCGCGGTCACCGTGAGACCTGGCTCCTGACCTGCCTGCGTTCCCCGGCGGAAATCGCCGACCAATGGCGCCGTTGCCGCACCACCGGCGTGCAGCTCACCGACACCGTCGAGGGAGGCGGAATCCGGGAGCTGCGCCGACTCCTGCCCACCACGGTCCTGATCCAGGTGATCCACGTCACCGGACCGGAAAGCGTCGCGGAATCCCTGGCCGCCGCCGAATGGGCCGACGTGCTGCTGCTCGACTCCGGCAATCCGTCGCTGACGGTCAAGGAACTCGGCGGCACCGGCCGCGTCCACGACTGGTCGGTGAGCGCGGAGATCGTTCGCCGGAGCCCGCGTCCGGTGTTCCTCGCCGGCGGCCTGCGCGGCTCGAACGCCGCCGAGGCCCTCCGCGCCGTGGCGCCGACCGGACTGGACCTCTGCTCCGGCGTCCGGACCGACGGCCGACTCGACCCCGCGAAGCTCGCCGACTTCATGCAAGCCGTCCGGGGAGGCGCCCGATGAACCCGGCGACGGCTTCGACCCCGGCGCCCGAAGGGTTCCGCCTTCGGGCCGCCACCCACACCGACGGACCGGAGGTCCAACGGCTGATCTTCGGCGTCCTGCGCGAGTTCGGCCTCTGCCCGGAACCGGCGGCGACCGACGCCGACCTGCTCGACATCGAGGTCGCCTACGGGAGCCGTGGCGGATGGTTCATGGTCCTCGAGGAGGAGTCCACCGGCTCCCTCGTCGGCTCGGTCGCCCTGCTGCCCCGGTCCGCCTCGGAGGTGGAACTCCGGAAGATGTATCTGTCGCCGGCCCATCGCGGCCGTGGGCTCGGACGCTTCCTGCTCGGAACCGCCCTCAACGAGGCCCGCCGTCGCGGTTTCCACCGGATGGTGCTCGAGACCGCCGCGGCCCTGGAACGGGCGGTCCGCCTCTACGAATCCGCCGGCTTCCGGCGCTCCGACACCGCGCCGCACGCCTGCCGGTGCGAGATCGTGATGTCCCTCGACCTCCAGGACGCCGAACTGGAAGACCTCGGCCGGCGATCGATGGAAACCCACTACGAACGCCTGCTCGGCCCGATCTACGGCTGGATGGTCGGCGACTTCGAGGCGGCCGTCGAAAGGGCGACGCGGTCCTTCCAGGAACTCCGGATCGGAACGCCCGGACCCGGGGGACCGGACACCGTCTTCGACCTCGGCTGCGGCCACGGCGTCCATTCGGTGGCGCTCGCGCGGATGGGCTGTCCGGTGACCGCCGTGGACCTCTCGGAGGCGCTGCTGCGGGAGGTCTCGGAAAGGAGCCGCGGACTGCCGGTCCGCACGGTGCGTTCGGACCTCGTCGGCTTCCTCGGTTCGGCCGGCGGACAACCGGCGGGGATCGTGTGCCTCGGGGACACCCTAACCCACCTGCCCTCGGTGGCCGAGGTGCGCCGGATGCTGGACTGCGCGGCGGCGCTGCTGGGTGCCGGCGGTTTCCTGGTGTTGGGATTCCGGGACTACTCCGGGACGCCGCCGGAAGGCGATGCGCGGTTCATCCCGGTCCGTTCCGACGCGGACCGCATCCACACCTGCTTCCTCGAATATCTCGAAGCGACGGTGCGCGTGCACGACCTCGTCCACACCCGCGGACCGGGCGGCTGGACGCTCCAGGTGGGATCGTACACGAAGCTGCGTCTGGATCCGGCGGAGGTCTCCGGCTGGATGCGGTCGGCGGGATTCGCGGTCGAGGATGCGGGCGCGGCGCGCGGGATGCGGACGCTGGTGGGGAGACGCTGAAAGGACGGACGCCCCGCGACCTTGCGGTGCGGGGCGTCGTCGAAACCGGCCCGCCGGCGCGGGGCCGGCGGGAAGGAACGCCGATCAGGCGTTGTAGGTGCTGGAGCTGACGTTGCCGCCGCGTCCGGTCCAGTTGGTGTGGAAGAACTCGCCGCGGGGCTTGTCGACGCGCTCGTAGGTGTGGGCGCCGAAGTAGTCGCGCTGAGCCTGGAGCAGGTTCGCCGGCAGCGAGGCCGAGCGGTACTGGTCGTAGAACGCCAGGGCGGTGCTGAACGCGGGGACCGGGATGCCCTTCTTGGCGGCCGAGGCCACGACGTTGCGCCAGCCCTTCTGCGACTTCTTGATCTCGCCGCGGAAGTAGTCGTCGAGGAGCAGGTTGGCCAGCTTCGGGTTCTTGTCGTAGGCCTCCTTGATCTTGCCGAGGAAGCGGGAGCGGATGATGCAGCCGCCGCGCCACATGAGGGCGATGCCGCCGTAGTTCAGCTTCCACTTGTACTCCGCCGCCGCCGCCCGCATCAGCATGTAGCCCTGGGCGTAGCTGACGATCTTCGAGGCGTAGAGCGCGCTCATGATGTCGGCGATGAAGGCCTTCTTCGCCACGGGGTTCTTGGCCGCCGACAGGGCCGGACGCGGACCCTTGAGCTTGCGCGACGCCTTCACGCGCTCGTCCTTCATCGAGCTGACGCAGCGGCTGAACACCGCCTCGGCGATGAGCGTGACCGGCTGGGCGAGGTTCGCGGAGTCGATCACGGTCCACTTGCCCGTGCCCTTCTGGCCGGCGGTGTCGAGCACCTTGTCCACCAGCGGCGAACCGTCGGTGTCCTTGAAGGCGAGGATGTCGCGGGTGATCTCGATCAGGAAGCTGTCCAGCTCGCCCTGGTTCCACTCGGCGAAGACCTGGTGCATCTCGTCGGCGCTCATACCGAGGCCGTTCTTCATGATGTTGTACGCCTCGCAGATGAGCTGCATGTCGCCGTACTCGATGCCGTTGTGGACCATCTTGACGTAGTGGCCCGAGCCGCCGTCGCCGACCCAGTCGCAGCACGGCACACCGCCGTCCACCTTCGCGGAGACGCCCTGGAAGATGTCCTTTACGGCCTCCCAGGCCTTCACGGAGCCGCCCGGCATGATGCTCGGTCCACGGCGCGCGCCCTCCTCGCCGCCGGACACGCCGGTGCCGATGAAGAGCAGGCCCTTGGTCTCGCAGTACTTCACCCGGCGTTCGGTGTCGCCGTAGAGCGAATTGCCGCCGTCGATGATGATGTCGCCCGGTTCCAGGTGCGGGATCAGCTGCTCGATGAAGTCGTCCACCGCCTGGCCGGCCTTCACCAGCATCATGACACGGCGGGGCCGCTTCAGCTTGGAGACCATCTCCGCGATCGAGTGGGCGCCCTGGATGCGGGTGCCCTTCGCCTCGTTGGCGAGGAACTCGTCCACCTTCGCGGTGGTGCGGTTGTACGCCACGACGTTGAAGCCGTGGTCGTTCATGTTGAGGATCAGGTTCTGGCCCATGACCGCGAGACCGATCAGGGCGATGTCACCATTGGGAGTGCTCATGTTCTGGTCGAAAACCGAGACCGCACCCTACCGGCGCCCCGGAATCGTGGGCGAGAGGGAATTTGGGAGCGGCGGAGGGGGTGTTGGCCACGGAGACACGGAGGGCACGGATGGGGATGGCCGTGGTTTGTTGTCCGTTGTCCGTGGCCCGTCGTTCGTTGCCGCGGCCGCCAGGCCGCGGTCCAACTCCGTCCCCCTTCGCCGGATCCACGGCCCCCGGATCCAGGTCGCCCCT